>JAEUJP010000037.1 GCA_016793725.1 Myxococcaceae bacterium | reverse complement strand
GGCGCTCGACGCCGCCCTCGCCTGGGTCGCCCAGGCCGGAGGCAACCAGCTCGTCGCCCTCGACCCCGAGGCCAGCGGCGGCAAGGTGAAGAAGGTCTCGGTGCAGGTGAAGACCGACCCGCTCTCGATCGTGAAGGCCGTGCGCATCAACGTGCGCGACGGCAACGGGTGGCGGCCCGTCGACACGGCCCCCGCAGGCGGCATCGCCTCTGCCGACACCGACGCCGCCGAGGTCGAGTTCTGGGCCGAAGCGTGGGACGACAAGAAGAACCAGGTCGAGACGCTCGGCTCGGCGATTCGCCCCATCACGCAGGCCGCGCCGGTCGCCGTAGCCGCCGCCGAGAAGCCCAAGGCCGTCGAGAAGGCCGCGCCGGTCGCCGACGCTCCGAAAGAGAACGCGCAGCTCAAGCCGGCCAACAAAGAGCCCGAGCCGAACCTCGTCGACGAGCCCGCACCGAAGAAGAACGTCGGCCTGCGCGCGGTCAGCTACGCGCTCATCGGCGCCGGCATCATTACGGCCGGCGTCGGCACGTACTTCGGCGTCACCTCGCAGAGCGCGCGCTCGCAGATTCTCGCTGACCAGATGGCGGGCACGTTCTCGCAGCAGGTGCTCTACGACCGCGACCAGGCTCGGCTCGGCAACGCGCGCATCGCGAACACGCTGTTCGTCACCGCCGCCGCCGTCGCCGTCATCGGCGTCGTGCTGTTCATCATCAGCGGCTGACCGCACCCGAACGCAAGAGGCCAACAACCATGAAGACCCTGCTCACCCTGCTGGTGTTGTGCTCTGCCGTCTCGTTCGCGGCGGAGCCCGCGAAGACGGCCGCGAAGGCCGAGCCCGCGAAGAAGCCGCTGTTCGAGCGGCTCGGCGGCAAGCCGGCCATCGAAGCGGTCATCGACGACTTTCTCGGGCGCGTCGCGAAAGACGAGCGCATCAACGCGGGCTTCGCGGTCGGTGACGTGCCGCGGCTGCGCCAGCGCCTCGTCGAGCTCGTGTGCGCAGGCACCGGCGGGCCCTGCACGTACTCGGGCCGCGACATGAAGTCGGCGCACGCGGGCATGAGAATCACGAACGCGCAGTTCGACGCGCTCGTCGGCCACCTCGTCGCCACGCTCGACAAGTTCAAGGTGCCGGCCCAAGAAAAGGGTGAGCTGCTCGGCATTCTCGGCCCCATGCGCGGCGCCATCGTGGAGGAATGATGAGAACCGCTGCGCTGACGCTCGGTCTGTTGGTGGCTTCGGTGGCGAGCGCCGCCGAAGGGCAGTGGGTTCGGTCGAAGGGCATCGTTCACTTCATCATCGAAGGCCCGTTCGACGACGTTCACGGCGAGACGCGGCAGGTGAACGGCGCGCTGAACATCGACCCCGACGGGTGGGCGAAGGCGAACGGCTCGGTCGCCGTCGACATCGACACGGTGCGCACCGGCATCGACCAGCGCGACGAAGACATGCGCGTCGAGTTTCTGCAGTCGAGCCGCTTCCCGAAGGCGATTTTGACCATCGAAAAAATCGAGCGCGCGTCGGCCGAAGCGATACCCGTCGGCGGCAGCGTGAAGGGCGATCTGCACGGCACCTTCGAGGTGCACGGCGTTCGCCGCAAGGTCACCTTCCCCATCAACATCACGCGCGAGAACGGCTTCTCGCTGCGCGCGGCCGGCTCGTTTCTGGTGCCGTTCGGCGACTACAGCATTCCCCGCCCGTCGCGCCTGTTCTTGAAGCTCGGCGACCAGGCGAAGATCGTCTTCGACGTCACGTTCGTGCAGAAGACGGTCGAGACGCCGCCCGCCGTCGCGGCGGTGGTGCAGCCGACGGTGCAGCAGGTGCTGCCCGAGGCGCCGAAGCCGAAGCCGCCGCCGAAGAAGAAGCCGCAGAAGAAGCTCGAGCTGAAGTACCTGTTCACGAGCGGCGACCCGAAGTCGCGCGGCGAGAAGCTGTTCCACTCCGAGAAGCTTGGTGGCGCCGGCAACAAGCTCACCTGCTTTCACTGCCACACCAAGGGCGAAGACAAAGACGTCAAAGACGGCTTCATTCGTTCGGGGCGCACCGCTGCGAACAGCGCTGCCAGAAAGGTGTTCTGGAACGGGTTCGCCAACGACCCCGCGAAGGCCGCCGCAATCTGCCAGAAGGCGTTCATGCTCGGCGACGGGCTGACGGTGGAACAAGAGGAAGACCTCAACGCGTTTCTCGAGGCCATCACGCCGAAGCCGGCCGTCGCCGCGCTCGACTACAGCGTGAACTACCACTCGATGGAGGTGCTGCTGCAGGACCCGACCGGCGGCAACGCCGCGAACGGCAAGAAGCTCGCCGACAAGTACTGCATGACGTGCCACCTCGACGGCCGCGTCGGCCCGGTGTGGGCGCCGGGCCTGTACGAGCCCGACTGGGTGGTGCGCCGGGTGCGCCGCCTCGAGGGCCACCAGAACCGCCAGATGCCGAACTTCAGCCAGGCGCGTCTGCCCGACGACCAGCTGCGCGACATCGTGACGTACCTCACGTCGCCCGACTCGGCGCCGCCCATCTTCAAGCGCAAGAAGACGGCCGCCGGCATACCCGTGCCGGGCTCGCGGTAGACCGCGCTCGACCCAGCTCAACTGGGCGCGGTGAATGGCTGGCGGGCGTGCGGCGAATGACGAGCTACACGCCGCGGGAGCGGCTAAGCGTGGGCGATGGACTGGGTGCTGCCGCTGCTCACGTTGACGCTGATGGAGGTCGTTCTCGGCATCGACAACATCATCTTCATCAGCATTCTGGTGGGCGGGCTGCCTGAGGAAAAACGCCGCACCGCGCGCTACCTCGGCCTGGCGCTCGCGCTGGTGGCGCGGCTCGGGCTCTTGTTCGGTATTCGCTTCATCATGGAGCTCACGACGCCGCTCTTTCACTGGTCGAGCATCGGCTGGGTGCCCGAAGGCTGGGTCGAGAGTCACCACGTCGACTCGGTGACCGGCAAAGACCTGGTGCTGCTCGCGGGTGGGGCGTTTCTCATCGCGAAGAGCGTCATCGAGATTCACAAGAAGGTCGAAGGCGACGAAGAGCACGAGGTCGCCGAGAAGGCGAAGCGCGCGTCGTTCGGCAGCGTCATCTTTCAGATCATCATTCTCGACGTGGTGTTCTCGCTCGACTCGGTCATCTCGGCGATCGGCATGGTGAAGGCGGTGTGGATCATGGTGGTCGCCATGCTGGTGGCCGTCGCGTTCATGACGGTGTTCGCCGGCAGCATCTCGCGGTTCATCGACAAGAACCCGACGTTCAAGATGCTGGCGCTCGCGTTTCTCGTGCTCATCGGCGTGATGCTGGTGGCCGACGGGTTGGGGCAAGAAATCAGCAAGGGCTACATCTACGCGGCCATCGTGTTCGCGCTGGGCGTCGAGGTGCTGAACATGCGGGCTCGGCGCAAGAAGAAGTTGGTCGCGGCGCCGGGTTAACGGTTCGCAGCAGAGCGGAACCCTACTTCTGCATGCCGGCTCTGCTCCTCGCGCTCCTCGTGGCTGCTGCTCCGCTGAAGGTCCCCCGCTCGAAGGTGCAGCACCGCGGTCGCGGCTGCGGGCGCATCATCAAGATCATTCGCGGGGCGCCGCCCCAGCCCGCCCGAGATGACCGGTCGCGGTGAAGACGGGTTCACCGGCAGCGGCTTCACCCGGCCGGCACCTTCTTCGCGCGCTGCAAAAGCCGCGGCTCTTGCATGTGTGAGCTCAGCACGTGCTTCGCGGCCTCGCGCGCCGCTTCGGGCCTACCCGCCGCCAGCGCCGCGTCGAGCAGCACCCGCGCGTCGGCCGGCTCTTTCTGCACCGCCCAGTTCTTCGTCGCCAGCTCGAGCGCCTTCGCCGCGTCTCTTTCGACCTCGAGCTGAAACCGCGCCTGCTCGCGCTGGTGCACCGTGTCGCCGCGCTCGGCGCTCGCCTGGTACCGCCACCGCAACATCTGCGCGTACGCGCCCGGCTTGCCGTTCTTGCGAACCTCGGCCACCGCCAGCCGCAAGAGCGCGTTGTCGTCAGAGAAGCGCGACGAGAGCAGCGGCTCGACCTCGGCGCCGCGGTTCAGGTCGAGCAGCAGGTCGGCCAGCGCCGTCAGCGTGTAGCCGTCGTTCGGGTCGAGCTTCAGCGCCTCGCGGTACGCGGCTTCGGCCGCGCCGTCGTCGCCCGAGCGCTCGCGCACCTCGCCCAGCACCGAGAGCGCCCACGCCGCTTGAGGGTGCTGCGGCATCGACCCCAGCGCCGCCTCGAGCATCGCGCGCGCCTCGACCGCCTTGCCCGTCAGGCTGTCGGCCTGCGCCCCGCACACCGCCACCACCAGCGCGTCGGCCTGCAGCCGCTCACACGCCGCCTTCGCTTCGGCGTAGCGGCCCGTCACCAGCTCGACCGTCGCGAGCGTCAGCACCGCCTGCGGGTCGCCGCCCAGCCGCTGCAGGTCGGCGCGCGCCCCGTCGAAGTCGTGCAGCGCCTGCCGAATCGTCGCCCGCAGCAGCACCACCTCGGGCGGCGCGTCGGCCACGCCCCACCACGGCTGTAGCGCCGCCTGCGCCCGGCCCCAGTACCGCGGGTCGGCCTCGGCGCGGGCGAGCTCGATCGCCTTGCGCGCCGCCGCCGTCGCCTTCGCCACGCTCTGCGCGTCGTCGCGCGCCGCCAGCTCGAGCCCCTTCAGCTCACGGCCGCTCGCGCTCGACGACGCCACCTTCTCGAGAACCTCGGCCCCATCGGTGGGAACCCGCACCGAGCCGTCGGTCTTCCGCCCGAAGACGAACGCGAGGCCGATGACGACGACGCCCGCGATGAGCCAGGGCATGGGCGATGCAACTGAAGACTTGTCGCGAAGGAGTGACATCATGAACTGGGTATTGCTGATCGGCCGCGTCGTCTTCGGCGGGTACTTTTTCTACAACGGCATCAATCACTTCACGCACATGAAGATGATGGCCGCCCACGCCGCCGAGCACGGCGTGCCCGGCGTGATGATTCCGCTCACCGGGGCGATGCTGCTGATTGGTGGGCTCCACCTTCTGCTCGGCGTCATGCCGCGCTTCGGGCTCTCGATGCTGGTGGCGTTCTTGATTCCCGTCACCGTCATCATGCACGCCTTCTGG
>JAEUJP010000008.1 GCA_016793725.1 Myxococcaceae bacterium | reverse complement strand
TCGGTTCAGCACCTTTCGGTTCGTCGCGCTGAACGTGTACGTCGCGTCCCAGTGCGCCGACCCTTCGGTGTCGTTCGCCTGCACGTCGCGAAACTCGATCTGCAGGTCGGCCGCGCGGCTGCACAACATCTTCCACATGCCGCCCGCGCGCGGCCCCTGAAGGTCGGGGAAGACCGGGTCAGAGAACTTCACGTCACTCGCGTAGCAGGCCGCCATGCCCTCGCCATCGCGCTTCGAAAACGCCGTGTAGAACCGCTCGATCAGCTGTGCGTTCGTGTGGGTCACGGGGCACATCTCCTACCTTGAAACAGGGGCGTAAGAGGCGCACTATCCGCCCCCTCTCCACGATTTTTTTCACGCTGTGAGGTGACCATGCGCCGTCTGGGCCTCGTATCTGCGGTGTGCCTGCTCTGTCTGAGCGGCCTCGCAAACGCACAAGAGCAGTGCACCATGCCCGCAGTGCCGCTCGAGCGGCAGCTGCGACAGCTGTACCTCGACCTCCTCGGCCGCCCCCCCAACATGGACGAGTACCGTTTCGTTCAGTCGAAGGGCGCCATCACCCAGGCCGACATCGACGAGCTCATGTCGCGCGAAGAATATTACGCGCGCGTGAAGGGCTATCACCGCGCCCTCCTTCGCTCGAACGTCAGCGCCAGCGTCTACGACAACGGCGACACCCGCGTTCAGACCACCAACGACGGCTTCGCGCCGCTCGAGGCCCGCGGCAACCCGCAGGCGCGCACCCGCGGCCGCAACGGGTTGGGCTGCGACCACTACATTCAGCAAGACAACTGCAACTCGCAGTTTCAAGACCCGCACCTCGAGGGCACCTCGAAGATGTGCCGCGACGCCAACGGCGTGCCGATGCCGGTCAGCGTCGACTACGACACGAACATCTACGCCTGCACCACGCTCCCCGCGGCCGACTGCGCCGCGGCGGCGGCGGCCGGCCTGCTCGCCGGCACCGGCGGCGGCGTCTCTGACAAGCTCCTCTACTTCTGCGACAACCGCCGCGTCGGCGCGAACCTGGTGCCCTCGCTCTGCCTGCCCGACCCCGGCAAGCCGACCACGATGAACATGACCATCGAGACGCTCGACGCACAGGGCCGCGTGATCGCGCTCTCGAACCCGCCGGGCACCACCGGCACCTCGTTCAACACGCTCGACAGGTGTGACCTCTCGCTCGGGCTGCAGAACAACGTGCGGGGCAACTACGTGACCAAGCGCGGCTGCCTGGTGCGCGAGGGCGTGACGAACGCCCCGGCTCCGTACTGGGACAAGAACGGCGGCACCGTCGTCGCGTGCGCCATCGAGGCGCAAGACCGCGCCGTCAACCCCGTCACGATGGAATCGTGCGAGACGAACCGCTTCATGTCCGACCGGTCGTGCGGCTGCGGCGCCAACTTCCGTCGCTGCGGCTTCAACGGCACCGTCAACGGCACCGCCATCAACGTTCAGCAGTCGCGCATCAACGCCGTCAACGAAGAGCCGCTGCTCATCACCGACTCGGTCGTGCGCAACGAAGAAGACTACTTCAACATTCTCACCACGCGGCGCAGCTTCCTGAACTCGACCCTGTCCGAGTTCTACCGCGAGCGGCAGGGCGTCGGCGTCTGGGCCGTCTCGCCGCCGACCGAGATGCAGGCGATGCCGGCCATCGACTACACGGCCGACCCGAACACCTGGGTCGAGTACACGCGCGACCCGAGCGCGTCGGGCGTGCTGACGACCCCCGCCTTTCTGTACCGGTGGCCGACGCAGCGCGCGCGCGTGAACGTCTTCTACGAGGCGTTCCTCTGCAAACACTTCGCTCCACCGCCCGACGCGCACCTGCCGCCGGCCGACGACGCGTGCAACCGCGAGAACAACCTCGCGCGTCGCTGCGGCTGCAATTATTGCCACGCGACCATCGAGCCGACCGGCGCCCACTGGGGCCGCTACGGCGAGCGCAACGCGACGTACCTCGACCCGAGCCGTTTCCCCCGCTACGACGCGAAGTGCCGCGACTGCGCGCTGAACGGCAACACGAACTGCGACGGCGAGTGCGGAAACTACGTGATGCAGGCGCTCGACGGTGACGGCGCCGCGTCGCTCGGCCTCTTGAAGACCTACCTCTACCGCACGCCCGACGAAGAGCCGAACATCGCGGGCGGCCCGAAGCTGCTGGTCGAGCGCATGCTGCAGACCGGCGACCTCGAGCGCTGCGCGGTGAAGAACGTCTGGGCCGACCTGCTCGGGCGCCAGATGACGGTGCAGGAAGAGGGGCTGTACATGAACGACCTCACGACGAAGTGGCTCGCCGAGGGCCGCAGCTTCAAAGACCTGATGAAGCTGATCATCGCGACCGACGCCTACCGGAGGATCGATTGATGAGACACGCACTCTTGAGCCTGTGCCTCGTCGCCGCCGCGTGCAGCAAGCCGACGCCGCCCGCCGACAAGCCGGCTGACCTCACCCCCGTCGACATGGGCAACCACCCGCCCATCGTCAACCTGCCCGACCCCGACCTGCAGGGCGGCCACGTCGGCCGTGCGCCCCGCCGCATCACGGTCGCGCAGCTGAAGCAGAGCATTCTCATCACGACGGGCCGTCAGTGGTCCGAGATCGACAACCTCGCCCCGTCGCTCGGCCGCGCCGACTACGCGCTCGTCAACGCCGAGGCCATCGAGCCGAACCTCGTGTTCGCGAAGTTCCTCGAAGACGGCGCCCGCCAGGTCTGCCTCGGCGCCGCGCAGGCCGACCTGAGCCGCCCGGTCGCCGCCGACCGCGTGCTCTCGCCGCTCGTCGGCACCGCGACCGACCTCACCACCCTCGTCGACGACGACGTGAAGAAGAACCTCGTCTACCTCTCGACGCGCTTCTGGGGTCAGCCCCTCGCCGGCGCCGAGCTCGACACCTGGGCCACCACGTTCAAGGGGCTCGCTCAGGCCACCAAAACTCCGGTGCCGCCCGCGACGGTTGCGGCTCCCCGACACCACGCCTGGGGCGGCATCTGCGTCGCCCTGATGACCGACCCGCGCTTCTTCACCTACTGAGAAAGGAGACCGACCATGAACAAACGCGATTGGGAGCGCCTCCACCGCCGTAGCTTCTTGAAAGCGGCCGCCGGCTTCGGTGGCTCGATGATGTTGGGCACGATGCCGTTTCGCACGTTCGCGCAGGCCACCAACCTGGCCCCTGCCGACCGTTGTTTTGTGTTCGCGTACTTCTCGGGAGGGTGGGACGTGCTCCTCTCACTCGACCCGAGAGACCCGGCCGTGTTCACGGCCGACCGCACGGCCGACACGCGCATTCTGCCCGGCTACTCGCTGCTCTCGAACGACCCGTCGTTTCCCCAGACCGTCGTGACGCCGGCGACGCGCATGGGTGCGGCGCCGTCGAACATCCAGTTCGGGCCGGCCATCGGCCGCATGGCCGACCACTATGACCTCATGTGCCTCGTGCGCGGCATCAACATGAACACGGTCGCGCACGAGGTCGGGTACCGCTACTTCCTCACCGGCAAAGAGCCGATCGGCTCGGCGGCGCGCGGCTCGACGACGGCGACCGAGATCGTGGGGCAGATGAAGCCCGCGGTGCCCGTGCCGAACGTCGCGTACGGCATCGAGAGCTACAACGACCGCTACCCCGGCT
>JAEUJP010000290.1 GCA_016793725.1 Myxococcaceae bacterium | reverse complement strand
GAGCGGCGAGCGGCGCTCGACGAGAAGCTGCAGGCGCTGTGGCTCGAGCGGCTGCCGGTTCTGCCGCTCGTGCTGACCTCGCGGCTCGCGGCAGTGCGCGCTGACCTCGACGGGCCCGACTGGGGCGCGGCCGATTCGTTGTGGTGGAACGTGAGCGACTGGCGACTGCCCTAGAAGCGGCCCATCTGCCTGAGGGCCTGGTCGATCTCGGGCGTCACGCGAAACAGCGGCACGGGCTGCGCCTTGCCCTTCAGCTTGACCGGCGGCAGCGCCTCGAAGCGCTCGACGCTGCCGAGCTTCTCGGCGGTGCCCTGCCCGACCAGAATTTCACCGGGGCCCGCGAGCGCGCACAGCCGCGCCGCGACGTTCACGACGTCGCCGATGCAGGTGTACTCGGTGTGCCGGGCGCTCCCCAGGCTGCCGGCGACGACGATGCCCGAGTTCACGCCGATGCCGACGTCGAGGGCGGGGCCGCCGAGCTCGGCGTTTCGGGCGCGCACCGAGTCGAGCATCTGCAGCGCCGACTGCACCGCGCGCGACGCGTCGTCTTCGCGCGTGATGGGCGCGCCGAAAACGGCCATCAGGCCGTCGCCGAGAAACTTGTCGAGCGTGCCACCCCACGCGAGCACCGAGTCGCCGAGGCGGCCGAGCACGTCGTTGAGCAGCGCCATCACCTGCTCGGGCGGCAGCGACTCAGACAGGGCCGTGAAGTTTCGAATGTCGGCGAAGACGACGGTGACGTCGCGCTTCTCGCCGGTGAGCACGACCTGGCCGGTGCGGAGCAGCTCTTCGACGACCGCGTCGGAGGTGTAGCGCACGAACAGGCTGCGCATGCGCTCGGTCTCTTTGGTGCGCCGCAAGATGCTCTCGATGCGGGCCGCGAGCTCCTCCATCGAGGTGCCCTTGCGCACGTAGTCGTCGGCGCCGGCGCGCAGCCCCTGCACGCGCTGGGTGTCGGCGTCGTTCGCCGTGAGAATGATGACCGGGGTCGCCGACGCGGGGCCGTCTTTGAGCCGGCGGCAGAGCTCGGCGCCGTCGATGCCGGGCATGTCGAGATCGGTGAGCACGATGTTGGGCTTGAGCGCGTCGACCTGCTCGAGCGCCGCGAACGGGTCTTGAAACGTGCTGACCTCGTAGCCCTGGGCCTGCAGCCCCTCGCTCACCAGGTTGCAGGCGAGCAGCGAGTCGTCGACGACGAGCACGCGCAGGCCGTTCTGGTCGACCTGCGGGGCCCGTGCGTCGGGCGAGGCGTGGCGCTGGGCCGCGTCTGACGCCATGCGCTGCTGCAGCGTGAGCGCCTCGTAGACCTGCTGGTAGCTGCAGACGGCCTTCTCGACGAGAATTTCGCCGAGCCGCCGGCCATCTTTGCGCTGCTGATCGAGCGCCTCGTCGACGTTGTCTTGCAGCACGTACTTGAGGCCGACGAGCACCTCGCCGAGCGGCGGGCGGTCGAGCGCGACGGGCTGGCCCCGGCCGAGCGCCGCCGACAGCGCGCGCTGCAGCTGGTTGCGGGTGATGTACCCGAGCGACATCAGCGCTTCGCCGACCCGGTTGCCGGTCAGGCTCTGCAGCGCGAGCGCCTCTTGAACCTGGTACTCGGTGACGAAGCCGAGCTCGATGAGCAGCTCACCGAAGGGTTTCTGGGGCCCAGCTTTGGTCTGGCCGGCCATCGCGTGAGGCGGGAGCCTAGCCGATCAGACCCGACTCAACTCTTTTTGCGACCCTTCGCGGCCTCGTCTTTGGCGGCCTTCTCGAGCACACCCTTCACGGCCTCGAGCGCGCCGGCGAACGTGTTCTCGCCGAAGTGCTCGCGCTCTTCGATGGGGGCGCCGAGCCGGTCGGGCACGCCCGCCTTCACCAGCACAGGCTTCTTCGCTTTCGGGTCGCCGCGCGGCGGCAGGGTTCGGCGTTTTTTCTTCTCGACCATTGCGCGGCGAACCTTAGCGTCAGCCCTTCGAGGGGGGTAGCTCGAACAACGCGATGGGCTGGGTCGGGGGCTCGACGATGTCGTCTTCTGCAGACGTCTCATCGTCGAGCTCGGGGAGCTCGAACAGCTCGGTCTTCGCTTCGGAGTCGGACGAGGTGGGCATGGCTGTGACTTCGTTGATCAGCAACCCGCCGGCCAACGTGCCCCGCTGCCAGCGTTCGATGACTTGCGCTCGTTCTTCGTCACCGCGCCGTTTCAGACCGACATGTCGCCCTCGGGCATCGATGCTCCACCTGTCTTCTGCGGTTGGTAACGCGCGTTGGTTTGCTACGAAGACCCACATGCCCAACACATCGACGAACGTCCTCCTCGCTCCGTGGAAGGGGCCGCACGGTGGCGTGCCTCCGCTCGACCAGGTGAAGGTCGAAGACTTCGCGCCGGCGCTCGAGCAGGGCATGGCCGAGACGCTCGCCGAGATGGAGGCGATCGCGACCTCGAAGTCGGCGCCCACCTTCGAGAACACGCTGGTCGCGATGGAGAAGGCGGGTCAGCCGTTCAACCGCGCGGTGACGCTGTTCTTCACCTGGTCGAGCTCGAAGTCGTCAGAGGCGTTTCGCGCCGTCGAGGCCGACTTCGCGCCGAAGCTCGCGGGCTTCAATGATCTCATCGTGCAGAACGCCGCGCTCTTCGCGCGCATCAAGGCGGTCAACGAGGGCCCCGAGAAGGCGAAGCTGAGCCCCGAGCAGCAGCGGCTGTTGTGGCACACGTACAACTCGTTCGTGAAGCAGGGCGCGGCGCTCGACGACGGCAAGAAGAAGCAGCTGTCGGAGCTGAACCAGAAGCTCGCGAGCCTCACGACGAAGTTCGCGCAGAACCAGATGGGCGACGAAGAGACCGACGCGCTGGTCATCGACGACCCCGCCGGGCTCAAAGGGCTGCCCGAAGAGCAGGTGTCGGCGGCGGCGGCCGAGGCCGAGCGCCGGGGCCTTGCGGGCAAGTGGGTCATCGCGAACACGCGCTCGTCGATGGAGCCGTTTCTCACCTCGGCCGACGACCGCGGCTTGCGCGAGAAGGGCTTCAGAATCTGGTCGAGCCGGGGCGACAACGGCAACGCGCGCGACAACAACGCGACGGTGACCGAAATTCTGTCGCTGCGCGCGAAGAAGGCGAAGCTGCTCGGCTACGAGACGTACGCGCACTGGAAGTTGAGCGACCAGATGGCGAAGACGCCCGACACCGCGCTCAAGCTGATGCAGTCGGTGTGGCGGCCGGCGGTCGAGGCGTTCAAGCGCGACGTCGCCGAGGCGCAGGCGCTCGCCGCGAGGTCGGGCGCGACGTACGCCCTCGAGGCGTGGGACTTTCGGTACTGGGCCGAGAAGCTGCGCAAGGCGAAGTACGACCTCGACCTGAACGAGGTGAAGCCGTACCTGCAGCTCGAGCGGCTGCGCGAGGCGATGTTCTTCGCGGCGGGCAAGCTGTACGGGCTCACGTTCACGAAGGTCGACGGGCTGCCCGTCTTCGACCCGCAGCAGACGGTGTACGAGGTGAAGGGCGCGGGCGGCGAGCACGTGGGCCTCTGGTACTTCGACCCGTACGCGCGGCCGGGCAAGCAGTCAGGCGCGTGGATGGGGGCGTACCGCGAGCAGCAGAACGTCGAGAAGCCGGTGTCGACGCTGGTGTCGAACAACTCGAACTTCATTCAGGGCGCGAACGGCGAGCCGGTGACGGTGTCGTGGGACGACGCGCGAACGATGTTTCACGAGTTCGGTCACGCGCTGCACGGCCTGTTGTCGAAGGTGACGTACCCGTCGCTCTCGGGCACGAACACGACACGCGACTTCGTCGAGTTCCCCTCGCAGTTCAACGAGCACTACCTGTCGACGCCCGAGGTCTTGAAGTTCCTCACCAACGCGAAGGGCGACCCGATTCCACCCTCGCTGCTCGAGCGCATCGAGAAGGCGCGCACGTTCAACCAGGGCTTTCAGGTGGCCGAGGCGCAGGCGAGCGCCATCGTCGACATGAAGCTGCACCTGATGGGCGAGCGGCCCGTCGAGCCGAAGGCGTTCGAGAAGTCGGCGCTGGCCGAGCTCGGCATGCCGCGCGAGCTGGTGATGCGCCACCGCATACCCGCCTTCGGGCACGTGTTCTCGGGCGACGGCTACGCGGCCGGCTACTACAGCTACGTCTGGGCCGAGGTGCTCGAGGCCGACGCGTACGAGGCGTTTCTCGAGGCGGGCGGGCCGTACGACGCGGCGGTCGCGAAGCGGCTCAAAGACACGGTCTTGAGCGTCGGCAACACGGTCGACCCGGCCGACGCGTTTCGTGCGTTTCGCGGGCGCGACCCGAAGCCCGACGCGCTGCTGAGGTCGAAGGGCTTCCCGCTCGGCTGAGCGGGCGGCGTTCGGGGCTCAGAGCGGGCCTGGCAGGTCGATGTCGGGCAGCAGGTCGCCGAGCCCGCTGACGAAGTCGCCGACGGCGCCGGGCACGTCTTTCAAGGTGCCGAGCGCGTCTTGTGCGACGCCGAGCCCCGCGTCGGCGAGGTTCTTCAGGCCTTCGGCTGCCCTCTTCGCGACGGCGGCGCCCGAGCTCGCGATGCTCTTGAGCGCTTCGACGCCGACCTCGCCCAGCTGCTCGAGCCGTTCGACCGCGGCGTCGGCGATGGCCTCACCGAGCTCGCCGGGCGCCTTTGCGATGTACTCGAGCGCGTCGACGCCGGCGGCACCGAGGTCTTTCAGCGTGTCGACGGCCTCGAGCGCGACCTCAGCCGCGGGGCCGCCGACCTTCTTGATCAGCTCCCACGCGCCTTCGGCGAGCTTGCCGCCCTGGCCGACGGCCCACAGGCCGAGCTCGGCCGCGTCTTTCACGCCGTAGGTCGCGACGAGCTCGGGGAGGCCGGCTCCGGGCGGAGGGCCCAACATGGCCATGCCGACGTTCACGCCCTTCACCCAGTCGGGCGCCTCGTAGCCGTTCGGGTCTTTCTGGAACTTCGCCTTCTCGGCCGTGAAGCCGAGGTCGAGGGCGAGCGCGGCGACGCCGGTGCCGACGCCGGCGAGCGTGCCGAACCCGGGAATGAACTCGAGCACCGCGTCGGCCGCGTTCAGCTTCACGCCGGTGTGCGCGAGGTACGCGAGGTCGTCTTGTCGGCCCTGCAGCTTCACCGCCTCGCCGCCGAACTTGAACGCGCTGATGCCGCTCACGCCGACGCTGATGCCGGGCAGCAGCTTGCCGAGCCCTTTGAGCGCCTTCGAGGCGAGCGCGGGGTCGAGGTCGACCTTCATCACGCCGAGCGCCTTGTCGAGCAGGCCGAGCGCCTTGTTCACCGCCTCGCCGCCGCCGAACTTCGACAGCGCGGGCACGAGGTCGTTCACCACCGTGTCGGGCGCCGCGGCGCCCCGCGTCGTGACGCGCCTCAGTGCGGCGCCGTCGAGCTTCGACGCGGCCTTCGTGAAGTCTTCGACCTGGTCGGGGTCGAGCTTGGCGAGCGTGCGGGCGAAGTCGTCGGCCTCGTCGGCGCTGCCCAGCACCTCGTCGAGCGCCTGCGGCTTCATGCTGCCGGCGACCTTCAAGAAGCGGCCGGCGGCGTTCGCGTCGAAGCCGTCGAGCATCGGGCCGATGGTCTTCAGCGCCTCGGGCTTCAGCTTGAACGAGAGCTCGGTCAGCTGCTGCAGCCGCGCCGGCGGCAGCTTCTTCACGGCGTCGAGGTCGAGACCGCGCCGGCCGAGGTCTTGGAGCACGTCGCCGCGCTTCGCGACCTCGGCCGCGTCGGGCAGCCGCGCCTTCTGGAGCAGCTTCGTCATCTTCTCGACGTCGTACTTGAGGTCGGTGACGCCGAGGCCGAGCTGGGCGGCGGCGATGGCGCGGTCTTGCGGCGACGACTCGCCGTCGACGAGCGTGAAGGCAGCGGCGGCCACGCGCACCGGGCCGTCGACCTTCGCGAGCTTGCCGGCGAGCGACGGCGTCACCTTGCCGATGCTGGCCTTGAGGCCGAGCGCGAGGTCGACGCTGGCGTCGGCCTTTTCATGGCCCGAGGCGTTCGGGTCTTCGAGGGTGTCGAGGGCGGCGATGATCTTATGCGGGTGCTCCAGGTGCTCGAACGCGGCGTCGAGCAGCCGCTCGCGCGCGCCCTCGGGCAGCAGCCTGCCCGCGCCGCCGCCGAGGCTCGCCGCCGCGAGCGCCTTGGCCTCGGCGCTCGCCTTCTCGTCGGCGAGCGTCGAGATGGCCCGCGAGAGCTTCAAGAGCCCCTCGGAGTCCGACTTCGCCCCCACCTTCGCGACGTCGGCCGGCGTCAGGCCCGCCTCGCCGGCGCAGTCGTCGAGGGCCTTCAGCGCGTCGAGCTTCACGGCTTCGAAGCGCGTGCTCTTCGACTCGCGGCGCACGGGCTTCTTGCCGAGGGCCTCGAAGCGGGTGCTCTTCGACTCGCGGCGCGCGGGCCCCTTCTCGAGCGCTTCGAAGCGGGTGCTGGGCTTCTCGCGAGCCTTCGTCTTCTTCGCGGCGGCGGCGGCGGCGGCGCGCTCGCGGGCGGCTTCGGCGCGGCGGCGAGCCTCTTCGGCGCGGCGGCGGGCCTCGGCGGCGCGCGCGGCAGCAGCAGTGGCGTTCATTTCGGTCGGCATGAGCGGGGGGAACCTTTCGAGGGCGACGACGAGCTTGTCTCGAGCCGTCATGCGCGGTCGCGGGGCTCGAATGATCGATCTTTTTGCAACGTGTCACCTCGAGTGGACAGGTTTGTCGGGCGGTTGGCTTGCGGAAGCTATTCCACCTGTGTCATATATGCCTCGTGTCATTGCGCGCGGCGATTCTGGGCTTTCTCGACCTCGACCCGACGAGCGGCTAC
The DNA here is from genome assembly GCA_016793725.1 of Myxococcaceae bacterium. Classification (GTDB taxonomy): domain Bacteria; phylum Myxococcota; class Myxococcia; order Myxococcales; family Myxococcaceae; genus Xiheicaenimonas; species Xiheicaenimonas phototrophica. The sequence continues at coordinate 14,421 of JAEUJP010000290.1, read as the reverse complement.
TCGCTGAAGCAGCGCTTCGAGGGCTCGGTGGGCTCGTTCTGGAGCGTGACGCAGAGCCAGATCTACCGGGAGCTGCACGCGCTCGAGCGCGAGAAGAAGGTCGTCGCGAAGCGTGAGGCGGGCGACGGGGCGCCCGACCGCAAGGTGTATGCGCTGACGAAGGCGGGGCGAGAAGAGCTGCAGGCGTGGCTGCGCGCTCCGCTCGAGCCGCTGCAGCTGAGGCACCCGCTGCTGCTCAAGTTCGTGTTCGCGGCCGACGTGCCGCCCGAAGAGCTCGACGCGGTGCTGTCTCGGTACGAGGCGTCGCTCGAGGTGACGCGGGCCGAGTATCGGGGCCGGCTTTTGGCCAAAGAGATCTTCTCGCTGGCGCGCAACAAGCGCGAGGCGGCGATGTGGGTGCTGTCGATCGAGCACGGCCTCGCGTGGTGCGACACCGAGCTCGAGTGGCTGAAGAAGACGCGCAAGGCGCTTTTCCCGGGAGGTACACGTGCAGGTCGCTGAGAAGGTGGTGCTGGTGACGGGGGCTTCGATGGGCATCGGGCGCGCGATCGCGCACGCGCTGGTGAAGCGCGGGGCGAAGGTGGCGTTCGCCGCACGGTCGCTCGACCTGCTCGAGGCCGAGGTGGCGAAGGCGGGGCCGAACGCGCTCGCGGTGAGGCTCGACGTGACGAGCGCGACGTCGGTGGCGCAGGCGATGGCGGCGGTCGAGCGCAGGTTCGGGCGGCTCGACGTGGTGGTGAACAATGCCGGCAGCGGCGGCCCGCTGAAGCGATGGGAGGAGCTCGAGCCCGACGCGCTGCGCGCCATGTTCGACGTGCACGTGCTGGGCAGTGAGCGGGTGATGCGGGCGGCGGTGCCGCTCTTGCGTCGCGGCGGCGGCGGCGCGCTGGTGAACTTCGCGTCGACGCTGGGCTACGTGGCGATGCCGGGCACGTCGGCGTACAACGCGGCGAAGGCGGCGATCATCATGCTGTCGCAGACGGTGCGGCAGGAGCTCGCGGGCGACGGCATCGACGTGCGGGTGTTCTCGCCGCCGCACACGAGCACCGAGTCGGGCAGGTCGATGCCGCTGAACCTGCCCAAGATCTTCGAGCCCGACTGGGTCGCTGCCCAGTTCGTGAAGTTTCTCGAGGGGAAGAAGGCCGAGGCGCTCCCCGGCGGCAACGGCGCGCTGCTGTTCGTGCAGCGCCTCTCGCCGGCGCTCGCGCAGCGAATCATGAACGGCATCGGCTTCAAGGCGCTCGAGAACGTGGCGCGCCTGCTGCCGGGCGCACATTGAGCGACACAGACATTTCTTTCGATATCTGAGTAAGCCTCGTCATTGCGGACAGTTACTGGCAAGCATCTCGGGTCGCGTGCGAGCGATAATGCGCTCATTCCCGCAGCCTTCGAAGGTGACCCTCATGGGCGTACAACGAGCCGGTGGTTCCCCCGTCGTCATCGCGAACCGGCAGACGGAAGCGACGAACGAGGCGCCCGAGACGGTGCAGACGAACCGCGGGTGGTCGCCACCTGAGGTGGCCACGCCGGGCGAGGTGGTGCGCATCGCGCCGCGGCGTGAGCCGGTGGTGGCGGGCAACGTGACGACAGATCGCCGCGCCGAGCTGACGGCGCGCGCTGACGACCGGTTCGCACGCGACCTCTATCGTGCAGGCGCGCGAAACACCGGCGAGCTCGACGCGTTCGTGGCCGATGCGGGGCGGGCGGCGGTGCGGCACACGCTCGACTCACCGGGCGCCTCGGGTCAGCGGCGGCGCGACGCGCTGCGCGACCTGGTGCCGGCGCCGGTGCAGGCGGGGCTGGGCGCGGCGGTGGTGGGCGCGCAGCTCGCGAACGGCGAGCGCATCGACGTGCTGAACACGAGCCTCGGGCCAATCGACGTGAACGCCGAGACGAACTTTCGGGGCGACGACCGGTTTTCGGTGGGCACGACGCTGCCGGTGACGCGCGAGGTGGGCGTGCGCGTGCGGGCCGAGACCGACGGCGACGAGAACCACGGCGTGCGCGCCGAGCTCGTGCTGCGGCGCTGAGCGTCTTCCGCGGCTCTCGACGAGGCGGGAAGTGCCGGCCCGCTCGCTGCCGATTGTGGGCTTCGTCGCGCGCGCAAGAGCAGGTGCGCGCCGAGCTGGAGAAACTGGGCGACAACCGCGGAGCTCGGAGCGCACACCGACAGCCTACGGCGATGCGTCGGCGGTCCTCGGCGCAGCGACCAGGGAGCTTGGGGGCCGAGTGGAGACGACCCACATTTTCGATTGGCGTTAAGCACAAAAAACTGCCCCCAACGCCGTTCGAAAAAGTGACCCGGCTCCCCCCGGCCCCCTGAGGGCGCGCGAGCTGGGCGAGGCGAGCGCAATGCGCTGTCGCATCTCTGGCGGAGCTCGGGCGAGCACGCGAAGAGGTTCGCCGCGAAAGACGCATCGCCCTCGAAGTCGAAGGCGGCATCAGCAAGGGTGTGCTGCGCGCGGGTGCCCGCCGTCATGGTATTCGCCTTCGCGTGGTGGCTCGTGCGCAGCTCGCGCGCCGGTTCGACACCCGCCTAGATTACAGTGTAAACCACGGCGACATGAGCCGCCTCCTTCCCCTCGCGCTCCTCGCCGCGTGTGCGCCACAGCCGACGCCGCTGAAGGCAGGCCTCGCGACCGTCGCGCTCGACGCGCCCATCGGCACGTCGCTGGGCGGCTACAACCGCAGCAAGCCCTCGACCGACCGCGGCTCGCGCTGGGCGCTCAACTTCGCCGCCAGCACCGGCACGCTCGGCAACGCACCGACGGCGCGGGCGCTCGCGCTCGATGACGGCACCACGCGCGTGGCCGTGGTGCGCATCGACACGGCGCTCGTGACCGCCACGCTGCAGTCGCGCACCGAGGCGCTGCTCGAGCCCGGCGTGAAGCTGGTGCTCGCGGCGACGCACACGCACGCCGGCCCGGCCCGCTTCTTTCGCCGGGCGCTGACGTCGGGCGGCTCCGACATCACGGCGATCGCGATGGACGTGTACGACCCCGAGCTCGAGGAGCGCATGGCAGCCTCCATCGCCGAGTCGGTGCGGCAGGCGTTCATGCAGCTCACGCCCGTCGCCGTCGGCCACGGCGAGGCCGACGCCTCGAGCCTGAACCGCGACCGGCGCTGCCAGAACGACGCGCTGTACGGCGAGGGCTACCGCGACGGCAAAGTCCGCGTCGTGCGCTTCGACGCCGTCGACGCCACGGGCACGCCGACGCGCCCCATCGCCGCGCTGCTCAACTACGCCGCCCACGGCGTGCTGCTCGGCGACGGCAACACCCTGATGTCGGCCGAGGTGACCGGCGCGCTCGAAGAGGCGGGCGGCGCGCTCACCGGTGTACCGCTGCTCTACCTGCAAGGCGCGGCGGGCGACGTGAGCCCGACGGCCGGGCCGCACCAGGGGCCCCAGGCGCTCGACGCCTACGGCCAGGCCGGGGCCCCCCTCATCAAGGTGGCCTTCGACGCTGCGGCTCCACAGGCGAACGGCGCGCCGCGCCAGCGGCTGCAGCACACGCGGCGCGGCGTCTCGACGAAGCGCGCCGACTGCGGCTACGCGCGCGGCGACTTCCCCGAGTTCGGCGCCGTCGGCTGCGGGCTCGCGGGCAGCGCGTGCGAGCAGCAGCTCGACCCGAAAGACATCATCTGCCTGCCGCTCACCCGAACGGGTGTGGTCTCGACTCCAGTCACCGCGCTGCGCATCGACGGCGTGCTGCTCGTCACACTGCCGGGCGAGCCGACGACGGCGCTCGGCGACCGCGTGCGCGAGGCGGCGATGACGGTCGAGGGTGTCGAGCAGACGCTCGTCGTCGGCTACGCCGGCGACCACGGGGGCTACCTGCTCGAAGAGGCCGACTTCTTGCGCGGCGGCTACGAGCCGTCGGTGTCGCCGTGGGGGTGGAAGTTCGGCGACCACCTGGTGCGCGAGGTGAAGGCGATGTTGTCGACGCTCGGCAGCGGGCAGCCCGCCTTCGAGGCGCTGACGCCAGAGGCGGTCACGGTGCGCCGGCCGATCGACGAGAGCCCGACGGCGCCGGCCGTGCTCGAGTCGCCCCCCGCCTCGCTCGAGCGGCTCTCGACCGCGGTGTTCCGCTTCAGCGGCGGTGACCCGACGCTCGGCACGCCGCGCGTGACGCTCGAGCGCGAAGAGAACGGCGTCTTCGCGCCGCCCCCGACCGAGCCGCTCGTGCTGCGCGTTCGTCAGACTCCGTCGGTGGCCGAAGAGCCCGGCGCGACGACGCGCGCCCATGAGTACACGGTGCAGTGGGAGACCCTGCCCACCACGCCGCCCGGCCGCTACCGGCTGACGGCGGCGGGCACGGCGCGGCGCGCCGGCGAGACGACGACGTACCGGCTCGAGAGCGCGCCGTTCGAGGTGACGGCGTCATCGCAGGCGGGGGTGTTGGCGAGCGCGGGGGTGACGGCGGCGGGCCAGCTCGCGGTGAAGCTGCGCTTCGCGGCGAACCCGGTGCGTTACGGGTCCCCCGATGACCCCGTCGGCAACTACCGGCTGCGCGACTTCGGCTCGACCGCAGCCGACGGGGCGCTGGCGCGGGGCGGCGCGGCGACGGCCCGACTCACCGGCCCCGACGGCGTGGCGACGACCTCGGCCCTCGTCTGGTCAGAGACCGCCGAGGCGTTGGTGCTCGAGCTGCCGCAGGCGACGGGGCGCTGGGTGGTCGAGGTCGCGCCCCGCGCGTTCACCGATGGCGCGGGCAACACGAACGGGGCGTCGGTGCACCTCGAGCTCAACCGGTAGCGCCAGAGGTGCGCCCGTTGACAGATTGTCACCCCGCGAGCGGGCGGGGCGGCGCAGGCGGCCGAATCGGTTGACGGCGACGGGGCACGTGGCTTGAAGCTACGGGCTTCATGTCTCTCGACCGCCTGGTCTCGATGGCCAAAGACGCCGGAGCCTCCGACCTGCACCTCGAGGGCGCGATGCCCGCGGCGCTGCGCATTCGGGGCGAGCTGAAGCTGAGCGGCGAGGCGCTGCAGCCGGCGATGCTGACCGAGCTGGCGCGCGAGCTGATCGGCGACGGGTGGCGCGAGTTCCTCGAGCGCCAGTCGTACGACCTGGCGCGCGTCATCGCGGGCGTGCGGTGCCGGGTGAACGTGCTGCAGACGGCGCGCGGCGTGGGGCTGGTCATTCGGCTGCTCGCTCCGTTTCAGGCGACGCTGCGGCGGTTGAACCTGCACCCGTCGCTGCGCCGGCTGGTCGAGCCACGGCACGGGCTGGTGTTGGTGACGGGGCCGACGGGGTCGGGCAAGTCGACGACGCTGGCGGCGCTCGTGCACGAGATCAACCTGACCGAGGCGCGGCACGTGGTGACCATCGAGAACCCGATCGAGTACGTGCTGACGCCGCGGCAGTCGCTGATTCGCCAGCGCGAGGTGGGGCGGCACACGCCGTCGGTGGCGCAGGCGCTGACCGATGCGATGCGCGAAGACCCCGACGTCATCATGGTCACCGAGATGCGCGACCCCGAGACGATGCGGCTGACGCTGAACGCGGCCGAGACGGGGCACCTGGTGCTGGCGACGATGCACTCGGGCTCGTGCGCCGAGGCGCTGCAGCGGCTGGTGTCGGCGTTTCCCGCCGAAATTCAGGCGGCGGTGGCGGGGCAGCTGGCCGACTGCCTGGTGGGCGTGGTGTCGCAGCGGCTGAAGTTTCGCCCGCGCGAGCAGCGGCTGGTGCCCGAGTGTGAGGTGCTGTTCGCGTCGTCGGCGATGAAGGCGGTGGTGCGGCAGGGGCAGATGTTCAAGCTCGCGACGGTCATCGACTCGGGCGGTCAAGACGGCAGCTTCAGCTTCGCGCGCTACGGCGAGTGGCTCGAGGCGAAGACCGACTGGTCGCTCGAGCCCGAGCGCGTCGAGGCCGCGGCCGAGGCGCCGCAGGTGGCGGCGCTGCCGAAGGTGGCGGCGAAGGTGCCCGCGAAGGCGGCGGCGCCGAAGGCCCCGAAGGCGCCTTCTGACGGCGTGATGGAAATCGACGACGCCGAAGACCCGGCCGACATTCTCGAGCAGCTGAACCGCGGGCGGCACTGAACCGGGCTCGACGTCCCGGGAAGCTCGCGATCGGCGACGGCTCCGACGGTTGGCGGCGCAACCTGGGCTTCGACGCCGGAACCACACGTGCGGTAGTCTGTTCTCAAGATGCTCTTTGCACTCGTGGTGCTCGCGGCGGCTCCGAAGACCGACGCGAAGCTGTTGGGCACCTGGCTGGCGGGGGGTGCTCCTTTCGTGACGTTCAGGGCCGACGGCACCGCCACGATGGAAGAAGACCGCGTCAAGTGGTCGGCCGACGGCAAGACCCTGAAGGTCGTCGACGCCGACGGTGAGACCGACACCGCGACCTACGAGGTGCAGGGCGACTCGCTGACCATGACCCTCGGAGGCTTGCCGCTCACACTCACCCGCGCCGGAGCCGGGGTGCAGGTGAAGAAACAAGGGGCGCTGGCGAGGCGCGCCGAGAAGCAGCAGGAGCCCGACGACGACGCGGCCGAGCTCGCGCGCGCCCAGGCGCTCATCGCCGCGCAGCAGCCCGCACAGCAGCGGGGCGCACGCCCGCAGGCTGCGGGCAGCGACTCGCTCTCGCGGCTGCTGCTCTCGTCGGCCTGGTGCAGCTTCAAGTACAGCCAGATCTCGGGCGCGACGAGCACCTCGCGCGTGCAGTTCTTCGCGAACGGCACGTGGTCGACCGGCTCGAGCTACGAGGCCGTCAACTCGGGGCCGAACGGCAGCGTCTACAACTCGAGCGACTCCCGGGGCAGCGGCCAGTGGGCGGTGCGCGGAGGCCAGCTGTGGATGGCCGACCCCGGCGAGCCGCTTCAGCCGGTGCCGGGGTTCGCCGTGACGCAGAACTCCAACGGCTACCCCATCATCAACGCCGATGGGAAAGAGTACTCGACGTGCCAGTGATGGCCGATGAAGGCCCTTGCACGGTCGGCACCGCGACGTAACGGCGTGTCAGCCCCCTCAAAGTCACACCGAGCGCGGCCCAGGCCTTGCGGCCGGGAGCAGATAGACGTCGGCATTCGCAGTGCGTGGCGCAAGAGCGCTCGCCGACGCGTCGAACGCGCGCCTGGGCGACGATGCTCGGGTCATGACCACGCCGCGCTCGGCGCGGTGGCAGGTGCGCTCGGCGGCCTGCGCGCGCCCGAGCAGTCGTCGCCGGTCGGCGCATTCGTGCGCGTACCCGCAGGCAAGTACCGCTACGGCGTCGTACATGCGCCGACGCATCAGGCGCTGTGGCTCTGGCCGTGAGTCAACCCGGCCCGCTCGCTCACCTGCAGCGGTAGCGCCCGGCACGTGTCTCGGCTGTCAGCGGGCAGCGCTCGCCGGCACGCCAGAACTGGCACGAACGGCGATGCGCCGCTGCCGATTCTGGCGCGGCGCCTCGCCGAAGCGCCCGTCACGGCAGCACTTCGAGCTGGCGTCGGCGCCCGGCACCCGGGTTGCGATGAGGGTCGCCCGTCGTCTTCCCCCACAACCCCAAGAGGTCGAACATGCGGAGCAGCGTGGCAGCAGCGGTAGCGGTGTGTGCAGCGGTTTTGATGGCGTGCGGTACGACCGGCGGCGGCGGCGCCGGCGGCGGCTCAGGCACCGCGGGCTCGGGCACCGGAGGCGGCTCGGGGTCGGCGGGCAGCGGCGAGTTCGGGCTGTGCAGCGCGGCGAACAAGTGTCCCTCGGGGCAGTTCTGCTTCAACGGCGTCTGCGCCATCGGCTGCCAGTCGAACGGCGACTGCGCGACCGACCAGTACTGCGACACGATGGACCTGGGGCCGCCCTTCTTCTGCAAGAACAAGACGGTCTCGACGTGCCCGACCGTGGCCTGCGCCGAGAACCAGGAGTGCAAGAACGGCCTGTGCGCCGCGAAGCCGGCCCCGAACGCGCCCGCGTGCATGCCGCGCCCCGACGGCATGGACGGCTGCGACAAGTACTCGCTGTGCCTGCCGGGCGACAACGGCGGCGACGCGGTCTGCTACGGCTTCCCCGCGTGCGCGCAAGACGGCAGCTGCCCGACCGGCCTCGTCGGCGCGGTGTGCAACGCCGGCTACATACCCAACAAGGGCCGCATGTGCCTGACGGGGGCATGCCGCGACGCGACGCACTGCCCGTCGCAGTGGAAGTGTGTTCGCGACACGACCGACGTGCTCGGCAGCTGCAGCGCGGGCCGAGTGAATGACTTCTGCCTCGTCGACGCCGACTGCCAGAGCAACATCTGCTACAGCGCCGGCGGCCCCGGCTTCCCCGCGCTGTGCAGCAGCGGCGCCCCGAACCAGCCGTGCCGCGAGAACGGTGACTGCGCGAGCGGCAGCTGCGACCAGCCGGGCGGCCCGGCCTTCCCCGGCTTCTGCAACTAGAAGCGAGCCGACCATGCTCGGCGTCGCACGGGTAAGCTCGCCGCCGGTGGCCACGGGCTCGATGGGCTTCGCGCTGGGCGATGGGCGGCGGGTTCGCCTGTCGAAGGCGGTGTCGTCGGTCGGGAGCGACGCCGCCTGCGACGTCGTGCTCGACGGTCGTGACGTGAAGCCGAGCCACCTGCTCGCCCTGCTCGAGGCGGGCGGGTGCTCGGTGGTGCCGGCGGGGCCTCAATGCACGCTCCGGCACAACGGCAAGAAGGTGAGCCAGGCGGTGCTCGCGGTCGGCGACACCCTGCAGGTCGGGCGGCACGAGCTCACGCTCGTCTGGTGTGAAGACGAAGGCCCGGGCCCCACACCCGAGGTGCCGCGCAGCGAGCGGGTGCTGCCGCGGCTGGCGTCGTTCGCGGGGCGGCTCTTGGCGCGGCGGCCGGCGCGAGAGCTCGTCGACCACCTGCTCGAGTCGATGCTCGAGACCTGCGGGGCCGACTGCGGGTTCATCGCGACGGGGCCGATGGGCGAGCGCCGCGTCGTCTCGTGCCGCGGCAGGGCGCCGTCGCTCGACGTGGCCGACTCGATCGTCGAGCGGGTGCTGAGCGCCGGTGCGCCGGTGCTGGTGGCCGAGGTCGAAGCCGATGCAGGGCTCGCGCAGGCGCCGAGCGTCGTCGCGCTCGGGGTCACGTCGGTGGTCGCGGTGCCTCTCTCGCTCGAGCCGCACCCGGCGGCGCTGTACCTCGGCCGGCGTGCGGGCCGGGCGCCGTTTTCGCCGGCCGACGTCGACACGGCGCTGGGGCTCTCGGCCCTGGCGGCGCTGCTGCTCGGCGCGTCGAACGAGCTCGCGGCGCTGCACGACGAGGTCGACCGGCTCAGCGTGGCGCAGCCGGCGGCGGGCTACGAGGGCATGCTCGGCGACAGCCCGGTCATGCGCGAGCTGTACCGCAACATCGACCGGCTCGGCCCGACGCCGCTCGCGGTCGTGATTCACGGCGAGACGGGCACCGGTAAAGAGCTCGTTGCGCGGGCGCTGCACAAGAAGAGCCGGCGCCGCGGCCGCTTCGTGGCGGTGAGCTGCGCGGCGCTGCCCGACACGCTGCTCGAGCGCGAGCTGTTCGGGCACGCGCGCGGGGCGTTCTCGGGCGCGACGCAAGACCGGCCGGGCCTGTTCGAGGCCGCCGACGGCGGCACGCTGTTTCTCGACGAGGTCGCCGAGCTGTCGCCGCAGGCGCAGGTGCGGCTGTTGCGCGTCACACAAGAGCGTGAGGTGACGCGGCTCGGCGAGACGTGGGCGCGAAAGCTCGACGTGCGGCTGATCGCGGCGTCGCACCGCGCCCTCGACGCCGAGGTCGCGGCGGGGCGCTTTCGCGAAGACCTGAGGTACCGGCTCGACGAGGTGCGCCTCGAGGTGCCGGCCCTGCGCGACCGCGGCGCCGACATCGAGCTCATCGCGCGCGCGGCGCTGCGACAGGCGCACACGCGGGCTGCGGGCTTCACGGCGAAGGCGCTCGAGGCGCTGCAGGGCTACCCGTTTCCCGGGAACGTGCGCGAGCTCGTGTCGCTCATCGGGCGGGCGGCGCTGCGCTGCGAGGGCGACCGCATCGGGGCCGAGCTGCTCGAGCTGCCTGCGCGGCGAATCGTGCCGCTCGAAGAAGCCGAGCGAGAGTTCGTGCGGCGCCACGTTCGCGAGGCCATCGCGCAGTGCGAGGGCAACAAGAAAGAGGCGGCCGAAGCGCTCGGCATTGGACTGCGGTCGATTTTCCGCTACCTCGAAGGCCCGTGAACGCGCGCGCACTGGCGCTGGCCTCGATGGTGGCGCTGAGCAGCTGCCCGCTGCCCATCGTCGTGCGCTGCGCGACGGGCGCCGACTGTGCAGCGGGCGAAGCGTGTGTCGAGGGGCAGTGTGCGCCCGGCGGCAGCGGAGGAAGCAGCGGCGGCAGCGGAGGAAACGGCGCGGCCGGAGGCACGGGCGGCGGCTCGGCCGTCGCGTGCCAGTACGACTGGCAGTGCGACGCAGGCACGTACTGTGAGGGTGACACCTGCACGCCCGGCGGCAAGATTGGCGACCGCTGCGACTTCAGCAGCGAGTGTGGCCCCGGCCTGTGTGACCTGACCCTGAATCTGTGCGCGACGAGGTGCGTCTTCGACTCGAGCTGCCGCAGCGGCTACGACTGTGCTCCCGACTCGACCTGTGTTCCCCGATGTCAGGGCCCCGTGCCGGCCATCGCGCTCGGCCGCTCGTGCCGCGACTCGGTCGAGTGCGAGTGTGGCTACTGCGCCGACGACGGCACGCGCACGCGGTGCCACCAGCCGTGCCGCTTCGACACCGACTGTGACGGCGGGGTGGGCACGTGCCGCGACCTGAGCGGCAAGAAGGTGTGCCGGCTGCCGTGACCGAAGAACGCCTCGCCGACCGCTACGTGCTGCTTCGCGAGCTCGGCCGCGGAGGCATGGCGACCGTGTTCGAGGCGCGTGACGAGCGGCTCGGGCGCAAGGTCGCGGTGAAGGTGCTGCACAGCGCGACGGCCGGCGGCCTCGAGCGGCTGAAGCGTGAGGCGGGGCTGCTCGCGGCCGTGAAGCACCCGAACCTCGTCGAGATTCACGACTTTCACGAGCACGGCCCGCGCGCCCCGTTCGTCGTGATGGAGCTCGTCGAGGGTCAGACGCTGCGCGGCTTCGCGGCGGCGCTGCAGCCCGTCGCGACGATGACCGCCGTCGCGCTCTGCTGGGAGCTCTCGCGTGCGCTCGCGGCAGCGCACGCCCGCGGCATCGTGCACCGCGACGTGAAGCCCGAGAACGTGCTCGTCTCGACCGCCGGGCTGGTGAAGCTCACCGACTTCGGCATCGCGGCCGCGTTCGACCAGGAAAGGCTCACGACGACCGGCGCCGTCACGGGCTCGCTCGCGTACATGGCGCCCGAGCGGCTCGACGGGGCCGAGCTCTCGGCGAGCGGCGACGTGTACTCGGTGGCGGTCGTGTTGTTCGAGCTGTGCACGGGGCAGACGCCGTTCGCGGGGCGCGGTGCCGCAGCGATGGCGGCGGCGACGATGACGAAAGACGCGCCGGTGCTCGCCGACGTGGCGCCGCGCGTGCCGGCCGAGGTGTCGGAGCTCGTTGGCCGCTGCCTGGCGCGCGACCCGGGCATGCGCCCGCGCGATGCAGGCGCCCTGGCGACGGAGCTCGAGCGGCTCTTGCGCGAGAAGCTGGGCTCGGCGGCCGACGCGACGCGCGCGCTGCTCGAGAAGCCCGCGGCCGAGAACGAGCGGCTCGCGGGCCGAGAGTTCGGCGAGGTGATGGCGCGGGCGCGCCACGCGCTCGAGCGCGGCCAGGGCGCGTTCGCGGCGAAGCTGCTCAACTCGGCGCTGACGCTGAGGCCCGACTCGACCGAGGTGCGCGACCTCTTGCAGAGCCAGCGCCCGAAGCGGCGGGTGCCGGTGCTCGCGGTGGCGCTCGGGCTGGCGGGCACCGTTGCGGCAGGCGCTGCGTGGTGGGGGTCGCGGGTGCCGGCGGCGGTGCCGGTCGTTGCAGCGGCTCCGACGCCGGTGCCTGTGCCTCGGCCTGCGGCGGTCGAGGTCGAGCCACCGCCCACGCCGAAGCCGGTGAAGCGCCCTGCCCCGTCACCGGCGCCGGCGGGTCTGCCGGTGGCGCTGAAGGTCGCGGCGCGGCCGTGGGCCGAGGTGTTCGTCGACGGCGAGTCGCAGGGCTACACGCCGCGCGTGCGCGAGGTGATGTTGACGCCGGGCGTGCACACGGTGCGGCTCGACAACCCGCGGTGTGAGCCGCTCGAGAAGCGGGTCGAGGTGAAGGCTGGCGCGGCGCTCTCGCCGCTCGACGTGACGCTGACGATGAAGAAGGCGCTCGTGACGCTGACGGCGCCGCCGGGCGCGGAGCTGTACGTCGATGGCGTGCGCGTCACGGTGGGTCGGCCGCAGCCCGTGGAGCACGGCGAGCACACGGCGGTGGCGCTGCTGCCGGGCGGCGAGAAGGTGACGAAGGCGTTTCGCGCCGAGGCCGGTGAGGCCATACAGGTGGAGCTCAAGTGACGCCGGTGTGGCTCGCGCTGTACGTGTCGGTGGCGGCGGCTCCGCTCGAGGAGGCGCGCGCCGACTACCAGGCGGGTGCGCTCGAGCCCGCGCGCAAGAAGCTCGAGGCCCTGCTCTACCCGCTGGCGCTGCAGAGTGAGGCCGACGAGCGCGAGGGCCACGTGCTGCTGTCGGCGACGTACCTCGCGCTGAGCGACGGCGGCCGTGCAGAAGAAGAGGCCCTGAAGGCGCTCGCCATCTCGGTCGAGCCGCGGCCCGACCCGGCGGTGTTTCCGCCCGACTTCATCGCGTTCTTCGGGCCGCTGGCGTCGCGGCGCGCGGGGCGCATCGCGGCGCTGCACGCGGCGCGAACGCCGAAGGTGGTGGAGCGCGAGGTCGCGCCTCCACCGACTCCTCCGCCCGCGGTCGTGCGGGAGCCACCGGCCGAGCGGCCGTCGCGGGCGTGGGCGCTCGCGCCGTTCGGCGTCGCGCAGCTCAAGCTCGGCGCGCCGCAGCGAGGTGTGGTGTGGGCCATCGTACACGGCGTGCTGGCGGTGGCGGCGGGGGCGGGGCTGCTCGGGGCGCTCAGCCTGCGCGGCAGCGACGGGCTCTACGCGCCGGTCGATGCCGGGGCGGCGCGGGCGCTGAACGGCGTGTGGGTCGCGGGCGGGTGGCTGTTCGCAGCGGCGTGGGCGGGCAGCATCATCGACGGCCTCGTCACGTCGGCCGACTGACGCACGAAAGGGGTGACGTGACTTCACGCCGCAGAGACAACCGCCGCCGGCCCGTCGCCGATGACCTGCGCGCGGCGAGCAAGCTGCTCATCGACGCGACGATGGGCACGACGAACGTGGTCGAGCAGATGCACCACACCATCGCCGGCGCGTCGGTGTTCGCGGCGCCGGTGCGGCAGATCAGCCGGCTCGTCTATGCGGGCGTGCGCGGCGTGACGCGTGTGGTCGGGCTCACGGTCGACCAGGCGTTGCTGCAGCTGGCGCCGCTGCTCGGTGACGCCGAGCCGGGGCCCGAGGTGCTCGCGGCGACGGCCGCGCTCAACGGCGTCATCGGCGACCTGCTCGAGCGCACGGGCAATGCGCTGGCGCAGCCGCTCGAGCTCCACCCTCGCGGGGCGACCTCGCCGCGGGTCGTGGTGCTCGTGCACGGCTCGTCGATGAACGACCTGCAGTGGCTGCGGCAGGGCCATGACCATGGCGCCGCGCTCGAGCGCGACCTCGGCCTCTCGCCGGTCTACGTGCGCTACAACAGCGGGCTTCACGTCTCGACGAACGGCCAGCGTCTCGCCGCCGAGCTCGAGCGCCTCGACGAGGGCTGGCCGGTGCCGCTCGAAGAGCTGGTGCTGGTCGGCTTCAGCATGGGCGGCCTCGTCGCCCGCAGCGCGTGCCACGCCGCCGAGGTCGCGGGGCTCGGGTGGCGGCGAAAGCTGACGTCACTCGTCTGCCTGGGCACTCCACATCACGGCTCGCCGCTCGAGCGCGCCGGGAGCTGGGCCGACGCCGCGCTCGAGGTGAGCCGCTACAGCGCGCCGATCGCGCTGCTGGGGAAGGTTCGAAGCGAGGGCGTCACCGACCTGCGCTTCGGCTTCGTGCTCGACTCACACTGGCGAGGCCGCGAGCGCTTCGAGCTCGGCGTCGACGAGCGGGCCCCCCTGCCACTGCCCGCCGGAGTCCGCTGCTTCGCGATCGCCGCGACCCAGTCGAGCGTGAGCGGGCCGAGGCTGCGCAGCGACGGCCTCGTGCCGGTCGACAGCGCGCTGGGCGTCCACCGCGCGCCGCACCTGCACCTTCAGTTCCCCTCCGAGCACCAGCAGGTGGTCTACGCCGCAAGACACCTCGACCTGCTGAGCAGCCCCGTGGCGTACGCAACCCTGAAGGAATGGTTGAGTGCCTTCAGTGCCCGCCCACCTTGACGAGCGCCATCACGACCTCGAACACGATGAGCAGCACGATCATCACCTCGAGCGTGAGCGACCGCGCCGTGTCGACCTCACCCTTCAAGAGCTCGTAGGTCTGGTTCAAGAGCCGCAGCTT
>JAEUJP010000006.1 GCA_016793725.1 Myxococcaceae bacterium | reverse complement strand
GGCCGCCCAGGCCCGCGAGCGTGGCCCGCGTCTGGGCGAGCCCCTTCTGGTCGCGCGCGATGTCTTTCGGGCCGGGCAGGCCCCACCACTTCCGGTGAGCCCAGGCGGCGAACTTCGTGAACGTGCCGACTTTCATGACGGCCTCCTTCGAATGGGGGAGCGCTGCACGCGAGAGTCATCGGCTCCAGACGGCTCGAGGTGGCCGCCCCGATTTGCGAGCGCGCTTGACGACAGCTCGTAGACGAACGACCGAAAAAATGTCGCATTGCACGACCGCGGCTCGAGGTCTTCTCGTGCGAGCGATGGCCAACTCCGCGAACCCGCGGCTGATCGACCGTACAAACGCGCAGGAACACAGGGGGGCGCGGTTCTGGGCTATCGGCGCAGGCCCTCGAGCAGCCGCTTCATCGACGTGCGGGCGGCAAGCGCGCCCTGCGCCGCGTCGATGCCGAACGGGCCCGAGAGCTGGCCATCGAGCACCAGCAGCGCCTGCCCGTGCACGAGCGCCCAGGTCGCCATCACCGCGGCGTCGGCCTCGCCCGAGAAGGCCTTCGTCGCGAGGCCCTCGCGCACCAGCGCCCGCAGCACCTCGAGCGCGGCCAGCGAAGCCTCGGCCAGTCGGGGGAAGCGGGTGAACGGCTTCAGCGTCGCGTGGAACATGACGCGGTACGCCCCGGGCTGCTCGAGCGCGAATGAAACGTAGCCGACCGCGGCCTCGACCAGCCGCTCGGCCGGCCCGCGCCCGCGCGCCGCCCCCGCCGTGAGCGCCACGGTGAGCGCCTCGAAGCCCCGCGCCGCCACCTCGGCGAGCAGGGCCTGCTTCGAGTCGAAGTGCCGGTATGCCGCGGCGTGTGACACTCCCACGAGCCGCGCTACGTCACGCAACGGCAGCGCGATGTCGCCAGACCGCGCGATCTGCTGCTCGGCCGCCCGCACCAGGGCGTCGCGCAGGTTGCCGTGGTGGTACCGGTCGCCCCCCTTCTTGAGTCGCTCCTTCATCGCGCGCCGAGCCTGCCCTGAAGCCGGCATGTTTCCAATGGTCACATCTGAAGTTGCCGTGGGCCACATGAATCGAACGTCGCTGACGACGCTCGAGGCCGTCGGCTCGCGGTCGGAGGGGGTTGGTCGGCCGTGGCTCCACGCTGGCATCGATGCAACCGCTTCGCAGAGCGTTCGGCAGGCCGAAACGACAGAGGGGTCTTCTTGCAATTGTGCGCGGCCGCGGTGTCTCCCTAAGCAGAGGGCGCATGCCGATCGCGACCTCGAACCCCTCCGCAGGACCAACGCCGGTGCTCGCGGCGATGAGCGCCCGCATCACCCCCGCGCGGGTGAACGTGGGCTGCAACGAGGTTCTCGCCGTCTTGGCGAACGTGCCCGAGGCGCGGCTCTGGGCTCTCGGCTCGCTCCCGCTGGGGCGGCTGGGCCACCGTCTGGTGGCAGCGCGCTATTTCATCGCCAACGGCGAGACGTGGCTCAAACACTTCGCCTGGGAGGGACCGCTCTCGAGGGCCGCGCCGATGGGCCCGCTGAAAATTCTCGAGCTGAACGCGCAGGTTCACGCGGCGAGGCAGGCCGAGCACGGCGAGCAGCAGTGGCGAGACTGGCTCGACGCGGTGGCGCTGAACGCGCTGGCGGCCGAGCTCGCGGGCGTCGATGACCCGGCGGCCATCGAGTGGCTGGCGGCGCTTCACCAGCACCCGGCCGTCGCGGCGAGGCTGCGTGCCCGCCTGCAGCACGAGGCCAGGCGGCTCACGCGTGAAGACCCACGCGCGGCCGACGTGTTGTACCTCGCCAGCTACGATCTCAGGTGTCTGCCCGCGACCACCGTCGGCGAGGGTCGGCTCGACTACGTGCTCGTCGCCGACAAGGGCGAGATGGGCGTTCGCGCGGTGCGCGAGGCAGCAGCCTTCGGAGCGACGCCGGTGGCGCTCTTCAGCGAGACCGACGACGCCAACGCGCTGCAGGTTCGGCTGGCGCGGGAGCTGGGGGGCTTCGCCATCGGCCTCGCGGGCAACTTCAAAGAGACGTACGCCAACCCGCGGCAGATCGCCGCGCGCGTGCACGAGGCCTTCCGCGCCCGGTTCGGTGCGCAGGCTGAAGAGCACCTCGCGCGCGCGGCGCTCTACCCCGGCTACGGGCCGCTGGCCGAGAACGCCGCCGCCATTCAGCACTTTCGCCACGAAGGCATCGTCTTCATCGGGCCGATGCAAGACGTCGTCGAGCGCGCCGGCGACAAGCGCAGGTTTCGCCAGCTGGCCGAGTCGATCGACCCGGGCGCGGTCACGCCCGGCATCGTGCTCGACGTCGAGACCGACGCCGACGCCGTGGTCGCTGCCATCGAAGCAGGTCACGCGCAGGGCCGCTTCGGCTTCCCCGCGCGCATCAAGGCGGCGAACGGCGGCGGCGGCCGCGGCCAGGTGGTGTGCACGGACCTCTCGGGCGTGCGGGCCGCGGTCACTCGCGTGCTCTCGGAAATTCAGTCGAACGGGTGGGACCCGGGCGTGATGTTCGAGCAGAACATCCCCGAGACGATTCACCTCGAGGTTCAGGTGTTGCGCGACCGCTTCGGCAACACCCGCCACTTCGGCATGCGCGACTGCAGCGAGCAGCGCGCGAGCCAGAAGATTCAAGAAGAGGCCCCCCCTGCCTTGCTGCGCGATCAGCCCGAGCTCGTCGAGCGCATCTGCGGCATCGCGGTGCGCATCGCCGATGAGTGCGGGTATGTGGGCGCCTGCACCGTCGAGCTGATGTTCAAAGATGGGCACTTCTACCTGCTCGAGATGAACACGCGCATTCAAGTCGAGCACCCGGTCACCGAAGAGGCGCACCGGGTTCGCACCGAGGCCGGCCTCGAGCCCCTCGACCTGGTCGCGCTGCAGCTGCTCGTGGCCAGCGGCCGCCCGATTCCCTTCGCCCAAGAGCAAGTGGTGCAGACCCACGTCGCGCGCGAGTTTCGCCTCAACGCCGAGTCGTGGAGGGGCGACCTCAAAGACCCACGCGACGGCAAGCGAGGCTTCTTTCTGCCGAACGCCGGCCGGTTCGAGGTGCTCGAGGTGCCCGCCGCCGACACGGTGAAATCAGCTCTCGCGGCCGCCGGCGTCACAGGCATCGGGTCGCTCACGGTGCGCTGCGACCTGGGCTTCGCGCCCGGTGACACCCTGGTCAACAAAGACCCGACGTTCGGCAAGCTCATCGTTGCGGTTCAGCCCGAGCCCGGCTTCGAAGCCCAGCGATACGAGCTGCTGCGGCTCGCGTCGCTCGAGGTGCTGCGCCGCGTGCGCATCGAGGGTCAGCAGGTGCTGCCCACGGGTGTCGCCATTCCCGGCTCGACCTTCATCACCAACCTCGAGGCGCACGTTCGAATTCTCGAGACACCGATGCTCGTAGCCCATGGGCGCGGCGAGGCGACGCTCCGCCACGTCGGCTGGGTCGTCGCGATGCTGCGCGGGCAGGCGGTGCCGAACCGCGACCGTTGAATGTCGACTGCAAAGCTCGCGCTCGGCCACCGAGTTCAGCCGCGCCACGTCACCTGAAGCCGGCATGTTGCCAATGGTCACATCTGAAGTTACCATTGGCAACATGAATCGAACGCTGACGACCGTCGCCTTGCTGCTGCTGTGCGGCTGCTTCCCCGCGCGCCGGGTGACGCCGGTCGACGAGCTCCAGGTGCTCACGCTGCAGCACGACTACAGCAACACCCACGCGGTCGTGTTCGACGGCAAGGTGGTGCTCATCGACAGCGGGCTCGAGCGCAACGCGAAGCTTCTGGCCGACGACCTCGCGGCCGAAGGGCTGTCACCCGAGTCGGTGGTGGCCGTGGTGCTCACGCACGGTCACGCCGACCACGCCGGCGGGGCACACTACTTTCGTGAGAAGTACGGAGCGAAGGTGGTGGCGGGCCGGGGTGACGCTCCGATGCTGGCGGCGGGCATGAACGAGAAGCTGTGCCCGACGAACTCCGACGCGCAGTCGCGGCTCGAGGCAGATCAGGCCGAGCGCTACCAGCCGTACGAGGCCGACGTGCTCGTCGACGCGCCGCTCGCGCTCTCACAGGTCAGCCCGGAGGCCCGCGGCGAGGTGCTGCCGCTGCCGGGGCACACTGCGGGCTCACTCGCGGTGAAGGTCGGCCACGCGCTCTTCGTCGGCGACCTCTTGCGCGGCGGGGTCTTCACCCGCTCGGCCGAGGTGCACTTCTACATGTGCGACGTCGAGGCGAACCGGCGCGACATCGCCGCGCTCCTCGCGGCCCACCCCGACGTCACCACCTGGTTCGTGGGCCACTTCGGCCCGCTGAGCCGGGCCGACATCGCGGCGAAGTTCGCCGCGCGCTGACGTCTCGAGACCGACTCGCCCCGTCGAGCAGGTACGGCTCGAGCGGCCGGCCGCACGCTGGCCGTCACACCGAGCCCTTCGTCTACGGCTGCAACGTCTTGGTGAAGCGAATGCCGTGGCGCCGGAGCATGCGGTACAGCGTGGTGCGCGAGACCTCGAGGGTGCGGGCCGCGTCCGAGATGTTGCCGCCGAGCGCGGTCAGCACCTCGACGACGTGGTCTCGCTCGGCGCGGGCGAGCGAGCGGAGCTCGGCGCGGGGCGCCGTCGCCGCCACCTTCGGCGCCGTCGGCGCGCGTTCGCCCCAGGGCAGGTGCCCGGCTTCGATGGTGCCGCCACCCGAGGCGATCAACGCGCGCGTCACGACGTTGTCGAGCTCGCGGATGTTGCCGGGCCAGGTGTGGCGCGCCAGCGCCTCGAGCGCCGCCGGCGTCGCCACCGGCGCATCGCCGCCAGCGAAGTCGGCGCGCCGCGCGAGCTCTTCGACGAGCTGCGGTACGTCTCCGAGCCGCTCGCGCAGCGCCGGCAGGCTGATGGGGAAGACGTTGATTCGGTAGAAGAGGTCTTCGCGAAACAGGCCGCGCGCCACCATGTCGGGCAGGTGGCGGTTGGTCGCGCTCACCAGCCGAAAAGAAGACGTGCGCTCGGTGGTCTCGCCCACGCGCGTGAAGCGGTGGCTCTGCAGCACCTTGAGCAGCTTCGCCTGCGCCGCGAGGCCGAGCTCGCCGATCTCGTCGAGGAAGAGGGTGCCGCCGTCGGCGCGCTCGACGAGGCCTTCGGTCGACTTGATGGCTCCGGTGAAAGCGCCGCGCGTATGCCCGAACACGTGCGACTCGAACAGCGGCTCCGCGAGGGTCGCGCAGTTGACGTCGCCGAAGAAGGCTCCGCTGCGCGTGCTGAGCTCGTGAATGGCGCGGGCCACGAGCTCTTTGCCCGTGCCCGTCTCGCCGGTGATGAGCACCGGTACGTCGAGGCGCGCGACCTTGCGCACCATCTCGGTCACGAGCTGCATCTTCGGGTCGCTGCCGATCATGCCGCGCAGCAGCTCGCGCCTCACGTGGCGCTGCCGCTTCAGGTGCCCCGCGCCGCGCCGCACCGCCGCCCGCATCACGTCGAGCAGCTCGGCGGGCAGCGACTGACCGAGCTTCCACCGCCGGCCCTGATCTTCTTCTTCGAGCACGCGCAGCTCCGAGAGGGGCTTCAGGCACGCGAGCACGTCGCCCTCGGGGCACGCCGTGCGCACCGCCGCCTGCTCGAGCGTGAGGCCCTGGGGCTCCGACAAGAGCTCGGCCACCAGCTGCAGCCGCAGCTGCGACCGCAGCATCTGTTCGAGGCTGCGTGCTGTTTCGCGTCGGGTGTGCATTTCTGAAACAGATGTTCCGTGACGACGCGGGTCGGTTTCAAGCCCACCCCCGACCCTCGAGCGCCGGGCCACCGCGCCCTCAGAGGGAAGCGCGGGCTGGGTTCGTGCGGCCCAGGGGGGCTGGCCCACGGCTTGCGAGCAGGTCGCCCGGCATGGGGACGCGAGCCGTAGCGACGCTGAGCGTGGAGCGGGACGGTGGGCAGGCGGGTCGCCAGGCGGCGAGGGCGGCCGCAGAGCAGCTGGGGGGGCCGGCCGATGTGGCGCTGGTGTTCGGCACCACGGGGTATGACCAGAGGGAATTGACCCGGGCGGCGCATGAGACCCTGGGTCAGCAGTGCGTCATCGTCGGGTGTTCGAGCGAGGGGGTCATCTCGGGCGGCGAGTCGCACGAGGGTGACCGCGCCGTGTCGGTGCTCGCCGCACGTCTCGACGGCGCGAAGGCCGAGGGGCACCTGGTGGGTGGGTACGACAAGGCGCCGCAGAAGGCCGCCGAAGAGCTCGCGCGCCGCATCGGCGATGCGCGCGACGTCACCGGGGTGCTGGTCTTCCCCGATGGGCTCACGGGCGACTGCACCGAGTTCGTGTCGGAGCTCGAGCGACGCGTGCCGGGCGTGCTGATCGCCGGGGGCGCGGCCGGCGATGCGATGACGTTCGAGCGCACGTACCAGTACTGCGGGCGGGAGGTCGCGACCGGGCACGTCTCGGCGCTGGTGCTGCGCGGGCGCGGTCGGCTCGAGGTGGCGACGAGCCACGGCTGCACGCCGGTGGGCCCGCAGCAGATCATCACCGCGGCGAACGGCGGCTGGCTCGAGCAGCTCGACGGGCAGAACGCGTGGGAGGTCTTCAAGAGCTACCTCGACGACGGCGTGGTCGACCTGAACGCCGAGGGCATCGTGCACCTGTGCCTGGGCACCGCTGCGCAGCGCGGCGCGACGCGCGTCGACGAGCCGATGGTGGTGCGCACGCCGATGGCGTTGAACCGCGAGACCGGGGCGCTCTTCTTCCCCGGCGGAGGCATCGCCGTGGGCCAGCCGGTGCGCATGACGCGCCGCGACCCCGAGCGCATTCGAAAGACCGGGGCCGAGTGCGCGCACCGGCTCGCGGGCGATGGGCGCAAGACGCCGGCGTTCGTGCTGCAGCTCGACTGCGCCGGCCGGGGCAAAATTTTGTTCGGAGCCTGCGCGGCCGACAGCATCGTCGCGCCGCTGCGCGAGCAGCTCGCTCCGTACGTACCCTGGGCGGGCTTTCACACGTACGGTGAGATCGCTCCGATCGCGGGCGCGGTCGCGTACCACAACTACACGGTCGCCCTGTGCGGGTTCTTCGATGCCTGACGAGCTCGAAGCGGTCAGGCTCGAGAACCTCACGTTGCGCCGCGAGGTGGCGACGCTCGCCGAGCAGCTGAAGCTGTTGGTGAAGGCCGAGCACGCGCTCACGCGCACGCGGCGCGCGCAAGAACGTCAGCTCGAGCGCATCGAGACGTTCGCCGAGTTCGCCTTCGACATCGCCGGCGTCGAGCAGGCCTCGGGCATTCTCGACAGGGCGCGGCTCACGCTGCTCGAGCAGTTCGAGCTCGACGACGTGGTCATGCTCGGGGTCGACGCGGTCGAGCCGCGGCTGCGTGCCGGCGAGAACGTGGTGCCGATCGAGCGCGGGCTGTGGCAGGTGCTGCTCGCGACGTCGACGCCGGGCATCGTGCCGGGCGAAGACCCCGGGAGCGCGCCGCTCCTCGCGGCGCTCGCCGCGGTGGGCCGGGCTCCGCACTGGGTGCGCACGCTGATGTGGGTGCCGATTCAGCCGCGGAGCGCGCCCGAGTCGACGCTCGCCGTGGGGTGGTCGCTCAGGCCCAACTCGAACCACCGCGACGTGCCGCGGCCCGAGCACCAGCCGTACCTCGCGCTCTTCGGCGGCCACGTCACGCGGGCGCTGGTGAGCGCGCAGCTGACCACCGAGCTCAGGCGCCAGTCGACCGCGCTCGCGCAGAGCAACCAGCAGCTCAAGGCGAGCCTCGGTCAGCTCGAGGCCACGCAGGCGCAGCTGCTGCAGGCGCAGAAGCTCGAGGCGATCGGGCGGCTCGCGGGCGGCATCGCGCACGACTTCAACAACCTGCTCACGGTGATCGGCAGCCACGCCGAGCTGGTGCGCCCCGCCGTCGATCACGACCCCGAGGCGCAAGAAGATCTCGGCATCATTCTCGAGGCGACCCGGCGGGCCACCGACATCACGAAGCGCCTGCTCGCGTTCGGGCGCAAGCAGGAGCGCCGCGAGCAGAGCGTCGACGTCAACGCGGCGGCGACCGATCTCTCTCGCGTGCTGCGCCGGCTCATCGGCGACGACATTCAGCTGCAGCTCGACCTCGACCCCGGCCTCGGGCACGCGCGGGTCGACGCCGTTCACCTCGAGCAGATTCTGATGAACCTGGTGGTGAACGCGCGCGACGCGATGCCGCGCGGCGGGCGGCTCAACATCGAGACGCGGCGGGCGGTCGAGGCCGATCGCGCGAACCTGGTGCCGGTCTCGACCGCAGGCCTCATCGCCATCAGCGTGCGCGACACCGGCACGGGGATGGATGAGGCCACGCGCCGGCAGCTGTTCGAGCCGTTCTTCACCACCAAGCCGGCGGGCAAGGGCACCGGCCTCGGGCTCGCGACCGTGTACGGGCTGTTGCAGCAGAACCACGGTGAGGTCAGCGTGCGCAGCGAGGTGGGCAAGGGCTCGTGCTTCACCGTGCTGCTGCCGAGCTTCGAGGGCGCGAGCGCGGCGCGGGCCAGTGAGGCGCCGCCGCCGACCCGGGGTACCGCGCTGGTGGCCGAAGACGAAGATCTCATTCGCCGCATGCTCGCGCGCACGCTGCGCAAGCGCGGCTTCGAGGTGCTCGAGGCCCGCGACGGGGTACAGGCGCTCGATGCCGCGATCGCGAGGCCCGACCTCACCCTCTTGGTGACCGACGTGATGATGCCCGAGCTCGGCGGCGCCCAGCTCGCCCAGCGGCTGCGCAAGCTGCGCCCCGACCTGCCCATCGTGTTCACGTCGGGGCACACGTTCGATCAGCTCGACATCGGCCGGCTCGACCCGCGGCTCGACCGCTTCCTGCCGAAGCCGTTCACCCCCGACGAGGTCGAGGCCGCGGTGACCGCCGTGCTGGGCAGGTAGGTCGAGCGGCTTCTTCGGGCCCTTCGAGGAGCGCCGCACGCCGAGGACATCGACGTCGAGCCGCGAGAGCTTCGGCGCCATCGAAGGCGACGCGGTGGTGGCGCACGTCGAAGTACCAGCGCAAGCGCTCATCTTCACCGTTTCATGCGCTCCCACGAGACCTCAAAGCGGTACTCGCCCTCGAAGTGCTCGAGCAGTCGAATGGCGCCGGTGGTCTTGCTGATGGTGAAGATGAGCTCCAGCGCTCCTTCCCAGAACGCCGCGTAGACGGGCAGATTCGCCGACGGGTACCTCGCGCTGAAGTGCCCACCCTGGGGGCCGGACGGTTGCCAGGCCGTCTTCACGTTCTTGACCAACACCGCAATCAACAGGCCCGAGCGCGCCAGCAGCGCGTCGGGCGTGCCCGAAGTCAGCGTGATGAGCGTCGAGACCGCAGGTACAAAGCCGCGACCGAGCGCGCGGGGAGTCGCTCGGCGACCGAGCTCGACCACCAGGTCGCGGCCACCCACCTGCTCGAGCGTGCGCGCGAAGTCGATAGAGGTCTCGCCACTCCACCAGGCGTGCCGCCGTGGCGAGTCGAGCAGCTCCCGCACCTGCGCGGGCGCTGCCTGCCACACCGCCTCGAGACGCCCGAGCTCTCTCAGCGTGTGCACCATCGCCGCGAAGTAGCCGCCGCTCGTCTGCCAACCGATGTCCATCGCTTGGGTGGGGGTCTACTCGTGTTGACGCGAAAGAACGCTCCCAAAGTGGGTGCTCGGTGGCCGCTGCGCTTGAAGCGCGGCCCTCGAGGTGCGCCTCACCAGTTGGGCGTCGCCCAAAGGGCCACGGCGCGCCAGTTGCGACGAGCAGTTCACTGCAGCGCACGCGGCGGAGCTGTTCTTGCTTCGTTGGCGGCTCATGTCCATGTCGCTCAACGCAGCCCGCTCGGCCTTTCACGCAGCTGCCCTCACCCTCGCGCGCACGGTGCTGACGCCAGCCCGCGCGGTCGGCACGACCACCCCGGCGCAGAAAGCGAGCGAGCTGCAGCCGGTGACCGGCCGCCTCGGGGGGGCGCCGCTGTTCATCGTCGACAACCCCGAGTCGTTCAGCACACCCGGTGTCTTGGGCTCCACCGTCGCCGGCGTGCCTGGCCGGGGAAGCTCGCGGTTTACGTTCGATGGCGGCGCGCAGACGTTCGCCCTCGCTCAGAACCGAACTGGCGCTCCGCAGCGCTTCTCGAACGTGTTTCGCAACGAGAGCAGCGAGCCCGTGACGGTGACGGTGCGCGGCACGGTCTACATGCCGACCCAGACGCCCATCGACGGCTCGATTCCCCCCGGCTACCGAAAAGAGGGTGGTTTTCGAGGGCCTCAGGCCATCGCCTCGACGAGCCATCTCGACGCGGTGCCCGGAAAGAACGGCTACTTCACCAGGACCGTGAAGGTACCGTCCGGCGGCTCGGTGGCGCTCACCGCCTCACCCCGACGCTCGCGAACCCCGCCGGGGTCGGCCCCGCGGCGACCAGCGACGAAGGCAACGACGGCGTCTCGTATGACCTGCGCTACCCGCTGCGCAACGACAGCGCCGAGCCGCGCCAGGTCGAGGTTCGGCTCAGCGCTCCCACCACCGACGGCAAGCCTCACCACCCCGACGGCGGCGAGCTCACCACCGCCATTCGCATCAATGGCAAGGTGGTGAGGGCTCGCGTCGACCAACGTGGGGCCGGCACCGTTGTAGCGACCGTCACCGTGCCCCCGAGATCGACGTCTCAGCTGAGGGTCGAGCTCACCAACTTCGGCAACAACTTCCCCCCCGCCGGCATCGAGCTGCACACGCGCTGACCTCGCTACGGGCGCTGCGCCACCGACACGTACTCGACACGGAGCAGCACGTCTTCGAGCTGACCGAGGTCGAGACCGTCGCTCGGGCTGCCCGACACCATGCGGCTCAAGGTCGTCGCGGGAATGAAGAGCGCGTAGTCGCCGTAGAGCCCGCGGGTCGCGAGCTCGGCCGTCGAGCCGTTCGAGTACTGGTCCGAGACGAACTCGACGCTCGGCACGTTCACGAAAGCCTCGAGCCGCGCGACCGAAAAGTCAGAGGCGTCGCGGCCGGCTCCGGCGCCGCCGGTCACGGTGTCGTCGCCGCGCAGCAGGTTGCGCGACGGCCGCACCGACGCGAGCTGCACGCCGTCGTCGCGCCCGCCACCACAGCGCTGGCTGAAGAAGCTGTTGCTCTTCTGCACTTCAACTCGGGCGGTCGCCCCCGCTCCGCGCAGCAGCGTGCTCGGGCCCTTGAGGCTGGCCGAGAGCGACCACAGGCGCTCGGCGCAGTCGCGGCTCGTGAACGCGGGCACGCTCTTCGAATCGCCGAGGCCCAGCAGCTCGAGCGGCGCGAGACGGAAGGGCAGCCGCTGGCCGAGGTACTGGCCGTCGCTCGCGTACACCGCGTGGCTGGGGTCGGCCAGCATCAGGCGGAAGCGATCGACCGGGCTCAAGGCCTGCTCGCCCGGCGAGCTGCCCTTCTGGTCGGCGAGCTGCAGCACCTGGTCTCGCAGGCTGATGATGGCCTTGGCGTTGGCCGGCCGGCTGCCGAGCACCGAGCGGGTGCCCGCGCTGGTCCACAGCTCTTGCAGCACGGCCTCGAGCTCGTCGGGCAGCTCGGCGGCGAGCACGCGGCCCTTGGCGGCGAGGCTCTGCTGGAACTCGTACTCGACGGCCACCACCGAGAGGTAGGTCATTCGCCGAGCGAAGCCCATGCGCTGCTGAAACCGGGTGAGCGCCTCGTCGAGCCAGAAGTCGTGCGCGGGCGGAATCACCGCGCGCGTGCGCAGCACCTCGAGCGCCGCCTGGCCGTCGGCGTAATACGTGTCGGCGGCGATCTTCATCTCGCGGAACTGGTACATCGCCACCTCGAGGTCGCCAACTGCGCGCTGCACCCGAAGGGCCGAGGTGCGGGCGCCGACGAGCTCCATCTCGGCGTCGTTGAAGCAGAGCTGGTTGTCGATGTCGTTCTGAATCGAGGTCATGAGCGCCTCGTGTTTCTGCTGCGCCTCGTCCATCGCGAACTGCAGACCGTCAGACACGCTGGTCGCGGCGGCCTCTACCGCCGCGGCTCCACACGAGATGCCGCTGCCGACACCGAGCGTGAAGTCCGACCCGGCGGCCGTCGCGCAGTCTTTGACGCCGCCCGCGACATTGGCCGCGATGTCGCAGACCAGCTTGCCGACGCGAAGGCTGCTCATGGTCTGGTCGTGGGCTGCTTGAACAGCCGACAGCCGCGTCTGGCCGACCTGCTGAATCAAACACCCCTTCATGGCGATGTCGTAGCGCTCTTGGTGTTCGTCGAGCTCGGCGCGCGCAATCTCGAGGTCCTGAGCCACCGCGCGCAGAGTCAGGGCCTGCTCGCCGAGCCTGCCGCGGTAACATTCCGGCTTGTTCAGCGACGGCGGCGTCACCTGGTCGAGGCTCGGAAGCTGCGACGAGGCCCCCGGGAACGTCAGCCTGCACTTTGCTTCGGCCTGGCTCTTCAGCGTGGTCGCCAGCGGCAGGTTCTTCAGCTGCCGAAGGTCGTTGAGCGCGGCGCGAGGGTCGAATTTGGACCCGTTGCAAGACACACAACCCACGAAGCCATCGACACACGCGACCCGAGTCAGCAAGGTGTTGGCGCAGGCAGGGTCACGGAGCACCGTCAACATGGCCTGGTTGACCAGGTCGAGCTTCTGCCCACTTTGGGTCTCAACCTCGCGCATGACGCAGAGCTGGTAGCTGAGGTCTTCGACGCGCAAGAGCTGCGCGTACGCGTTCAAGTCGACGGCGCAGCCGGCGTTGGCGACGTCTCGCCGCAGGTAGCAGTTGTCGGCCGAAAACGGCAGCCCGTGACCTTGTTCCCAGTTGTCGATGATGTCCGCGGTCGACAGGCTGTCGGGCGCGCTGCAGAAGTCAGCGACCTTGTCGCCGAACTCGAAGCTAAGCGCCTGCACCCGGTTGGCCAGCTCGCCCTGCGCCGTCTCGCGCACCACCTCGCGGTCGCGGAACGCCGACCACGCCGTGCGCGCCTGGCCCAGCGACTCGTTTGCCCGCGCGACCGCCGCCGGCGCCCAGTTCGCCGCCGACTGAGGCCCCGTGCCCAGGAAGAAGGTCGACACCGCCGAGAAGCGCGCGGCTGGGCTCGTCTCGTCACCCAGGAAATACAGCGGAAGGTCGTTGTCTTCGATGCCCAGCGGGTTCGCGCCGCGTCGCAGGCTCGTCGCGCGCGAGACCGTGACGTTCGTTGCCGTGTCGAGCCTCACCAGTGCACGCTGGTAGCGCTGCTCCCAGGTGAGCGCGGGCCGGGCCGCCAGCGCTCTGCGGTGCAGCTCGACGGCGATGGCCCGTACCACGTAGCTGTTCGCGACCACCTCTGCCGCGCGCACCAACGCGTCGGGCTTCGGTTGGTACTGCGCGCGGTTCAAGACGAGCTCGGCGAGCTCGAGCTGAGTCGCCAAGGTCTCGAGCATCGCCACCGGCAGGCCGACGGCCTGGTCGTGACCCGACACGACCACGCTCGGCCGGCCTGTGACGAGCGGGCGGTAGTCTGGCTCAGCCACCGACAGGCCCGGCAGCGCCGTCAGCGCGAGGCCGACGCGCGGCTGAAGGAAGAGGCTCCAGCCGGCGAGCGACGCTTGAAGCGCCCGCTCAGGAGCCGGGGGAAGGTCGGCGCTCATCGGCTCGAGCTTGCGAATCACCTGCGCCAGCTTCTCGGCCTCGAGCGTCTGGCGAGCGAGAAACCCGTGCACCTCGACCCAGCGGTAGAGCTGGCGCTGCAGCAGCGCGGCGTCGAGCGGGTCGACGGTCGCGGGCTCGCCCAGGGCGCTGCGGCGCAGCTGCTCGGAGGCGAAGCCGATGGCCGTGACGGTTCGGCCGCCGCCAGCACATCGGTCGCCGTCGAGCAGGCCGCTCAACGTCGTGCCCGCGTCGGGGCCCATCGCCAGGCGCGTGAGGTCGGCGATGCAGTGGGCCAGCGCCTGCGGTGCCTTCGCGGTGGTGCGCTGGTCGAACGGCAGGCGCAGGTCATCGGCGCTGCCGATGCAGCTGAGCTCGCCGGTGCGGCCCACGCCGCCGTCGCCGATGCCCTGGTTGGTCGCGAGCAGATCGAGGTCTCTTTGGCACAGCGCCCCTTCCGCGCAGTGGGCCGAAGTCTGTCGAAGTCGGCAAGCCCGCTTGACCGTGCCGGTGAACGGCGCGCTGACCTGCACGCCCATGAAGCAGGGGCCGGGGCCAGACTGCGGGGCGTACTCGGCGTAGGTGCCGGTGCTGGTCGGCTGGGTGCCCGAGCCCAGGGTGACCGTCACCTGCGCAGGCACGACGTCGACGACGTCGCACGGCAGCGCGGCTGAGACGGTCTGACACCGGTCGATGAGACCGGGGGCGGCGACGAAGACGTTCTGCAGAGCCGCACCAAGGCCGCAGCCCGCTGCGTTCACCGTCGTCATCGGCCCGATGGTCACTGCCGCGGCGCTGTCGTAGTCGACGGCACAGGCCACCGCCGACACGGGCTCGGAGCTGCCCACCGGAGTGAAGCTGCCCGGCGCGTTCAACTTCAGGGTCGCCTGACCCCTGAGGTAGGGAAAGAAGTTGGCCGGCGCGAACATCACGTTGCCCAGCGGGCGCACGAACCCCGCGACGGCCGGGTCGGCGCTGTTGTTCACGCCCGCCGGGGTCATTCCCAACAGCGTCACGTCGAGGCCGCTCGGGCTCGGGGTGAAGCCGACGAAGCTCTGCGGGAACGTCTGGCTTGAGAGCGAGCTCAAGACGGCGGGCGGGGCGAAGCAGCCGCTCAGCGACCGCTGCGTACCCAGCAGGTGGTCACGCGCGAGGGCGACGCTCGGTGCGCCGGCGAATTCGGCGCTGACGGCGCGCTCCCACGCGCTCGCGGCCGTCGCCTGCGCCAGCGACTTCGTCGGCACGGCAGGCACCGGCACCGACGGGGCCGACGCGTTCGCCGGCAGCTCGGCCTCTTTGGTGAGCGTCACCTTCCACGACACGTAAGGGGCGCTCGCCGGCACGCTCATGCCCTCGAAGCGCTGGCGCAGCTCGAACGCCAGAGTCGTCGCGTTCGCGCCCTGGGCGGTCAGCGTGACGGGCTCGGCGCGCACCAATACCTCGGGCTCGTTGCCGGCCACCGCGGTCGCAAGGTTCAGCTTGAAGGTGGGCAGCGCCAGCGCGCCAGCGGTGACTGAGCCCACCCATTGACCTGAGGGGTGCAGCACGTTCAGCCCGTCGCGAAGCACGAGGGTGCCCTGCGCAAGGGTGCCGTAGAGCTCGGCCTCGAGCTCGTAGACGTTCGCCCGCGGCAGCGCGGCCTCGACCGGTGCCGCTGCGCCAAACCCCAGCTGGCTTGGCGTCGCGATGCCCCGGTATCGCCCCGCCACGATGCCCGGCTCGACCTGGTTGGCGAGGTCGAGCGTCGCGGCGACGGCCACGGAAGTGAACCCCTGGCTGGTGAAAACTCGCACCTGTCGCACCTCAGAAGGCGAGAGCGCGCTCCTGAGCCGCAGCTGCACCGCCAGCCGGCCGCCGGTGGCGAGCGACGGCTGCCGGCACTCGGCGCCGAAGCCGGCGCCGCAGTCGATCTCGAGCCCGTCAGAGGCCGCGACACGAAACGCCAGCAGCCCCGGTGCGCTCGCTCGAACCGTGAACGTGCGGATCGCCCCGACCGCGCTCAGGTCGACCGCGGTCGGCTCGACGACGGCCGCACCTTCAGCGACCGGGGTGAAGAGCGGCACGACGCCGAGGTCGTCTGCCGCGCGGCACCCGCCCAGCTCGTCGCACCGCTGGCCCGCGCCACACGCCGTGTCCGAGAGGCACTGCGCGACACACTCACCGAGCGTGCAGTGCGTGCCGCAGGGGCATTGGTCTGTCGACAGACAGGCCCGCCGGCTGTTGATGAGCGCTTCGTCTCGCGTGCAGAGGGCACCCTTCGACGTGTCCGGCGGCGTGGGCTCTTCTTTCTTGCCGCACGCAGCGAGGGTGAGCAGCAGCAAGAACAGAGCGATTCGCGTGAAGAGAGATGCGGGCATGCAGGCTTTTTTTCCTCCGAGGGCTGCCACGAAAAACAGCCACGAAACCCGTAACGACCAGCGTGCGTCGCAAATGATGCGCCAGCGCGGCGAGCGCCGAACCCCCCGAAGGCGCACGTGCGCGGCTCGAGACTGAAGTAGGTTGTCGGGCTTGGCCTGCAGGCCCGCGGCGATGCCATTTCGGGCGCTGCTCACCTCTTTTCGCCGAGTACATCGACAGGGCGCCGCGAGAGCTCTCGGCTGCTCGACGTCTCTACAGGTCGACCTGAATGCCGATCTCGATCGCCTGCCCGGGTGGAATTTTGAACGTCTGGTCGGCCGACACCGCGTTGCGCTGCAGAAAGCCGAAGAAGCCCTCGGCGAGCCGCCCCATCGCCCCCGTGCCGTGCCCCAGCACCGCCTCGCGCCCCAGCACGTACGTCACGTGGGCCGACTCGAGCGGCGGCTCGAGCGTCGGCGCCACCCGCTTCACGATCGCCGGCACGTCGGGCTCGTCCATGAACCCGTAGCGCACCAGCACCCGCGTGAAGCCCGCCCGCATCGGAGTCACCTCGACCCGCTTCGACTCCGCGACGTGCGGCACCGGCTCGGTCACCACCGTGAGCAGCAGCACCCGCTCATGCAGCGACCGCACCCGGTCGAGCACGTGCATCAGCACCGGCGGCGTGTGCGACGAGCTCGACGCCATGAACACGGCCGTGCCCGGCACCCGCTGCACGCCCGTCGTCTCGATGCGCTCGAGCGTCTCGTCGAGCGGGCCCGAGCGCTGCGCGTAGCGCTCGCTCAAGAGCGTGCGGCCGCGGCTCCACACCAGCATCGCAGCGATGAAGGCCAGGCCGATCATCACCGGCACCCAGCCGCCGTCGGCGATCTTCGCAGTGTTCGCCGCGAAGAACGGTATGTCGACCGCGAGGAACAGCGCGAGCAGCCCGCCCGACGCCAGCGCCGACCACTTCCACGTGTGGCGCATCACCACCCAGAACACGATGCTCGTCAGCATCATCGTGCCCGTCACCGCGATGCCGTACGCCGACGCCAGGTGCTCGCTCTTCTGGAAGCCGAGCACCAACAGCAGGCACCCCACCGCGAGCAGCCAGTTCACCTGCGGTATGTAGATCTGCCCTTCGACGTTCGCCGCCGTGTGCTGCACCGTCACCCGCGGGAAGTAGCCCAGCTGCTGCGCCTGCCGCGTCAGCGAGAACGCCCCCGAGATGAGCGCCTGCGACGCGATCACCGTCGCCGCGCTCGACAAGATGATGAGCGCCACCGTCGCCTTGCCCTGCGGCACCATCGAGAAGAACGGGTTCGCCACCAGCTCGGGGTTCTGCAGCACCATCGCCCCCTGCCCGAAGTAGCAGAGCAGCAGCGCCGGCAACGCCACCGCCAGCCACGCGAACCGAATCGGCTTCACCCCGAAGTGCCCCATGTCGGCGTACAGCGCCTCGCCGCCCGTCACCGCCAGCACCACCGAGCCCAGCACCAGAAAGCCCGGCATGCCGTGCGCCATGAAGAAGCGCACCGCGTGGTGCGGCAGGAGCGCCGCGAGCACCTCGGGCTTCTGCGCCACGTGCCACGCGCCCAGCCCGCCGATGGTCACGAACCACACCACCATGATGGGCCCGAAGAACGTGCCCACCGAGCCCGTGCCGCGGCTCTGCATCGCGAACAACAGCAAGAGCACGCCGCACGTCGCCGGCACCACCGCCCACTGCAGGTGCGGCTCGAGCACCGTGATGCCCTCGAGCGCGCTCAAGACCGAGATGGCCGGCGTGATGGCCCCGTCGCCGTAGAGCAGCGCCGCGCCGATGACCACCACCACCGCGACGAACGAGATGCGCGACCGCCCGCCCTTCGCCAGCCGCAGCCGGTCGGGCACCAGCGCGAGCAGCGCGAAGATGCCGCCCTCGCCCTCGTTGTCGGCCCGCATGATGAACGAGAGGTACTTCACGGTCACCACGAGCATCAGCGACCAGAAGATGAGCGACAGCACGCCCAGCACGTCTTCGTGCGTGAGCCCGCCCGCCGTGTGGGCGCTCACCTCGCGCAGGCACTCGCGCAGCGTGTAGAGCGGGCTCGTGCCGATGTCGCCGAAGACGACACCGAGCGCGCCCAGGGTGAGGGCTCCGAACGAGGTCTTCGATGGGCTCATGCGCCGACCCAGTATGGCCCGTAAGTCACCGCCTCAGGAGTCGCTTTCTCAGCGCCTCGGCGCGCACGAGCGTCGTGAGCCGCCGCGAGAGCCCCACGGCGCCGGCCACCACCATCAGCGCACCCAGCGTCGCCTCGACGCCGAGCGGCTGCCCGTGCAGCACGTCGCCGATGATGGGCAGCACGCCGGCCGCCACCACCAGCACGAGCAGGCCCACGTCGCCGTCGCGCCACAGGGCCTTCACAGGTCCACCTGCATGCCGAGCTCGACCACCCGCCCGGGCGGTATGCCGAAGTACGCCGTCGCGGGCCGCGCGTTCTTCGACACGAACGCGAACAGCGCCTTGCGCCAGCGCATCATGCGAGACGGGCCCGTCGTCAGCAGGCTCTCGCGGCCGAGGTAGTAGCTCGTCGTCGACGGCTCGCACACGAGGCCGAGCGCGCGCGCCCTCACCAACAGCTCGGGCACGTTCGGCGTCTGCATGAAGCCGGTGCGCGCCACCACCCGATAGAAGTTGTGGTCGAGCACCTCGACCGACAGCGCCTCGTCGCCCGGCACCAGCGGCACGTCGACCGACACCACCGAGAGCAGCACGACCTGCCGGTGCAGCACCTGGTTGTGCTTCAGGTGGTGCAGCAACACCGGCGGAGTGCCCTGCGGCGACCCCGACATGAACACCGCGGTGCCGCGCACGCGGTGGGGCGGGTGCGCTGCGAAGTCTGCGAGTAACGACTCGAGCGGCACGGCCTGCGACGCGAACCGCCGCGCGAGCTCGGCGCGGCCGCGCTTCCACGTGAGCATCAGCGAGAACACCGCCGCCGCGGCCGCGACGGGAAACCAGGCGCCCATGCCTTCGACGAGCTTCACCGCGTTCGCGCTGAAGAAGCCGAGGTCGAAGAAGAGGAAGAGGGCGACCAGTGGCAGCGCCTTCCACAGCTCCCACTTCCACGCGCGCACCGCCACGAAGCCGTACACCACGCTGGTGATGGCCATCGTGCCGGTGACCGCGATGCCGTAGGCCGACGCGAGCGCGCTCGACTCGCGATACGCGAGCACGAGCCCGATGCACGCGACGGCGAGCGCAGCGTTGATCTCGGGAACGTAGATTTGCCCTTCGTGCTCGCGGCTCGTGTGCACGATGGTGATGCGCGGGAACCAGCCGAGCTGCACCGCGCTGCGCGTCAGCGAGTACGCCCCCGAGATGAGCGCCTGCGACGCGATGATGGTCGCGACGGTTGCGAGCCCCACCATCGGGTAGAGCAGCGGCTCGGGCACGGTCGCGAAGAACGGGTTCGCCACGCGCTCGCCGTGCTCGAGCAGCAGCGCGCCCTGCCCGAAGTAGTTCAGCACGAGTGCGGGAAACACGAACGACCACCACGACGCGCGAATCGGCCTCTTCCCGAAGTGGCCCATGTCGGCGTACAGGGCCTCGCCGCCGGTGATGCAGAGCACGACGGCGCCGAGCAGCTCGAAGCCGTGAAAGCCGTGCGTCGAGAAGAAGCGCACGGCCCAGACGGGGTTCAGGGCCTCGAGAATTTCGGGGGCCGCGAAGATCCACCTCAGGCCGAGCACCGACAGCGCGAGAAACCACACGACCATCACGGGGCCGAAGATGCGGCCGATGTGGCTCGTGCCGCGCCGCTGCACCGAGAACAGCGCCGCGAGAATCACGCACGTGATGATGACGACGAAGGGCTTCATCGCCGTCTCTTCACCGGTGAGCGGGTTCGCGGCGAGACCCTCGACGGCCGAGAGCACCGAGATGGCGGGGGTGATGATGCCGTCGCCGTAGAGCAGGGCGGCTCCGAAGAGGGCGGCGAGCACGACAGCCGTCTTGAGACGCCCGGCGACGTCGCGCGGTATCAGTGCGAGCAGCGCGAACAGGCCGCCTTCGCCGCGGTTGTCGGCGCGCATGATGAAGACGAGGTACTTCACCGCGACGACCATGAAGAGCGACCAGAAGAACAGCGACAGAATGCCGAGCACGTTCTCGCGGGTGACGGGCAGACCGTGGGCGCCGGCGAAGCACTCTTTCACCGCGTAGAGCGGCGAGGTGCCGATGTCGCCGAACACGACGCCGAGTGCGGCGAGGGCGAGCGGCCAGAGCCGGGCTGGGCCGGGCGTGGTGACGGCGGGCGCGACGTCGTGCGCCGGGGGTGCCGCGACGAGACTCATGACCCGGCTGCTTACGTCGCGCGGGTCGCGTTTCTGTCAGGGCGGGCCAGTCTTGATGAGTTCTTGATGCCCGCGCCTCTGGCGCCGAGACGCAAGCGGAGCGAACCCGGAGCTACAGGCGCGAGAACTCGAGGCGGCTGACCTCACCGTCCGAGAACAAGAGCTCGCCGGTGCTCGAGCGCC
>JAEUJP010000001.1 GCA_016793725.1 Myxococcaceae bacterium | reverse complement strand
AGCTTGTGTCGGCAACATCAGCCGCCCGGTCGGCGGCGTCGATGAGCACGGCAACCCGATACCGGTGTCGCCCACCGGTGGGGGCGACGAGCTGCCCACCGGGCCGCAGCCCGAAGTGATCCCTCCGTTCGAGCCCGCGGCGCTGAAGGGCCGGCTGCTGCTCTCGTGGCAGTACACGAACACGATTCGCGACGTGCTCGGGCCCGCGGCCGCCGCAGCGGTGACGCCGCCCGCCGACGTCGCGCTCAACGGCCTCACCGCGATCGGCGCCGGCGCCGTGACGGTCTCGACGAGCAGCGTGACGAAGTACGAGACGAACGCGTACGCCGCGGCCGCTGCGGCGCAGCTGAGCTACGGCTGCGCGCCGACGGTGGCGATCGACGACGCCTGCTTCGGCCGCTTCCTCGACATCTACGGCAAGCGGCTCTTCCGCCGGCCGCTCACCGCCGAAGAGCGCACGACGTGGACGAACGTTCAACACCAGGCCGCGATGGCCTACTCGAGCTTCACGAAGGGCGTCGAGTTCGCGCTCGCGGGCCTGTTGCAGTCGCCGGGGTTCTTGTACCGCTTCGAGACCGGCGCGCCCGAGGGCCAGTGGGTGAAGCTGACGCCGTACGAGGTGGCGACGCGGCTCTCGTTCTTCATCGTGGGCACGACGCCGTCTGACGCGCTGCTCACGGCGGCCGAGAACGGCGAGCTCGACACGGCCGACGGCATTCGCAACCAGGCCTCGCTGCTGATCGGGCAGTCGGGCGTCGGCGAGGCCGCGGCGCACTTCTTCGACGAAGTGCTCGACCAGCACGAGCTCGAGCACCTCGGCAAAGACCGAACGACCTTCCCCACGTTCGACAACGCGCTCGTCGCGTCGATGCGCGAAGAGCTGCACCACATCATCACGAGCGACGCGTTCACGACCGACTTCCGAAACCTGATCGACTCCGACCACACCTACGTCGACGCGAAGCTCGCGGGGCTGTACGGCGTGCAGGCGCCGGCGAGCGGCTGGGCGCGCGTGACGCTGCCGGCTGACCAGCCGCGCGCGGGTCTGCTGGGCACGGCCGGCTTCCTCGCGCTCAAAGCACACCCGGTGAGCAGCTCGCCGACGCTGCGCGGCAAGCTGGTGCGCGAGAAGTTCCTCTGTGAGGCGGTCGGCGCTCCGCCGCCCGACGTCGACACGAACCTGCCCGACCCGGTGCCGGGGGTGAACACGACGCTGCGCGAGCGGCTGATGGGTCACCTCACGGCGCCGAGCTGCGCCGGCTGCCACAAGTTGATGGACCCGCTCGGCTTCGCGTTCGAGAACTTCGACGCGATCGGCGCGCACCGCACGCTCGACAACACGAAGCCGGTCGACGCGACGGGCGCGCTCGACAAGGTGACGTTCACCGACGCGAAGGGCCTCGCCGCCGCGCTGAAGGCCGACAAGCGCGTGATGCGCTGCCTCACGAACTCGATGTACCGGCAGGCGTCTGGCCACGTCGAGCTGTACAGCGAGACCGCCTCGCTGCGCGCTGCCGAGAAGGCCTTCATCGAGAGCGGCTACCAGCTGCGCTTCTTGCTGGTCGAGCTCGCTGCCTCAGATGCGTTCCGCTACGGGAGGGCGCCATGAAGTTGTCTCGTCGCACCTTGCTGCGCGGCGCGGGCGCCGCCATCGCGCTGCCCACGCTCGACGCCATGCTCAACTCGCACGGCACCGCCTATGCCCAGGGCATGGAGCTGCCGAAGCGCTTCGTCGTCTGGTTCTTCGGCAACGGGGTCTTGCGCTCGCGGTGGAACCCGTCGGCCACGGGCGGCAACTGGCAGCTGACCGAGCAGCTGGCCCCGCTGGTCGATGCGGCGCGCGGCATCGACTTGAAGAGCTACGTGAACGTGGTGACGGGCTACAACGTGAAGACGCCGAACGCGCGCGGCCACCACAACGGCGTGGCCGCGATGTTGTCGGGCGCCCCGTTCATTCCCCTGAACCCCACCAACGGCGCGCCGTACGCGTCGAAGTTCGGCCTGAAGTCGATCGACCAGATCGCGGCCGACACGATCGGGGCGACGAACACGTTCAAGTCGCTGCAGATCGCGGTGTCGAAGCGGTACACGACGGGTGAAGGGCCGACGCTGCAGTACCTGTCGCACCGCGGCCCCGACTCACCGATGCCGCAAGAGACGAACCCGGCGGCGCTGTTCACGCGCCTGTTTCAGGGGTTCATGCCGAAAGACCCGACCGACCCGCGCGACCGGCTGCGCGCGAACGTGCTCGACGCGGTGCGCGACGACACGAACCGGCTGAACGCGAAGCTGGGCGCGGCCGACAAGGCGCGGCTCGATCAGCACCTGACGTCGATCTCTGAATTGCGGCAGCAGATTCTGGCGCTGCCGCCGGTGGTGACGTCGTCGTGCGTGTTGCCTCCGGCGATCACGCAGCGCAACCAAGACGTGAGCGGCGTCGAGCCGTACGAGGCGGTGAACAAGGCGTTCAGCGACATGATCGCGCTGGCGTTCGCGTGCGATCTGACGCGCGTGGTGACGTACCAGTTCTCGGGCTCGGTCGGCGGGCACTGCTTCAAAGATCTCTCGCCGGGGGCGCCGCGCGACAACGAGCACTCGCTGACGCACGACGCGAACGCGCAGGGCGCAGTGAACGACGGCATCAAGTTCACGATGCGGAACTTCGCGTACACGCTCGACCGGCTGCACAAGGCGGTCGAGGGCCCGGGCAACCTGCTCGATCGCAGCGCCGTGCTCTGCACCTCTGACGTCGCCGAGGGCCTCGACCACTCGATCAACGACTACCCGGTGCTGGTGGCCGGCCGCGCTGGCGGGGCGCTCAAGTACCCCGGCATTCACGAGCGCGGCACGGGCGGGCCGAACACGTCGAACGTGCTCTTGTCGCTGCTGCAGGCCGTGGGCACGGGCGTGACGTCGGTCGGCGCCGGTGCGGGTACGTCGACGACGCGGTGCGCGGCGATCATGGCGTGAGCCTGAGCGAGACCCTTGCCCCCTCCGTCGAGACCCGTTCGTGGAATCAAGCGTCCCACCCGCCTGAACCCCGACCATGCGGCGCCAACCACGCCAAAGAAGAAGAAGCCCGTGGTCGGGCGTGCAGATGAGATGTCGACGGGTCAGGGTTCCGCGTTGCGGCGGCGAGGCCTGAGAACCAGCGGTGGTGATCAGCAGCCGCCCCCCCTGGCGCTCGCCCGCCCGACGTTGACTGTTTCGGCGCTGCTGCACACCCAGGCGCGTGAAGGCGGGGCGTCGGCCCCGAAGCGCCCCCTTGGGCCCAGAAACGATACGCCGGCCCTGGGCGCCGAGACGGCCGCCGCCAAGCGAGACGCCGCCCAGGTCGAACAGGCCTACGAAACCACCAAGAAGAGAACCGGCAGCACGGTGGCTGCCTCGCGAGCTGCAGCAGAAGAGTTGGCCGACGTCACCGAGGGCAGACCCCCAGCCTATGTCGCGCAGGTGACCTTGGCCGCCAGGCCGACGCTCGACCTGGTGTCGGGCCAGGTGGCGTCGTGGTCGAGAAAGACCTACGACAGCAAGAAGGGCGACCTCGAGGCCACGATGGCGGCACTCTCGACCGTCTCGGCGCGAGGTGGCAACAAGACCGCCGAGGTGATCGCCTCGTCGCTGGCCGCCAGGCTGCCTGACGACGCAGAGCTGAGCCACGTCGACAATGCACTCTTCGCGGCGATCGGCGAGGGGGGCGACACCACCCTCGCGCGCAACCTGCACAGCAGCCTTCAGGCCGCCGGAAAAACCGAAGCGGCACGTGGCCTGGCAGACAACGAGCACGGCACAGACCTGGAAGAGGCCGTCGTGGCCGATGCCCGCAAGCAGCTCGACGGTGGTGAGTCGGCAGAAGCGGTGGCTGAAAACTTCGGCGGCTACCTGACCGGGCGCATCGGCCGAGACCTCGCTGACGAGCGCAACGAGGGCATGGCCGGCATGACCGACCTGCTCATCGACCTCACCGAAAAGGGCGGCCCGAAGGTGACCGAATCGCTGGCGCAGCAGATGGCCGCGAGCCTGCCTGACAGCCACAGCGGGCTGCCGGTGTTCAGCCTGCAGCTGAGTCGGGCGATGGAGCAACGCAGGGGTGTCGCCTTCTCGGGTGAGCTGCTCGATCAGCTGCTGGCGGAAGGCAAGACCCAGACTGCCGACGCCGTCGCCCCGTTGGTGATCCGGGGCGTCAACGAGGTGAAGACCGAGTTCGATGAAGCTCAGGCCGAAGTCGACAGGGTCAACACCGAGCTGGCCTACATGGTCGGCGCGTTTGGCGACCTGTTGACTGAAGATCAGCGAAAGGCCGCGTTGGACGACTTCCAGCAGCGGCACGCTGCGGTCTACGCCCGGCTCGAGGCAGCGGCCGAAGACTTCGGAGCCGCCTCGAGCACCATTTCATACCTCGCCGACCCGGGCAGCGACCTCTCGGGGTTGCGGGAAACGAACCGTGACCGCCTGCGCGACGTCGGGGCTCGGGCCATGGTGAACGTCGTGCCTCGACTCGGTGACACCACCGCGGGCAGCGAGCTTCTGGCCGACGCCCTGCTCGGCCAGGCCAAGGGCGAGCGCACGCTGATCGACGTCGTCGGTGACCTGAAGCTCACCGATGCTCAGGTCGCCGACTACACGTCGGCCGCGACCAAGGAGTTCGGGGTCAAGTCGGCGCAGGAGCTTCAGCAAGCGATCGGGTCTTCGGTGTTCAAGGCGGCTTCGCTGCGAGTGGCCACGCGGCCCGGGCAGGCCGACCGGCTGCTCGAGGCGATTTCCGGAAACGCGGCCTTGTTCGGGGCCGACGCGGCGAGGCTCGAAGGCATCTTCAAAGACGCCGAGGCGTTGGCGCAGGCGACCGGCCCCGAGGCTGCGGCCATCGAAGCGAGGCTGAAGACACAGACCCGAGATCTCGAGTTCTTGACGGCCGACAGCCGCGCCGGGCAGGCGTTTCGAGGGTTCACCGCCATCTTGGGCGCAACGACGGCGGTCGAGGGCGTTCGCGGCTTCCGCAACGCCAGCAACACCGATCGACTGGAGACCCTCTTCGCGGCGCTCGACACCGGCATTGGGGCCTACGAGCTGGTGCTGGGGGTCACGGGCCGGGCGGCTTCCATCAGCTCCATCGCGGGCAAGGCCTCCACCGTGTTGGGGGGCCTGGGCGCTGTGCTCGAAGGCGTCAGCGCCGTTCAGGCTTTCAATCGCGGCGACGAGCTCCTGGGAACCAGCCACCTGATGAGCGCCCTGGGCGGGGGCTTGCTGGCGGTCGGCGGTGCTTCTCAGGCATTTCCGGTTGCGGGGCAGATCGTCGGCGGCGCGCTCATCGTCGGCGGCCTCGCGCTGGCCCAGTACGCCAAAGTGCGGGCCTCGAATCGTTACGAGGGGCCGGCGGCAGACTTTTTTCGCGGCGCTGGCCTCGCGCCCCATCTCGCCGAAGAGCTCGCGAACCACACCGACCGGGGCTTTCCGGCCGGGCCCGCCCTGATCGAGCTGTCGAGCTACCTGAACATCAGCGGGCCGGAGCTGATGAGACACCTCGAGACGTTGCCTGAGGCAGCGCTGGAAACGCTGATCGAATCGGGCGTTCACCAGGTCGATTTCGAAGGTGATGGCGACGAGCGGGCCATTCCCGTCACGGGCACCGACATGGCGGCCATTCGCGCCTACTTCGAGGGCCAACCCGCGGCCGATGAGCCGACCCCGCAGCCACACAGCCTCGCCGGCCTCGCGCTGTGGATGCGCTACCAAGGCTTCTTGCCGCCGGGAACCCTGGGGGCCGAGTAGTCGACCGTCAGGCGCGGCGCGCCCGAGGCCCGCGCGCAGCCGAAGGTGCTCTTGCCAGGTGGGTGACCCGGCTTCGCAGGCTCACGGCAGCGCCCGCCCGAACCGCTTCTGGTACTTCACCGCCAGCGCATCGACCGCCGCCGTCATGCGGTAGCCCCGGTACAGCCGCGCCAGCCGGTGCCACGCGTCGACGTTCGCACCTTCGTTGCTCACCACCACCTTCTCGAGGTGCGCGATCGCATCGCCCTTGTGGTTCGACGCCTCGTCGAGCGCGGCCAGCAGGTAGTGCGCCCGCCCCAGCGCCCCATCGAGCTTGAGCGCCCGCTCGCACGCCGCCCGCGCGCTCGGAGGCCGCAGCTCGATCTGCGCCTCACAGCTCAGCGCCCACCCCATCGCCGACCCCGGGTACGCCTTCGTCAGCGCCTGCGCCTTCTCGATCGCCTTCGACGTGCGCTTCGCCTTCAGCTCGGCGACCACCGCGTCGAACGCCTCGGCCCGCTTCACCTTGTCGTCGCCACCGCCCTCAGGAGCTTCCGCCGCGTCAGACGCCAGCGGCATGTCGCTCGGCTTTGCCCGCTTCTCGGCGCACGCCGTACACCCCAGCCGCCGGTACAGCTCCGCCAGGTTCGCGTCGAGCTCGACCGAACGTTCGCCCCGCTCGAGCCGCGCCGCCGCGTCGTCGGCCGCCGCCCGCGCCCCTGCCGCGTCTTTCGCATCGGCAAGCGCCCACCCCAGCCACAGCGCCGGCCGCGCATCGTCGGGCGCCAGCGCCGCCGCCGTCTTGCACCGCTCGAGCACGTCGGCCGCCTTCGTGTTCAGGCTCATCGCGCACACGAACGACGTGAGCTGGGCGTTCTTCGGGTTGCGCTTCAAGACCGTCAGCGCCGTCGCCAGCGAGTCGGCCGCGCGCCCTTCGGCCTGCTTGTCGATCGCGATCTGAAACAGCTTTCGGTCGGTCTCCGACAGCGGCGCCGACACAGAGGCCCGAGCCGGCCCGGCCGTGCCGCCATCGGGCACCGCCCACAGCGACTCGCGCTCGTTCGGCATGAACGCGCTCGCCGGCAGCTCCTCGTGCGCGACGCGCGCGGCCGCGAGCCACGCCCGCCCGTCGGAGTCATCGAGGTGCTCGAGCCCCAGCCGAATCATCTTCTCGGACGCCGCCGAGAAGTCGCGCAGCGAGTCACGGTACTGCGGGCACATCAGGTGCTCGAGGTCGCGGTCGTGCAGCGCGCCCAGCGCGTGCCCCCACTCGTGCAGGAACACCGCGGTCTCTTGATGGTGCACCCGCGCCCGCACCACGCCGCGCTTCTCGTCGTCACCGACCGTCTTCAGCTCGCGCTCGAGGTAGTCGGTGTACGCGTGCGCGTCGATGCCGCGCAGCACCATGTGGTGCCCGAACAGCTGCGCCGCGCCGATCTGCTCGAAGTCCGACGCGAACAGCGGCAGCGACGACGTGAAGCCCACCACCAGGTGCGCTCCGTCGGCCGGGTGCTGCGTGGCGAGCTGACCGACGAGCGGGTGAATGTCGCCCGACAGCGGGTGCTCCCACCGGTCGAAGCTGACGAGCTCGAAGCTCACGCCGTAGCGCGGCTGCGCGAACTCGGTGGCCCGCGCGAACAACGCCCGAATGTGCTCGTTGTACTCGCGGTTCTCGGCCGCATACGCGTCGTCGACCGCCACGCGCACGCGCACCACCCGCTTCACCGCCGCCGTCGCCACCGACGGCTTCGACAGCGGCGCCGGCGTCAGGTTCTTCACCGTCTCGCGGTCGCGCGTCATGCGCATCACGTCGCAGGCCGCGACCACCAACAGCATCACCGCGAAGAGCCCCCGCATGCGCGGCACATTCTGCACTGAAAGCGCCTGCAGTAGGCTCGCCGCCTCCGATGGGGGAGCCCAACACCGTCACCGTCGCCGACTCGGGCCCCTCTCAAGGCCTCGAGCGCGCCCCCTCGCTCACCCACTCGCTGCCGACCGACGCGAGCGCGCTGCCGCTGCCCTCACCCGAGACCGTGCTGCACCGCGCCGAGGTCGAGCAGTCGCGCCGCACCGCCATCGCCGGCCTCGCCTTCAACACGCTCGCCCTCGTCGTGCTGCCCTGGCTCGGCGGCGACGCCGACGCGAAGCACCTCTGCGGCCTCGCGCTCGCCGGAGCCGAGCTCAACAACCTGTGGCTGCTCTTCGTGTCGTGGGACGAGAAGCGCTACCGCGAGAGCTACCTGCTCGTGTACTTCGTCGCCGCCCCGTTCCTGAACGCAGGCGTCATCTACTACCTGGGCGTGCTGGGCGCGGTGCTCGTCATGCTCGTGCTCAACATCTACACCGCGTGCCTCGGCTACGGCCGGCGCGTCGCGCGCGTCACGCTCGTCGGCAGCATCGCGCCCGTCGCCGTGCTCGGCACGCTCATCGCGCTCGGCGTCGTACGCGACCGCGGCCTCATCAAGCTCTCGCCCGACGTGCCGACGTTCGCGCGGCTCATCGTGGTCGCCGCCCTCTCGGCGTTTCTCGTCGCCGTCTACTCGCAGGCGCGGGCCGCGCGGGCCCTGATGGTCTCGTCGCTGCGCGAGCGCGACGACGCCGTGCGCCGCGCCTCACACCGCGAGGCCCTGTTCCTCGAGGCCCGGCAAGACCTCGAGCGCGCGCTGCAGAACGGCGGGCTCGGCCGCTTCACCGACCAGACGCTCGGGGCGTGGCGCCTCGGCGCCGTCATCGGCCGCGGCGCGATGGGCGAGGTCTACGAGGCCACGCACGCCGAGAGCGGGGCGCAAGCGGCGGTGAAGCTGCTCTTGCCCGAGGTGCTCGGCCACGCCGACGCGGTGCGCCGCTTCATGCGCGAGATGAAGATCGCGGCGTCGCTCGACTCGCCGCACGTCGTGCGCGTCATCGAGGTCGGTGACGAGTCGGCGCCCCTGCCCTACCTCGCGATGGAGCGGCTGCGCGGCGAAGATCTCGCCCAGGTGCTGCGCCGCGAGGGCCGGCTCGGGCCGCGCGTCGTCGTCGACATCGTGCGGCAGCTCGGCAAGGGCCTCGCGGCGGCCTCGAAGGCGGGCATCGTGCACCGCGACCTGAAGCCCCAGAACGTGTTCAAGAACGACCCCGCGAAGCCCGGCGACCCACCGGTGTGGAAGATCCTCGACTTCGGCGTCGCCACGCTCGAAGACCACAGCGGCGCGCTCACCGTG
Organism: Myxococcaceae bacterium; assembly: GCA_016793725.1. GTDB lineage: Bacteria > Myxococcota > Myxococcia > Myxococcales > Myxococcaceae > Xiheicaenimonas > Xiheicaenimonas phototrophica. The sequence continues at coordinate 2,869 of JAEUJP010000001.1, read as the reverse complement.
AACAAGGTCGTCGGCACGCCCCAGTACATGGCGCCAGAGCAGGCGCGCCAGGGCACCGTCGACGCGCGCACCGACCTGCACGCGCTCGGCGCCATCGCGTACCGCGCGCTCACCGGCCACCCGCCGTTCAAGGGTCGCGACTTCGGCGAGCTGATCGCCGCCGTGATGGGCGCGATGCCGGTGCGGCCGAGCGCGCTGGTGAAGCTGCCGGCCGACGTCGACCTCGCGCTCGCCATCGCGCTCGCCAAGTCGCCCGACGACCGCTTCGGCACCGGCGACCAGCTCGCCGACGTGCTCGAGCTCGCGCTCGTGAACCAACTGCCCGACAACGTGCGCGACCGCGCAGCGGCTCTGCTTTCGCGCCAGCCGTGGCTCAACCCGTGAACCCACTCGCGTTGACGCCTGAGGCACGCATGTGTACCAATGGTTGGTAATGCCGAAGACGACCAGCATCAGCCTCGGAGCCCACTTCGAGAAGTTCGTGAAGTCGCAGGTGAAGAGCGGCCGCTACGGCACGGCGAGCGAGGTCGTGCGCGCGGGGCTTCGTGCGCTGGAAGAAGACGAGCACAAGCTCGCCGCGCTCAGGGCCGCCATCGATGAGGGCGACTCGAGCGGGCTGGTCGAGAACTTTTCGATCGAAGACGTGCTCTCAGAGGTCCGCCGGAAGAAGCGCTGAGTGCCGGCGCTTCGGCTGACGCGTGCAGCCCGCCGCGATCTGGTCGACATCGGCGCCTTCACGCTCGATCGCTGGGGTGACGCCCAGCTCGAGAAGTACCTGCGCCAGCTCGACGCTCGTCTCCACGCCATCGCGCGGCACCCCGAGCATGGCCGCCCCTGCGACGAGGTTCGGCCCGGCCTGATGAAGGTCCGCGAAGGCCGTCACGTGATCTTCTATCGGTCGAAGAACCAGCGCGTCGAAGTCGTGCGCGTGCTGCACGCCTCGATGGACCCGTCACGTCACCTCTGACGCCACTGCGCCGCCGACAGCCGGTACAGCACGTGGCGCCGCAGCGCATGCCCCTCAGGCAGGTTCGGGTGCTCGAAGTCCTCGCCCGGGTCGTACGTCATGCCGAGCCGCTCCATCACCGCGCGCGACCGCCGGTTCGCGGGAACCGTGAACGTCACGAGCGCAGGCAGGCCCAGCTCTTCGAACGCGATGCGGCAGACCTCGCGGGCCGCCTCGGTCGCGTAGCCCTGCCCCCACGACGACCTCGAGAGCCGCCACAGCACCTCGACCGCCGGCGTGAACGGCGCCTCGAACCCCACCTGCAACAGCCCGACGAAGCCGATGAACGGTGCGCCGCCCTGCACCTCGACGGCCCAGGGCCCGAACCCGTGACGCTCGAAGTGCGCTTCGACGCGGTCGGCGCTGGCGTCGCTCTCGGCGCGGCTCAGCACCTTCGGGAAGTGCTCCATCACCAACGGGTCGCCGTTGAGCGCGGCGAACGGCTCGCGGTCGGCCGGCCGCCAGCCCCTGAGAACGAGTCGCTCGGTGTGGTGAGGGGTCATTCAGGTGACCCTTGTAGTCGCTCCGCTCATGGCCCGTGAATCAAGGTGCCGCCGCCCCCTCCAACGATCCACACGTCGCACGGCCCGCTGCCCCAGACGCCAGCGAGGCCCACGCCGGCGGCCACTCCGCTGGCGATGGGGCTCCACGCCTCACCGTCCCAGTGAATGACGGTTCCGCCCCCGCCCACGGCCCAGACATTGTCGACTGCGCCTGCCCAGACGGCTTCCAGATCTGCCGTCGTGCCACTGGTTGACGCCGACCAGGCCATGCCGTCGTAGTGAAAGACGACTCCACGCCGTCCGACCACCCAGATGTCGTTTGCGCCGGTGCCCGAGATGCCGCGCAACCCATTCATGGGGCCGAGCACTTCGCCGAGCCATTGGGTCCCACTCCATCGATAGACCTTCGACTCGTCGTGCCCTCCTGCCGCCCAGACGTTCGACGGGCCAGTGCCCCACACACCGCTCATGAAGCCACCCGGGTTCGGCACGCTCGACCATTGTGTGCCGTTCCACCGCTGCGGGTTGTCGGCCATGGCCCACACATCGTCCGGAGCCGAGCCCCAAAGTCCGATGCCCCATTCGCCGCCCGTCGAGTAGTCCACCCACGACGTGCCGTTCCAACGGTACCGCGCCCCCTCCGCGCCGACGGCCCACACATCGTTCGGCGTCGATGCCCACACTGAAAGAACCAGCTTGTTCGTGCCCAGCGGCCTGCGAGTCCACGTGACTCCGTCCCACTGCAGCGCCGTGCCGTCTCGACCCACTGCCCACGCCACATTCGCGCCGATTCCCGACACGTCATGGAGGTCACTCGCGGATGGGCCCGGCTCGCAGTTCCACGCGTTCCCGCGCCATCGCACGAGCGTGCCGCGCTCACCCGCCGCCCACACGCTCGCCGTGTCGGTGCCCGAGAGCGCCAGCAATGTCGCATCGCCGATCGTGCTCGAAACCTCGACCCAGCTCGTCCCCGTCCAGTGTCGAATCGTCCCCGAGTCACCCACGGCCCAGACGTCATTGCGCGCCCACCCCCACACCGCGCGCAGGTTGTTCGTCGTGTCGCTCGGCACGCTCGACCACGCCGCGCCGCTCCACTTGAACGTCACGCCACCGTTGCCGACGATCCAGGCCTCCATCGGCGTGATCGCGACCGCGTTGAGCTCTTCACTCGTGCCCAACGACACTGCCGCCCACGACGCGCCGTCGAAGCGCAGCAACGTGCCCGCCGCACCGACGGCCCAGAGCTCGGAGCCCCCCCGCCCCGAGACCCCGTTCAGCCGCGTCGTGGTCGGTGACGTCGCCCCCGTCCACACCACGCCGTCCCAGTGAATGATCGTGCCCCCCTCGCCCACGGCCCACA
>JAEUJP010000901.1 GCA_016793725.1 Myxococcaceae bacterium | reverse complement strand
TCATGGGTTCAAAAGTCCTTCCGCTCGAAGACGAACAGGGCGACGAGCAGCATGCCAGCGCTGAAGAACACGGCGCCCGCGAGATAACGCCACAGCTCGCCCACGTCGAACGTGTGGTCGCCGGTCAAGAACGCGGCGCGCACGGCGAGCGACCCCAGCCGCGGTATCGGCACCATCGCCCACTCGAAGACCTGACGCCCGACGCCGGGGTCGATTGCCTTCGCGATGCCTGCGCGCGCCGACGACACGATGCCCAGCACGACCGTCGCGAGCCCCACGGCGGCGCAGAACGCGGCGCTGCGCACCAGCACCGCGGCCAACATCATGACGGCGTAGACGGTCGCGAAGACGATGACGCCGATGAGAGCGCCCACGAGCAACATGAAGTTCCACACGCCCGTCTTCACCCCGAGCAGCACGAGCACACCCGCCGTCGCATAGAGCGTCGAGACGATCGCGACGGCGAGCCCGCCCAGCCACGTGCCGAACAGCAGCTGCGCCCGCGTGACCGGCAGCGACAGCAGGTGCTCGATGCGGCCGGGCGACAAGAGGCTCGGCGCGAAGTCGCTGCACGCGACCGAGAGGAACATCGCGCCGACCATGGCGCCCGCGATGGTCGTGCCCATGAACAGCGGGGCCAGCGCGGCCGAGGCGGTGCGAATCTCTTCGAACAGCACCTCGCCGAAGAAGCTGCTGCCCGCGATGGCGCCGTCGACGACGTCGAGCTGCAGCGAGAAGCCGAGCAGCACGAGCGTCGCGCTGATGGCGAAAAAGAGGCCCAAGAACCACTTTCGCCAGGCGGCCTCGCGCAGCAGATCGACCGCGACCTGGGCCGTCTTCATCATCGCACCGACTCTTCGAGCAGGGCCTCGAGGTCTCTCGCGCCACGCTCGAGCTTCACGAGCAGCGCCCCGGTCGCGCGCGCCTCGTCGACGAGCGCGTTCAGCGCGGCCGGCGTCTCGGCGTCGACGGCGAACCGGGCGCCCTCGATGCAACGCAGGCCCAGCGCAGCGAGCGCGCCGGCGTCGAAGCCGGGCGCGAAGGTGAGCTCCCAGCCGCGCACCTCGGCCTTCAGCGCGTCGAGCGTGCCGCTCTTCACGAGCCGGCCGCGGTTCAGAATGCCGACGCGCTCGCAGACGCGCTCGGTCTCGGCGAGCAGGTGCGAGTTGAGCAGCAGCGTCGCGCCCCGCGCCTTCTCTTGCATGAGCAGCTCGCGCACCTCGATGCGCCCGAGCGGGTCGATGCCGTCGGTGGGCTCGTCGAGCACGAGCAGGTCGGGCTCACCGAGCAGGGCGGCGGCGAGGCCGAGCCGCTGGCGCATGCCCTTCGAGAACCCGCCGATGCGGCGGCGCGAGGCCTCGCCGGCGAGCCCGACGCGCTTCAGCAGTGAATCGATGGGCGCGTCAGAGAGGCCCTTCAGCGTCGCGACCGAGCGCAGGTACGCGGGCGGCTTCCACGCCGCGGGCAGGTGCAGGCGCTCGGGCAGGTAGCCGACCTTCTCACGCGCGGCGGCGTCTTCGGGCGACCGGCCCAGCACGCGCACCTCGCCTGCGGTCGGGCGGGCGATGCCGAGCAGGAGCTTGATGAAGGTGGTCTTGCCCGCACCGTTGGGGCCGATGAGGCCGAACGCGGCGCCGCGGGGAATTTCGAGCGTGAGCCCGTCGAGCGCGCGCACGTCGCCGCCGTAGGTCTTCGTCAGGCCCTCACAGGCGACGGCGCTCATCGCAGCAGCGTGAACCGCCCGGTGAGCTCGCCGACGATCTCGACGAGGTCGCCGTCGCGCAGGGGTATGCGGTCTGCCGGGCGCCCGTTCACCTTCGGCAGCTCGACGCTCTCGCCGATCGCCGCGATGACGTACCGCCCACCTTCGTACGACACCAGGTGGCTGCCTCCGAAGACGACGTTCTCGTTGAGCAGCGACATCGTCTCGGTCTCGCCGAGGTAGAGGTGCCGGCCGATCTCGATCTTCGCGCCCCGCACGAAGCCGCCCTCGTCGGGCCGCCGCGCGCACGCCAACACCTCGATGACGGCGTCTCGATAGAAGCCGACGTCGACCTTGCCGGGCGCCGCGTCGAGCTGCCGCGTCACCCGCTCGCGGTGATGCTCGTGCACGTCACCGAGCGACAGCCGCTGAACCGTCGGCGGCAGCGCCACCGCTGCGAGCGCGTGCAGCCCGTCTGACACCGCCAGCCCGGCGCTCGCGACGTCGAGCGTGAGGTCGCGCAAGAAGCGCATCACCGGCAGGCCGGCGAGGTGCTCGAGCACGTCTTCGAGCGTCGTGAAGTTCTTGCCGAGCGCGTCGCGCAGCACGACCCGGGTCGCGAGGCCGTGCTGCCACTCGATCTCGAGCCGGCTGCCCTCGTAGTGCGCGGCGAGCACGTCGAGCCACGTCGCCGCGTCGCCAGCGCCCGGCTTCGCCAGCCGCTCGCCGAGCGGGTCACCGTGATCGAGCAGAAAGTCACTGTAGACCTTGGTGAGCTCGCGATCGTTCGGGTTCGCGCGAATCGCGGCCTCGAGCGTCGGCGAGCGCACGTGCGCCACCGGCGCCTCGAGCACCCGAAGCACGGGGCCCTTCGGCATCGTGATGAGGTCGCGGTGGTGCAGCTCGAGCTCGGTCTCGTGCACGTCGCGGCCGTTCACGGCGCAGCGAAAGCGCTTCTGAAACTGCCACAGCACGAGGCGGTCGCCGCGCCGCTCGACCTTGCAGATTTCACGGCCCGCCTCGGTCGGAGGCGGGTAGCGCAGCCGAACGTCGCCCTCGATGCCGAACGTGAGCCCGCGCGGCCCGAGCTCGTGCGTGCCGCCGATGGGCCAGCTGTGGCCGTTCACGACCGAGCCGGCTCCGGTGGGGCTCCAGACGAGCTCGAGGGCGGGGAAGATCACGAAAGCCCTCACTCCATCACGAAGCGGAACAGAAGGCCCGGCGCCGGCTCGAGCAGGTCGTGCGGCCGCATGCGGTGGTGGGTGCAGCGGCGACCATTCACGTACAGCGGCAGCTCCTGGCGGCGAATGCCGGCCTGCACGTCTTCTGCGAACCACAGGCCGTTCTCGCGATCGAGCCGCAGCGCGACCTGCGTCGCCGGGCTCTTGTCGGGCGCCTCGAGCGAAAACTCGCAGTCGGTGAGCGCGCTGACGAAGTTCGCGCCGTCTTCGACGAGCTTGCGCTGCGCGCCGATCTCGAGGCCGGTGACGGTCACCCCCGGCGGGGTCGCGAGCAGCTGGAGCCACGCCGCGCGCGCGACCCAGATGGGGCCGACCTCGAGCCTCGGGTGCGTCTCGCGCGAGAGCCGCCACGCGCTCTCGAGCTGCGGGTTCCACAGCGGCCTCGGGCTCGGGCCGAACCGCACCGAGCGCAACAGCGGCAGCGGCGGCGCCTTCGCGAGCACACCGAGACAGCCGACGATGCTGAGCTCGGGGTTGTCGCCGCGATCGAGGCCGCGCGTGTACGAGAGCGCGTCGACCTCGAGCTCTTCGACGAAGCGCGCGAGCGGGTGCCGCAAGAGCGCGTGCCACTCGAGCGCCCAGCTCGCGGGTGGCCACTGCGTACGATGCCGCATGACGGCGCGACGAATGAAGCCGTGGCGCCAGTCGATCTCGAGGCCGCCTTCGATGAACCCGCGCGCGAGCTGGCCGAGCGCCTTCGCGTCTTCGGCGCGATCGGCCCCGCGGCCGCGGGCGACCCGTTCACCGAGCGGGTCACCGGCGTCGAGCAGCGCGTCGGCCCAGACCCGCCACCGCCCCTCTTCTTCGGGCGCCTCGATGATGAGGCGCACGAGCTCGCGGCGCTCGTCGAGCACGAGCGGGGTGCCGCCGCCGACGCGCAGCACGAGCCCCCAGGGAATTTCGATGCAGTCGCCGGCCGCCAGCTCGGCGCGCTCGTCGCGGCGAACGCCGTTCACGTACGTGCCGTGGGTCGAGCCGAGATCTTCGACGAACGTGCGGCCCTTCTCGGTGACGAACCGGCAGTGCGTGCGCGAGGCGCCGGTCATCGCAATGCGCCAGCGGCAGTCGGCGCCGGTGCCGAAGATGCCGGCAGCGGGCAGCCTCTGGCCGGGCTCGAGGCCGAGGCCGGCCGTCGGCACCGAGACGACCTCGAGGTCCACGCTCACGAGACCTCCACGACGAAGCGGGCGCCGGGCGCGGGCTCGACGACGTCGCCGTGCATGAGCCTCGCCTGCCGCAGCGGCCTGCCGTTGACGAGAAAGGGCGTCGAGAGCCGCGAGTCGCCGGTGCGCTCGAGCCACGCGATGCCCCACTCGCCGAGCGTGACGGTGACCGACTCGGAGCCGAAGCGGTGAACGCGTGCTTCGCCGGTGACGTCGATGTGCGCGCCGCCGACCTGGTCGCGGAGCACGAGCTGCGAGAAGCGCTTCACGAGCGTGTCGCGGGTGGTCTCGAGGCGGGGGCGCTCTTCGCGCAGGCGCGTGAGCTCGCGATCGAGGTCGGCGGTCCACTCGAACTCCACCACGGGGCCCAGGGTGACGGCCTTCAGCGTGCGCGGCGCATGGCGCAGGTTCTCGAGCACGAGGCGGGCGCGCTTCTCGAACCTGGGGCGCTCGCGCTCGAGGTGGGTCGTGAAGAGGTCGACGTGCAGCTCTTCGAGGAAGCGCGAGAGCTCGAGCTCGAAGAGCCGGTTCAGGCACCAGTAGGTGTCGGGGCTGTTTTCCCACTCGAGCGAGCGAAAGGTGGCGGTGTGAATGAAGCCGTGGCGCCAGGTGAGCTCGAGGTTGCCGGCGCGCCACGGGCGGGCCATGGGGCCGAGCCAGCGGGCGTCGTCGTCGCCGCCGTCGGCGCCGACGGCCATGCGGTGGCCGAGCGGGTCGCCGCGCTCGAGGAGCCAGTCGACGTAGACCTGCCAGCGGCCGTGGTCGTGAGGGGCGTCGCCGATGCTGGCCTCGAGGCGGGGCCCACGAACGGGGGTCTCTTCGTGAGCGAAGTAGCGAAAGACGAGGCCGAACGCGATCTCGACGATGTCGCCGTGGTGAAGGGCGACCTCGCCGCGCACGGGCACGCCGTTGACGAAGGTGCCGTTCGACGAGGCGAGGTCGAGCACGTGGTCGATGCCGGCCTTGTTGACGAAGGCGGCGTGGCGGCGTTTGGAGTCGGCGACGTCGACGATGATCTGCCCGGTGTGGGCGCCGCCGAGCACGGTGCGGCCGGGGCCCTCGAGCGCGATGCAGTCTCCGACCGCGGGGAGGCCTGCCTTCGGGGGGGTCGCCAGGACTTCAAGCCAGCTCAAGACGTGTCGAAGTGTAGATCAGCATCTGCGGGTGAAAAATGACCTGCGGGCGGCCCTCGACAGCGCACATGGCGGCGTGGGCTAATCGGAGCAGCACATGGCAGAAATTTCATCGAGCGTCACACGGTCGGGCCCCTCCATCGCGTCGGCCTCCGAGCACCTGGTCGAGGTCGTGCAGGAGCTCTCGCTCGCGCGCTCACTCGAGCGCGTGATGCAGATCGTGCGCACGGCGGCGCGGCAGCTCACGGGCGCAGACGGCGCGACGTTCGTGCTGCGCGACGGCCCGCACTGCTTCTACGCCGACGAAGACGCGATCAGCCCGCTGTGGAAGGGCAGCCGCTTCCCCCTCGGGGCGTGCATCAGCGGCTGGGCGATGCTGAACCGCCAGCACGCCGTGATCCCCGACATCTACAAAGACCCGCGCATACCCCACGACGCCTACCGCCCGACGTTCGTGAAGAGCCTGGTGATGGTGCCGATTCGCAAGTCTGCGCCCATCGGCTCGATCGGCACGTACTGGGCGCACGAGCGCGTGATGCCGCCCGAGCAGCTGAAGCTCCTGCAGGCGCTCGCCGACAGCACCTCGATCGCGATGGAAAATGTCGAGCTCGTGTCGAATCTCGAGCGCCGCGTGCGCGACCGCACCGCGCAGCTCGAGGCGGTGAACAGAGAGCTCGAGAAGTTCTCGTACTCGGTGTCACACGACCTGCGGGCGCCGCTCCGCAGCATCTCGGGCTTCAGCGAAGCCGTGCTGGAAGACGACGGCGAGAACCTGAGCGACGGCTCGAAGGCGGCGCTGGGCCGCGTCGTGGCGGCGACGGGCCGCATGGGTGAGCTGATCGACGCGCTGCTGGGCCTCGCGAAGCTGAGCCAGTCGCCGCTCGCGCTCGAGCGGGTCGACCTCACTGCGCTGGCGCGCGAGGTTTTCGAGGCGCTCGAGCAGGCGAACCCGGGCGCGAAGGTCGACGTCACGATTCACGACTCGATGCTGGTCGAGGGCGATGCACCGCTGTTGCGCGTGGCGCTGACGAACCTCATCGGCAACGCGTGGAAGTTCTCAAGCAAGGCGGCGAGCCCGCACATCGAGGTGGGCTCGCGCCCGGTCGACGGCACGGTCGAGTACTTCGTGAAAGACAACGGGGCGGGCTTCGACATGAGGTACGCCGAGCGGCTGTTCGGCGCGTTTCAGCGGCTGCACGCGCACACCGCGTTCGAGGGCACCGGCATCGGGCTCGCGACGGTGGCGCGGGTGGTGGCGCGGCACGGCGGCCGAATTCGGGCAGAAGGCAAGCCCGGTGAGGGCGCGACGTTCGCGTTCACGCTCGGGCCGACAGTCGTAGCGACCGGCGTCGCGTAGCCCGTTATGAAGGGTCGATGGGCGCCCTCTTCCCCCGGCTGGTTCCGACCGACTTCGTCGAGCAGAACGAGAACCTCGGCTGGCTGACGCGCAAGTTCCCCGGCGACGACGAGCACGAGCTCATCTTCGTCGAAGAAGACGGGGCGCAGGTGTCGTTCGTGACGAAGTCGACGCACTCGCAGACCGGCGACGAGCTGTTCGCGGTCGGTATGAAGAACCTCGAGCGGCACTACCTCGAGAGCGTACACGAGGCGTTCGAGACCGTGCGTGGCGGCAAGCCCGAGATGTGGTCTGACGAGTACGACGGCCTGCGGGCGCTCTTGCTCACGCCGCTGCTCTTACGGCCCGGTGAGAAGTTCTACGTCGCGCACGTGCGGCGCGAGTCGCTGTTCCTGCTGCCGCCTCCGCCCGACGGTGACCTGACGAAGTACAAGCAGGGCGCGCAGCCCGATGAAGAGTTTCGACCGGGCATGCTGCGCGGGCTGTACTGGGTCACGCGCGATGGGTTTGGGCCGGTGCGCTGAACTTCCTCTCCGTTCGCGGTGAGCGGAGGCGCGAAGCGCCGGAGTCGAACCGGTTGCAGAGGTGACGCAGGCGCCCTTCGACTTCAGAGCCCTTCGGGCTCCTCCGCTCAGGGCAGAGCGGAGCTGCAGCTCCTCACTTCTTCAGCATTCGGTTGATGCTCACGTCGAGCTGGCTCTGCACCGCGTTCATCAGGCTCGAGAGCTCGCCGTCGTTCACCTTCACCCGCTCGGCGAGCTTCTTGCGCGTCTGTGAGAGCAGCTCTTCTCGGCACGTGTTCAGCCACCGCCACACGGTCGTGCGGTGCGTCTGGTAGACGCGGCCGATCTCTTCGGGCGACACGCCGTCGAGGTACGTCATGCGCAAGATGTTGAGGTCGCGCGGGCTCAGCGTCGTGAGCGCCTCTTGAAACGCCGCCTTGAACTCGGGGGCGAAGCGGGCCTTCAAGAGCTGCGTATCGAGGTCGCCCGCCGCCGCCGGCGTCTCGAGCAGCGCGTCGTCGCTCGCCGCCACCTCGCGCTGCCCCGCCCCGCGCCGCAGGTGGTCTTGCACCAGCCGCACCGCCGCCGCGCGCATGAACGGCACCAGGGGCCCCTTGCCCGAGTACGTCGTGATGGCCGGTGCGGTCTCTTTGTTCCACACCAGGAGCTTCACGCGCAGCCGCTGCAGCACCTCGTCGGCGGCGAGCCCCGGCGGCAGCTGCCCCAGCACCGCCGGCACGTTCGTCGCCGCCAGCCGGTCGATGGCCTCGAGCGCCGCCGCGTCTTGCGCGAGGCAGCCGTACGCGAGGTACAGGTCGGCCGCGTGCAGCCGCGCGAGGTCTGAGTCTGCGGCCAGCCGCGACGCGACGTGCCGTATCAGCTCGGCCGGCTCGACGTTCACCGCCGGCCACGCCGCCCGACCCGCTTCGACGAGCGCCTGCAGCGTCGCTTCGAGCGCTGCGCCTTCGCCGAAGCGGCCCGCCAGCCCCGGCGACAGCCCGCGGTCGAACGCTTCCCCCAGCTGTGGCGCAGCAGCCATGGCCTCGAAGGGCCTGAACGTAGCCGTGCCTCCCCAGAAGTGCGAGCCTTCGGCCCACCGCCCGTGACCTGCCTCGACGACAACCAGCTCGCCGCGATGGTCGCCGGCACGCTGAGCCCGACCGAGCGCGCCGACGCCGAAGCCCACATCGAGACCTGCGCCGCCTGCCGGCAGCTCGTCGTCGCGATGCTGAAGGGCGAGCGCGACGACACCGGGCTCTCGCGCGCCGACACCGTGCCGTCGCAGGCGCCGGTTCAGCCCGCGGCCGGCCGCACCCTCGGGCGCTACGTGCTGCTCGACGTCATCGGCGCCGGCGGCATGGGCGTCGTCTATTCGGCCTACGACCCCGTGCTCGAGCGCAAGGTCGCGCTCAAGCTCGTGCGCAAAGAGCGCGGCGCACCGGCCGAGGTCGAGAGCCGCCTCATGCGCGAGGGCAAGAGCATCGCGCAGCTCGCCCACCAGAACATCGTGTCGGTCTTCGACATGGGCAGCTCCGACGGGCAGGTGTTCGTCGCGATGGAGCTCGTCGGCGGCGGCTCGCTCAAGAAGTGGCTGCGCGACGGCCCGCGGCACTGGCGTGAGGTGCTCGAGAAGTTCGTCGCCGCCGGCGACGGGCTCGCCGCCGCGCACAAGGCCGGCATCGTGCACCGCGACTTCAAACCCGAAAACGTGCTCGTCGGCGAAGACGGCCGCGTGCGCGTCACCGACTTCGGCCTCGCGAGCAGCGTCGGCATCTTGCCCGAGCTTCAGGCGCCAAGCCCCGGCACACTCGACGTGCGGCTCACGCAGTCGGGCGCGGTGATGGGCACGCCCGCATACATGGCGCCCGAGCAGCACCAGGCGAGCGTCGCCGACGCGCGCTCCGACCAGTTCAGCTACTGCGTCGCCCTGTGGGAGGCCCTCTATGGCGTTCGCCCCTACACCGCCGGCAGCTCGGGTGAGCCGTGGCGCTTCGTCGAGCCTCCCCCCGACGTGCGCGTGCCGCCCTGGGTTCGCCGCGCCGTCGAGCGCGGCCTGAGCCTCGATCGCGCCGGGCGCTGGCCCTCGATGGAGCCGCTCGTCGCGGCG
>JAEUJP010000786.1 GCA_016793725.1 Myxococcaceae bacterium | reverse complement strand
GGCCGCTGCCCTACACCCGAGAGTCGCTCGACCACGTCGTCGCGCGCGTGCAGCAGGTGCAAGACGCGCTCGGGCGGCCGCTCGCGCTCGAGAACGTCTCGTCGTACGTCGAGTACTCGAGCAGCGAGCTGAGCGAGTGGGAGTGGACCACGGCGCTCGTCGCCCGCTCGGGCTGCGAGCTCGTGCTCGACCTCAACAACCTCTACGTCAACGCCACGAATCACGGCTACGACGCCGCGGCCGCGCTCGCGAGGGCCAGCGCCGCGCGCATCGCCTACGTGCACCTCGCCGGCCACGCCGAGCTGCCCGGCTACCTCTTCGACACCCACGGCGGCCCGGTCGGCGACCCCGTCTGGGCGCTCTACGCCGAGCTCGTGCGGCGCCACGGCCCCGTGCCGACCCTCGTCGAGTGGGACCAGGCGGTGCCCCCCCTCGCCCGCGTTCTCGAAGAGGCGGCGCGCGCCGCAGACCTCGAAGCCGCTGCCCTCGAAGGAGTCGCGGCGTGAGCGCGTTGGCAGACCTGCAGCACCTCTTCTGGCGCGCCGCGCGCGTGAGCGAGCCCCCCGCCGCCGTCGACGTCGAGTTCGTCTCGCGCGGCAGCCTCTCGGCGCGCGACCGCCTCGCCATCTACCGCACGGCGCACTGGGTTCGCCTGGTCGAGGTGTTGCGCGAGCTGTTCCCCTCGGTCGTCGAGGCCCAGGGCGACGGGCCTTTCGCGCAGCTCGCCTCGCGCTACCTCGCCGCCCACCCGCCGACGCACCGCCACGTCGAGGGCGTCGGCGAGCAGTTCCCCGACTGGCTCTCGCAGCACGCGCCCCCGCTCGCGGGGGCCGCCGAGCTCGACTGGGCGAGCTGGTGCGTCTTCGTGGCGCCCGACCCCACGCCGGTGCGTCGCGACCAGGTCGACCCGGCGACGCTCGCCGGCGCCCAGCTCCTCGTCGGGCCTCACGTGCGCCTGTGCGGCCACACCGCCGTCTGGCGCCAAGGCTTCGGCGTCTCGCGGCTCGAGCTCGAGCACCCGGAGGCCCTCGCGCTCGACGCGGCCCGCAAGCCGCTCGCGTTCGCCGACTGGTGCGAAGCGATGGCGGTGCCCCCCGAAGAGCTCGTCGGGCGGCTGCACCGCTGGCTCGAGCGCGGCTGGGTGGTGCAGCTCTCATGAGGCGTTCGATGATGGCGATGCTGGTGGTGCTGGCCTGCGGTGAGGCGCCTTGCGACGTGCCGAACACGGCAGACCTGCAGCCGGGCGAGCAGACGGGCCCGGCGATGCGGCCCGGGTCGAACTGCCTGCGCTGCCACACCACCGGTGGCCGGGCCGCCAGCGCGCCCTTTTCCATCGGCGGTACCGTGTACGAGAGCCACGACGCCGAGGTGTGCGGCGGCGTCGGCGGGGTGACGGTGCGGGTGACCGACGCGAACGGCAAGCGGGTGAGCGTCGTCACGAACGACGTCGGCAACTTCTGGAGCACCGAGCCCCTGGTGGCCCCCTACTCACTCGAGGTCGAGCGGGCGGGCCGGGTGGCGGCGATGCCGGTCACGACGCCCACCGGCGGGTGTGCGCTCTGCCACAGCTGGCCAGACCCGGTGAGCGCCATCGGGCGAATTCGTGCGCCGTGAGCCCTGCGGCTCAAAAGAGCGCGCGAAGCGCACGCGTCAGCTCGGTGAGCTGCGGGCTCGCTGCGCCATCGCTCGCGACGGGCCGGCGCGACACCGCCCACACCGGAAGCTGCATCGACGTGGGCTCGAGCCGAGCGCCTTCGGGCGCGAGCGCGCGGGGTATGACCACGCTGCTGCGCCGGCGGGTCGCCAGCTCGAGCAGGGCGCCCGCGTCGTCGACTCGGGTCGCGTGCCGAGCCGAGACCTCGGCGATCACCAACCCAGGCGCATGAAGGGCCTCGCTCTCGCCACGCGCGATGAAGAGCGGCAGCTCGCCGACGAGCACACTCGAGAGCTCAGGGCTGTCGTCGGCGTGGTGGCCCAGCACGAGCTCGGCGTCGCCGCGCAGCAGCGCCTGCTCGACGGCGTCGGCGTCGACGACCCTGAGCGCCGTGAGCTCGGGCCCGGCGGCGCGAGCGAGCAGGGCGGGCAGGTAGGGGCCCACGGCCGCGAGCCGCAGGTCGCCGGCCTCGAGCGGGTCGAGCGAGTCGTCGACCCACCGCATCGCGTCGCGGGTCGCCTTGAGGAGCCGCTCGCCGCGCGGGGTGAGCCTCACACCGGTGGCGAGGCGGTCGAAGACCGCGAAGCCGAGGGCGGTCTCGAGCAGCCTGACGGTGCGCGACACGGCCGAGGGGCTCACGCCCATGGCGAGGGCGGCGCGCTGCAGGCTCTCGTACTCGGCGGCCGCACGAAAGACGGGGAGCCAGTTCCACAGGCCGGCGACGCGTCGCTGACGTTCGAACTCCACGCCCGAGCCTTAGCGCATTTCAGGCCCGAGCGAGCTCAGGGCTTCGCCGGCGCGGCGCCGCGAATCACCTGAATCGTGTTGAAGCGCTTCTGCTGCAGCACGCGCGTGCGCTCGCCCGAGAGCAGCGTGTTGATGGTGGCGCGGCCGCGCTCTTCGATGACGTCGACGTCGTCTTCGTTGCGCAGGCTCATGGTGAGGCCGCCGAGCCCGGCGGCGAGCACGAGAATTTCGGCCTCTTCGGGGATCACGAGCAGCGACACGTTCGAGTACTCGCGCTGCGACTCGGGCACGAGGTTCACGTTCGTGGTGCCCGTAATCTTGCCCGTCGCCAGCACGATGACGTTCTGCAGCAGCGTGACCGCGACCGACTCGTTCGTCTGCGGGTCTTTGAACGTGCCGATGAGGTCGACGTGATCGTTCGGCCGCACCCAACCGCCGACCGCGACGGTCTTCGCGGCTTCGATGGTGAGCGCGCGCGCCTTCTTCTGCACCTTCGTCGACAGCCGCTCGGCCGCCTTCGTCGTCTCGAACTGCGACCACAAGAGCGGGTCGCCGGCCTGCACCGGCACGAGCACCTTCTGGTTCACGACGTACGAGGCAGAGTCGGGCTTCACCACCGACGAGGTGACGAACTGCTCGGGCACGCTGCGCTGCGAGATCATGTCGAACGTCACGACCGTGCCTTCACCGACGTCGACCGCCGCCACCACCACGGGCACCAGGTTCCACCCGCGGCGAACATCGGCCTCCTTCTTCTTGATGGAGCTGTACGCCACCAGCCCCGAGCACAGCGCCAGCACTGCCGCGATCGCGAGCGGCGCCCTGCCCGCCGTCCACGCCGGGCCCGTCGGCCGGTACACCGCCGCCGACGGAGCCACCGCCGCCGGCGCCGGCCGCTGCGCCCTCGGCAGCTCGGGCGGCGCGCCTCGGTACTTCAGGCCGCCCAACGACGCCTCGAGCTTCTCGACGTCGGCGTCTTCGCCTTCTTTGTCGAAGAGATAGTCGCTCATGGCTCGCTCGCTCCCAACCCCAGCGCCGTCTTCAGCTGCTGCATGCCCCGGTGCAGGTTCACGCGCACGCTGCCGGGCGTCAGCCCCGTGCGCTCGGCGATCTCGGGCCCGCTCAGCCCTTCGATGAGCCGCATCGCCAGAGTCTCGCGGTACGCCTCGGGCAGCTCGCGCAGCGCCTTGAGCACCTTCTTCGTGTCGGGCGCCTCGTCGCTCGGCACGTGCCCCGGCAGCTCGTCGTCGAGCTCGGCGGTCTGCGGCGCGTCGCGCACGTGCTTCGCGGCCCGGTTGCGCGCCACCTGCGCCAGCCAGCCACCGAACGCCGCGTCGTCTTCGAGCGTCGACAGCCGCTGCATCGCGACGAGAAAGACGTCTTGCACCAGGTCCTTCGCGTCCGACGCGCCCACGCGCGAGATGACGATCGCGTGCACCATGCCGGCGAA
Organism: Myxococcaceae bacterium; assembly: GCA_016793725.1. Lineage (GTDB taxonomy): Bacteria > Myxococcota > Myxococcia > Myxococcales > Myxococcaceae > Xiheicaenimonas > Xiheicaenimonas phototrophica. Next base: position 5,609 of record JAEUJP010000786.1, on the reverse strand, counting down.
GTGTGCGTGCAGCGACGCGAACGCCCCCTTGTCACCGAACCGCGCCGCCGCCACCCAGCCCACCCAGCGCGCACGAACGGCCTCGCCCTCGGCGGGAGCGGCGACTGGCGCGGGGCGGGCGGCGGCCATCAGGGAGCTCAGGCATTGTAGGTACCTCGCCCAGAAGAAGCGTTAACCGTGTCGCAAGCGCTCAGAACCACTCGTCGGCTCGAACCTGCCGTTCGTCGGCGCGCGGCCTTCGCGCTCGGGGCGCGCGGGTATGCTGCCTTGGTCATGTCTCAGGTGGAGCTCGAGGCCCAAAGGCCACCGCTGTTGCCCGTCGAGATGTTCGCCGTGTGCGCGGTGGCGCCGCTGGCGACGACCCCGCTCATCAACCCGCACGTCTTCTCGCAGACGCGCGAGCTCATCATTCGCGACTTCGCCTCGATGGAGCTCGCCTTCCTCACCATGCCGCTCGGCTTCTGGCTGCTCTACCGGTACGCGGTGCCGCACGTGCTGCCGAAGCTCGGCAAGGCGGGGTGGGTGCTGCACGCGGTGGTGCCGTTCGTGTTTGGCCCGCTGTTCGCGTGGGTGATCTACCCGGTTCACGCGGCGGTCTGCGCGAACGACTTCGGCGTCGACAAGTTCGTGCAGGTCTCGATCATCTTCTCGTGCATGTGTCTGTGGGCGTCGCTCGCCTTTCAGCGCCTGCGGCAGAAGGCGCGGGCGGCCGAGCGGCAGGCGCTGGTCGAACGGCAGGCGGCCTTGAGGGCGCAGCTCACGGCGCTGCAGGCGCGCACGAACCCGCACTTCTTGTTCAACAGCATCAACACGGTGGCGTCGCTGATCCCCGATGACCCCGAGCTCGCCGAGCGCACGCTCGAGCGCCTGGCCGACCTGTTCCGCTACGCGCTCGACTCGACGAAGATGCGCACGGTGCCGCTGAGCCGCGAGCTCGAGATGGTGAACGACTACCTCGCGATTCAGCGCGCGCGCTTCGGCGACCGGCTCGAGACCAAGGTCGAGCTCGACCCGGCGGCGGCCGACTACCCGGTGCCTCCGCTGCTCTTGCAGCCGCTGGTCGAGAACGCGGTGCTGCACGGGCTCGCCGAGCGGGCGAAGGGGCGCGTGACGCTGACGGTGCACAAGCGCGGCGACACCGTGACGGTCGAGGTCACCGACGACGGGCCGGGGCCGGGGCAGAGCTCACATCAGGGCACCGGCACGTCGGTGCGCGAGCTCGGCGAGCGGCTCAAGCTCGTCTACGGGCAGGCGAGCCGGCTCGAGCTGCTCGCGGCGCCCGGCGGAGGGTGTCTCGCGCGTGTGCAGCTCCCAGCCGCCGGGGCCGCGACGTGAAGGTGCTCGTCGTCGATGACGAAGCGCCGGCGCGAAGGCGGCTCAGCCGAATGCTCGTCGACGCCGGCGTCGAGATCGCAGGCGAGGCCGAAGACGGCGAAGCCGCGCTGAAACAACTCGCCGCGCTCAAACCCGACGCGCTCTTCCTCGACATTCGTATGCCGAAGCTCGACGGCCTGACGCTCGCGGCGCGCTGGGCCGAGCTGCCGCCCATCGTCTTCGTGACGGCCTACGACGAGCACGCGGTGAAGGCGTTCGAGGTGAACGCGGTCGACTACCTGCTCAAGCCCGTGCGCCCCGAGCGCCTGGGGGCCGCCGTCGAACGCCTGCGCAAGCGAGGCGCCTCTAGGGTGCCGGCCGCGGCGATCGAGGCCGTTTCGCCCGCGAAGGGCACCCGCATCGTCACGAGCGCGCGCGGCACGCTTCGCTTCTTCGAGGCGAAAGAGATCGCCCGCTTCTGGTCCTCCGACAAGTACACGCTGTTCAGCGCCGGCGGCGAAGAGCACATGACCGAAGAGCCGCTCGACTCGCTCGAGGCCCGGCTCGGCCCGCACGGCTTTCTTCGCGTGCACCGCGCCGAGCTGATTCAGCTCGCGCAGGTGAAGTCGCTGAGCGTGGAAGACGGCATCACCGAGGCGGTGCTGGCCGACGGGCAGCGGGCGCGCGTGAGCCGCCGCTCGACCGCCGACCTGCGCCGCGCGCTCGGCGTCTGAGCGAGCGCTTGCTTTCGCCGCACGCCGACCCCAATATGTCTCCACTGGAGACATACCCATGCGCGAGCTCACGTTCATCGAGCCACACCGAGTCGAGTTCCGAGAGCGACCCGCCCCGCGCATCGAAGCGGCCGGTGAGGCCCTGGTGCGCCCGCTGGCCGTCTCGCGCTGCGACCTCGACTTCGCGATCGCCGCGGGCAAGGCGCCCTTCGAAGGGCCGTTCGGCCTCGGCCACGAGTGTGTCGGCGAGGTGGTCGAGGTCGGCTCGGGCGTGACGCGCGTGAAGCCGGGCGATCGGGTCGTCGTGCCGTTTCAGATCAGCTGCGGCGCCTGCGAGCGCTGCCTGAAGGGCCAGACGGGCTCGTGCAAGTCGGTGCCGAAGATGGCGGCGTTCGGTCTGGCCCCGTTCTCGGGCACCGAGTACGGCGGCGCGGTGGCTGACCTCATCAAGGTGCCGTTCGCAGACCCGATGCTGGTGCAGCTGCCCGCGGGCCTCGACCCGGTCGCGGCGGCCGGGCTCGGCGACAACGCGATCGACGGCCTGCGCACCGTACGTGACGCGCTCGCGCGGGCGCCGGGCGCGAAGGTGCTCGTCGCCGGTGGCGGTGCGGCGAGCATCGGCCTGTACGCGGTGGCCGCGGCGCGCACGCTCGGCGCGAGCGAGGTCGTCTACGTCGATGTATCGGAAGAGCGCGCCGCGCTCGCCGAGCGGCTCGGTGCGAAGGCAGTCGTGCAGAAGTACGACGACGCGCTGAAGGTCGGCCGCTTTCCCATCACCGTCGACGCGAGCTCTCGCGCCGAGGGGCTGAAGTTCTGCATCGCGAGCACCGACGTGAGCGGCACGTGCACCAGCGTCGGCATCTACTTCGAAGACGTCGCGCTGCCGCTGCTGCACATGTACACGCGCGGCATGACGTTCGTGACCGGCCGCGTCGACCTGCGCCGCGACCTGCCCGCCGGCATCGAGCTCGCCCAGAAGGGGTGGGACCTGAAGACCGTCGCCACTCGCGTCGTCGATTGGGAGCACGCGCCACAGGCATGGCTCGAGCCCTCACCCAAGCTCGTCATCAAGCGCTGATGCCCAACTTCTGGCTGATGAAGAGCGAGCCCGACGTCTTCTCAATCTCGGACCTCGAGCGCGACCGCGTCACCGGCTGGGAGTCGGTGCGCAACTACCTCGCTCGCAACTACATGCGCGACCAGATGCGCGACGGCGACCTCGCGCTCTTCTACCACTCGAACGCCGAGCCCTCGGGCGTCGCCGGCGTCGCGCGCGTGACGGGCAGCCCCGTGCCCGACCCGACCCAGTTCGACGGCAAGAGCCCGTACTTCGACCCGAAGAGCACGCGCGCAGCGCCGCGCTGGCAGATGGTGAACGTCGAGTTCGTCGAGCGGTTCCCCGCGGTGGTTCCGCTCGCGCGGCTGCGCCGAGAGCGTTCGCTCGCGAAGCTCGGCGTGCTCCAGAAGGGTCAGCGGCTGTCGGTGATGCCGGTCACCGCGAAGCACTTCGACATCGTGGTTCGGCTCGGCCGGTCGCTCACGGGGCGATCGTCGTGATGCGCGCCGTGCCGCTGCTCCCCGTGCCCACCACCACCAGGCAGCCGTCGGGCCGCACCGCCGCGCCGTTGATGACGCCGACGTTCGCCTTCACCACGCGCCGCACCATGCTGCGGTTCACGGCGTCGACCGCGATGACGTAGTAGTCGCTCGGCGCGGCCGAGCCCACGACCGTGGGGTTCGCGAAGAAGCCGTCGTCGCGCCAGCCCCAGCCCGCGAGCCACACCTTGCCGTCGGCGAGAAACGCATCGTTCACCGTCGCGCTGCCCGTGTTCGTCAGGCACACCAGCTGATCGATGCCGCCGTCGACGACCGCGACGAACGCCGTGGGCCTCACCTGCGAGGCACCAGGGCACTGAATGCCACCGTCGCTCGACCGCGTCGTGCCGACCACGAGGTTGCCGGGCAGGCTGGTGAAGATGCCGTCGTTGCCGTCGCCGCCGATGCGCACCGCGTCGACCGCGCACGTCTGCGCCGCGCACGGCGGGCTGCGGAAGCGCGTGATGAGCACGTCGTTGAAGTAGGGCGTGACGCCCGAGTCGGCGAGGTCGCCGGTGTTGTCACCGATGGTGCTGCCCGCGATGTCGCCGTTCTCGAGGAAGCCGCGACCCGTGTCGGGCCCGTTCGTGCCGTGACACGACGCCGTCACCGTGCGCCCGCCGTCGGCGTAGCTCACGAACGCGCTCATGACGTCGGGCGAATCGAAGCCGCCCCCGCCGTGCTTCGGGCCGATGTCACCGTCGTCGTGCGAGTCGGTCTGACCGGTGAGGTGCAGCGCCGGCCCCGACGGCAGCATGACCTCACGAACGTCGAACGCCTCTTCGTCGTCGTCGCCGCCGACGCAGGTCTTGAACTGCTCTTGCCCGTCGGCGGCGTTCACGCGGGCGACCCAGACGTCGGTCGCGCCGTGAAAGTTGGTGCAGCCGCCGTCGCTGCGCGCGACCCCCAGCATCAACAGGTCGCCGTTCGCCGCGGTCTCGACGCGGTTGATGCTGAGGTTCGGGCCGTACGAGTGGCCCCACATCACCGTGCCCTGCGGGTCGAAGCGAATCGCGAAGCCGCCGGGCGATGTCAGGCCTGCGTCGGGCACTCCGGAGCCGATGAAGCCCACCACCACGACGCTCTGGTCGGGCAGCGCGACGACGTCTTCCGCGATGTCTTGAAGCGCCGTCTGGAGGCTGCGCTCCCAGCCGCAGCTGCCGGTGCCCGTGCCGCCCGCTGTGCTGGTGCCGCCCGCAGTGCCGGTGCCGCCTGCAGTGCCGGTGCCGCCTGCCGTCGCCGAGCCGCCCGCGGTGCCCGTACCGCCGCCGGTGCCGCCACCACCCCCATTGCTGCAGCCGACGACGAAGACGACGAGCGAGACCGAGAGTGCGCGCATGGGCGCACCTCATATCTCAGGTCGCGCCCCGGCCACTCCGGCTGTCGCCTCTAGGCGGGACGCTTCGCGTCCCACTTCGGTGGCCGGGTCGCTCCAGTCAGCGCATCTGCAACGTCGCGGGGCCCTCTTTGCAGCCGAGCGAGACCGACGACGGGTTGTCGCTGAAGTCGGTGCGCGAGAAGTTCGACTTGCCGATCGCCTCGTGGTCGCCCGCGCGCAGAATTTTCATTCGGTAGGTCGCATTCATCGGCACCATCGTGACCTTGCAGTCGTGCCAGTCGAACTCGTTCTCGTTGAAGACCTGAAGCACCGTCCACGGGCCGGCGCCCCAGTAGCGCGCGTAGCCCTTCAGCGGGCCCGACGGCGCGGCGGGCTTGTCGTCAGCGGCCGCGGGCGGAGGCGGCGGCGGCGCGACCGCGGGCGGCGGCGGCGGCGCATCTTTCGGCGTCAGCGACACGTACTTGTTCGGCGTCTTGTCGGCCTTGGCGGCCTCGTCGAGGCTGACGCGCGAGAGCTGCGGCCAGGTCTCCATCACCATGGCGGTGCCGACCTTCTTGCCGTCTTTTGTGACGACGGTGACGGCGCTGCCGCGGCTCAGGCCCGAGTCGCTGCCGGCGCGCAGGTAG
>JAEUJP010000781.1 GCA_016793725.1 Myxococcaceae bacterium | reverse complement strand
GGGCGGCGGCAGCGGCGGAGTCGGCGGCGGCAGCGGCTCGGGCACGAGCGTGAGCGGCAACGTGACGGTGTTTCAGACCGGCTCGGTGGGTGAGCGCGGCCACGTCGACCCCAAGCTGAAGCGCACGCTGCTCGAGAAGCTGAACGCGGCGCGCGGGTCGAAGCGCCCGCATGTGTCGATGGCTCCGGGGGCGGTGGGCAAGCTGTTCTCGGCGGCGCGGCCGAAGCTGCACGTGCCCGAGCGCACCGAGCCGCTGGGGGTTCACGAGCCGCGGCAGATTCGTGCGGGTGAGGTCATCGTGCGGCTCTTCGCGCAGAAAGACGACGAGAAGACGACGGTGAACCTCGAGGTCGAGGGGCTCGTCTACACGCACGGCGGCTGGGCGTCGCCGTACCTGCAGCTCGCGAAGTACGTGAAGGCCGACGGCGCGGCGCTGACCGAAGACGAGACGTTGCGGCTGGTGAAGACGCTCTCGGTGCGGCCGGGGGTGAAGTTCACCGAGCCGAACGGCATTCGGCATGCGCTGGCGGTGCCGAACGACAGCCTGTACCCGGCGATGTGGCACCTGCCGCCCATCAACATGCCGGCGGCGTGGGACATCGAGAAGGGCGACATGACGCGGGTCACGGTCGCGGTGGTCGACACGGGCATCTACCTGCACCCCGACCTGGTGAGCCGGGCGGTGACGGGTGTGGACATGATCTCGGAGCCCTCGATCGCCAACGACGGTGACGGCCGCGACAATGACCCCACCGACCCGGGCGGTGACCAGCCCCAGGGCCGCTCGAGCTGGCACGGTACGCACTGCGCGGGCACCATCGGCGCGGCCGCGAACAACATGACCGGCGTCGCCGGAGTGAACTGGAACGCGCGCATCGTGCCGGTGCGCGTGCTCGGCAAGGGCGGCGGCACCGACTTCGACATCGCTGCGGGCATGAACTGGGCGGCGGGCGGCAGCGTGCCGGGCGTGCCGGCGAACCAGAACCCGGCGGCGGTGGTGAGCATGTCGCTGGGCGGGCAGGGTGGCCCGACGCAGACGTATCAAGACATCATCGACGCGGCGGCGCCGCGCAACGTCATCTTCGTGGTGGCGGCGGGCAACGACAACGTCGACGCGAGCGGCTTCACGCCCTGCAACCAGACGGGCGTGCTGTGCATCGGCGCGACGCGGTTCAACGGCAAGCGGGCCAGCTACTCGAACTTCGGCAACCGCATCGACGTGATGGCGCCGGGCGGTGAGCTGGCAGAAGACGCGAACTCCGACGAGTACCCCGATGGCGTGCTGTCGACGTTCAAAGACGACTCGAACGGGCAGCCGACGTACAGCTTTCAGAACGGCACGTCGATGGCGTGCCCGCACGTGGCGGGCATCGTGTCGCTGATGAAGGCGCGCAACGCGAACTTGACGTTCGCGCAGGTGAAAGATGCGCTGACGCAGACCGCGAACACGGCGTCGCGGTGCACCGAGGGGTGCGGGGCGGGCCTGGTGAACGTGCTCGGGGCGCTGCAGCGCATCTCGGGCCAGGCTCCGACGGGGCCGGCGCGCATGAGCCTGTCGACGACCGACCTGTCGTTCTCGCCGGCGCAGACGCAGGCGACGCTGCAGTTCAGCAACACGGGGGGCATGCCGCTGAACGTGACGCTGGCGGCGTCGGGCGCGGCGGCGGCGAACCTGGGGGCGTCGAGCACGACGGCGACGGTGGCGCCGGGCGGCACCGAGACGGTGACCATCGGCGCGAACCTGATGGGCCTCGCGATGGGGAGCACGACGACGGGGCAGATCGACGTCACCTCGAACGGCGGGGCGGCGACGGTGAACGTGAAGATTCGAATGGTGGCGGCGTCGACGCGCGCCGCGGCGGTCGCGCTCATCTTCGTCGACCCGCAGGGCATGTGGCAGGTGGCGAGCGAGACGATGGCTCCGTCGCCGCAGTTCGGGTACTCGCTGTCGGCCGCGCCCGGCGAGTACTTTCTGCTCGGGGCGCAAGATACGAACGGCAACGACAACTTCGAAGAGAACGAGCCGATTGGGCTGTACCCGACGTTCGACTCGCCGAAGCCGGTGGTGCTGACGGCGGGGCAGGCGCTGACCGGGTACACGTTCACGCTTTCGCCGCACGTCGAAATTTCAGACGACATGGCGACGGTGATCGGCGCGGCGTGCACCGACGACACGCCGTGTGCGCCGGGCGTGTGCGGCACGGCGTTTCCCGGGGGCTACTGCACGCAAGACTGCAGCGTCGACTCGTGCCCGCTCGGCTCGCGCTGCATCACCGGCGACACGTTCGCGGCGTGTCTGAAGAGCTGTACGACGCCGCGCGCGGGGCAGGGCGAGTGTCGCGGCGGCTACGTATGTGAAGACGACGGCACCGGGTCGGGCGTCTGCGTGCCCGCCTGTACGGCGACCAGCTGCGCGCCGGCGACGTGCGGCGCGTCGGGGTACTGCGAGTGACGCGCGCTGCGCTGCTGTTCGTTTGCATCGGGTGTGCGCACGCCCCCGAGAGGGTCGACGAGGTCGTGCCGGGCGAGCTGATGGTCGGCACGGTGGCGGCGTCGTCTTCCGACGCCGTGCTCGAGGCGGTGGCGCTCGAGGGCTACCGGTTCGAGTACGTGGCGGCGGCGAGTGAGACGGCGCACCTGGTGAAGGTGGTGCGGGCCGATGGGTCGGCGCTCGACGTGGCGGCGACGCGCGCGCTGGCGGGGCAGCTCGGCGAGCGCGGCGGGAAGGTGAAGTACGTCGAGGTGAATACGGTGCGGCAGCCGCGGTGATTCGTCAGGTCGCGCTGCCGGGCACGAGCCACTCGACGTACGTACCGTCGCCGATGCGCTGCGCTGCGTAGACGAACGCCGCGGCGCGATACCGGAACATGTAGACCGACGCCGGCCGCGCCTTCATGACCTCGGGCAGCGCGGCCTGCATCTCGTCGCCGTCGCCGCCGATGCCCGGCACCAGCACCATGAGGGGGTGGGTCGCGTCGCCCTGTCGCGCGGCGATGGCTTCGCAGGGGCCGCCTTCTTCGCCGATGGCGAGCGCCTCGAAGCGCTCGTCGTACGCGTCTTCGAGCGAGGGCAGCTTGTCGGCGCGGAACCAGCCGACTGGCTGCTGGGCATAGGCGCCGACCCCGACGCCGAGCGCCACCACGTGAGTCAGGACGACCAGCGTCAGCCACCGCACCAGGCTCATCAACACGCCGTGTGGGTGCGGCAATCCCGGGGTGCGTTCGTCGCTCGCGCCGGGTCTCGGTGCGTGCGTGGCGACGACCGCGGGCTGGGAGCGCCGACCGACGGCCTGAGGCGATGCGGTGGTCGTTTGTGTCGGTTGAGTACACCTCGCTCGGCCCTCGAGACAGAAGTTCCGCTCGGCACGTACGTCTGCCCGCGCCAGCTCGTGTTCGTCTGCGCGCTTAGGCGCGATTCAGCAGCGACACGCCTCGTGCTCGACCGCGGCCGACCGTGTCGCCGTCCCCACGCAGAACTGCTTCGACCACCTCACGACGTGCCCACCCGCGGCCGTGAACACCGCCGAAGCCGCCGCCTTTCTCGCCGAGGCGAACCATGAAATTCGTCGCTACTGCGACGGCGGGAGCTGCAGGTCGAGCGGCCTCTGCGCGTTCAGCGACCAGGCCGGCCGCGTCGACTGCATTCAGGGAACGTGCCGCGCGCTGACCGACGACGGCGGCCCCTGAGGGCGAGTGAGGTCAGCTGCCTCCAGCAGAACCGCAGATAACGGGGGTCGGCGACACGGCGAATCATCCGTGGTTCTGTTGGAGGCAGCCTTCAGCGCTTCGCGCTCACCATCGCCACCGCCTTCGCGATGCGCCGCGCTCGGGTCTCGGCTTGCCTTCGCCTCTTCGATCGCCCGAACGCGTTCACCTCATCGTCTTTCACGAGGGTCGCCTTGAACGTCACCGCCGCGCGCCGCCCTCGGCCAGCTGCGTGCCCGGCAGCGCCTCGTACATGCCCTTCGGCACGCCGCTCAAGATTCGCGCGCGCCGCGCCACCGCCTTCTCGAGCCGCTTCTTCAGCGCCCGCGTCTCGCTCTGGCTGACCGCGTCGTCGCGCGTCTCGACCACGGCGAGCCGCTCGCGCATCGCGAGAATTTCGTCGTCGGCCACCACGGGCTGAATGCCGAGCTTGCCGCGATTGTCCGTCCACACCGGCAGCGCTCGCGTGCGCGCGACCGTCACGCCGGTCTCGGTCAGGCGTACCGTCAGCTGCAGCAGCATGCCGTCGCGCTTCGTGTCCATGTCGTCAGACCCCTGCGACGACACCAGGTTGCCGAGCGAAAACGCCACCAGCCCCTCGCGCCCGTCGGCGCGCGTCACCGTCTCGACGGGCTGCAGCACGTGAGGGTGGTTGCCGATGACCGCGACGGCGCCGGCCTCGATGACCGCCGCCGCCAGCCGCCGGTCTGACTGCAGCGGCTCGAGCCAGTACTCTTCGCCCCAGTGCGGCGTCACGAACAGCGCGTCGCAGGTCGCGGCGACCTCGCGCACCTTCTTCACGAACTGGCGTTCTGAGATTCCGCCGGTGCTGCGGTCCAAGTCGTAGTCGACGATGGGCACCTGCGGCTTCTTCCGGTTCTCGTCGTTGTGCAGCCCGTTCATGAAGCGCGTGAACGCCATGAAGCACAGGCGCAGGCCGCCCTTGTCGAAGCACAGCGGCTCCCACGCTTCTTTCCAGCTCGTGCCCGCGCCGGCCGCGAGCAGCCCGGCCTCACGAAGGTGCTTTCGCGTCTGCGTGATGCCGGCGAGGTCCTGGTCTTTCGAGTGGTTGTTCGCGAACGTCGCGACGGTCACGCCGACCGCCGCGAGCGCCTGGGCCATCGCGGGCGGCGCGTTGAACACCAGCTCACCGTACGCAGGTCGCCGCAGCGTCGTGAGCGGCGTCTCGAGGTTCACGACGGCGACGTCGGCGCGGCGAAACGCCTCGGTGAGCGGGCCGAACACGTGGTCCCACCCGTCGTGGTTCAAGCTCGCGCCGTCGGGGCCGCGGCGCACGTGGCTCTTCGCGGTCTCTTTCACCGTGACGTGGGGAATCACGTCGCCCGTGAAGATGACGTCGACCGCGGCGCCGGGAGCCGCACCCAGCACCATCACGAGGACCAGCACGGTGCGAAAGCCTAGATCCGTTTTCGGCCGCCACACGAATCTCGCGCTACAGTCGCAAGCGTGCCTTCGACACCCCTCGAGAGCCTCTACAAACGCGTCGGCCCCACGCTCTTCGCGCGGGCGCAGCGCGCGCTGAACGATGATGAGAAGGCGCAGGCCCTCGTGCAACAGGTCGTGATCGAGCTGTCGAAGCTCGGCAACCTCACCGACGAAGAGGCGCTCAAGCTCGGCCGTGACCTGCTCAAGAAGCAGCTCGAGAAGCGCGGCACCGCGCTCGACTCGTTGGGCCCCGGTAACGACTGATGCGCGCGGTCGCCGGCGCCGCGCTGCTCGGGCTCGTCGCGTGCAGCGCTCCGTCTGCTCCGCCCGAGCCGCCCAAGGTGCGCACCACCTGGCGCGCCATCGGCGGCCTCTCGATGGGCGCCATCGGCGCGGCGGCGATCGGGCTCCAGCACCCCGAGAAGTTCGACGCGCTCGCCGCGCTCGGGTCGCCGCTCGACGCCGCGCTGCTGCTGCGCACCATCGACCGCTTTCACACCGGCGGCTTCTGCACGCGCGCCGAGCTGATGACGAAGCTCGCGACGCTGAACGACCCCGCCACCGCCGGCTGCGTCACGCACCCGCCGACGATTCGCTACGAGCACGCGCAAGACTTCAACCACTGGGTCTACACGGTGAACACGCCGTTCGACCGCACCGGCTACGTCGGCCTCTTCACCGACCTCACGCTCGCGTTCGGCAACCTGCTCACCGAGAACCCGGCCTCGACGTTTTCGCCGCCCGGCGTCGACCGCACGTTCGACTGCGCGAACCCGGTGCGCGTCAAGGGGCTCAAGAACCGCGAGTACAACCCCGACGGCGCCATCGACGCGATCACGTTCTGCGACGGCGAGCGCAGCACGTTCTTCTGCAACTCGAACGAAGAGGTCGTCGACTTCTGCTCGAACCCCGCGAACATCGCGAGCCCCCTGCCCGTCTCGATGGAGAGCGCCTTCGCGGCCGCGTACTGCGCCGGCAAGGGCGGCGCGAGCATCGCGAACCGCACCGCGAACCCCGGCATCATGCTGCGCGCCGGCGGCCGCTTCGACGCCTGCCGCGAGGCGCGCGAGCCCGTGCTCGTCGCGCTGGCGTGGGACTTCAACGGCAACGGCCGGCGCGACTGGGGCGAGCCGCTCGTGAACAACGGCGAAGAGCGCTACCGCGACACGGGGCGTGACGGGTGTGAGAACGCGCGCGAAGACGGCGCCGGCGGCTGCCGCACGACGGTCGACCCGGCCGCGAAAGACCCGAACGGCGACGACTACGACGCCGACGTGAACCCGCTCGGCACCGAGAACAACTGGCGGCGCGACGAGGGCGAGCCGTTCGACGACGACGGCCTCGACGGCGTGCCCTCGACTTCGGACTTCGGCGAGGGCAACGGCACGTTCGACCTGACGACGGGGCGCAAGAAG
>JAEUJP010000766.1 GCA_016793725.1 Myxococcaceae bacterium | reverse complement strand
CGCGGCACGGCGCTGGTGTTCGCGAACGCACACTTCTTCGTCGACCTGCGCAAGGTGAAGACCGAGCAGGTGCAGGTGCGCGGCGAAGAGGTGACGCTCGAGCTGCCCGAGCTCGAGATCGAGGCGCACGTGCTGCCCGGCGAGACCGAGATCATCGTTTCGAACCTGGGCAGCGAAGACACCGCGGCCATGCTTCACGCCGGCGAGGGCGAGCTTCAGGCATCGGTGCTGCGCGACGCGAAGCTGCGTGACCGCGCGCGAGAGTCGGCAGAGCGCACCCTCGCCGCGCTCCTCAAGGGGCTGGGGTTTCGAAAAATAACGCTCCTCTGGGGGCGCTCGCGCCGCCCACCTTCGCGGGCGCTGCGTGCCCTGCTCAGCGAGACGAAGACGATGGCGAGCAGCCCCAGGCTGCCCGGCGCCGCGGTGCACGAGATGCCGCCGACGATCTCTTGCGGCCCCGGCCGTGAAGGCGGCGTGCCGGCATCTTCTGGAGCCGGCGCGATCACCCCCGCGTCTTCCTCCGGCTGCTGAACGCCGGCATCTTCCGGCGCGCCCGCATCGACCGGCAGACCACACCCTTCATCGGTCTGCCCGTCGCAGTCGTCGTCGAGCCCGTTGCACGACTCCGTGGCCGGCTCACCCGCCGTGCAGCGCGCCGCTTCGCACGTCGTGCCGAAGCGCTCGCATGCGCCCACGCCGCAGCGGCTCGGCGCGAGCGCCTCGTCGGTCTGGCCGTCACAGTCGTCGTCGAGCCCGTTGCACTGCTCGGTCACCGGCTCGCCCGGCGTGCAGCTCGACGCGAGACACGACGTGCCGATGCGCGCGCACGCTCCGAGCCCGCAGCTCGATGGCGCGAGCGCCTCGTCGACTTCACCGTCGCAGTCGTCGTCGGCGCCGTTGCACACTTCGGTGTCGGGCAAGCCGGGGGTGCAGCTCAAGGCGGCACACGTATTCCCCGTGCGCACGCACGCGCCCACCCCACAGCTCGCGAGCTGCAGGCCCTCGTCGGTCTGACCGTCACAGTCGTCGTCGACGCCGTTGCAGGTCTCGGTGCCCGGCGTGCCCGGCGTGCAGCTGGTCGCGAGGCAGGTGCTGCCGGTGCGCGCACAGGCGCCGACGCCGCAGGTCGAAGCCGCGAGCCCCTCGTCGGTCGTGCCGTCACAGTCGTCGTCGATGCCGTTGCAGATCTCGGCGCTCGGGGCGCCCGGCGTGCACGCCGCCGGCGCGCAGGTGGCTGCCGTGCGCGCACACGCGCCGACCCCGCAGCTCGCGGGCTGGAGCCCGTCGTCGGGTACGCCGTCGCAGTCGTCGTCCCACCCGTTGCACGTCTCGGTGGCCGGCGTGCCCGGCGTGCAGCTCGACGCGAGGCACGAGGTGCCGGTGCGCGCGCAGACACCGACGCCACACGTCGACACCGTGAGCCCCTCGTCGGTCATGCCGTCGCAGTCGTCATCGAGCCCGTTGCAGACCTCGGCGCTCGGCGCGCCCGGCGTGCAGCTCGCCGCCGCGCAGGTGGAGCCGGTTCGCCGGCACGCGCCGACACCACACGTCGCGAGCGTCAGCCCGTCGTCGGCCGTACCGTCGCAGTCGTCGTCGAGCCCGTTGCAGGTCTCGGCCCCGGGCGCTCCGGGAACACACGTGTGCTCCGTGCCGCTCACGCACGCCGCGACCGTTCGCGCGCACGCGCCGGTACCGCAGCTGAGCGTGCCCAGCTCTTCGTCGGTCTGGCCGTCGCAGTCGTCGTTCACAGCGTTGCAGGTCTCGGCGATGGGCGTGAGCTCGCCGGCGCAGGCGCCCCACGCTCCGCCCGAGCACGTCTGCGTGCCGGGCCGGCAGCGGCCGACGTTCGAGGTGCCGACCGGCCCGCTGTAGCAAGAGCGCGTCGTGCCATCGACGCACGCGCAGCCCTCGTCGACGACGCCGTCGCAGTCGTCGTCGAGCGTGTTGCACGTCTCGGTGCCGGGCGCGCCGGGCGTGCAGCTCGCCGCCGCGCACGTCGTGCCGGTGCGCGCGCAGACGCCGGTGCCGCACGTCGCGAGGCTCAGCGCCTCGTCGGTCTGGCCGTCGCAGTCGTCGTCGACGCCGTTGCACACCTCGGTGGTGGGCGAGCCGGGCGTGCAGCTCGCAGCCGAGCAGGTGGTGCCGGTGCGGCGGCACGCCCCCGTGCCGCACATGGCGAGCGCGAGCCCTTCGTCGCTCGCGCCGTCGCAGTCGTCGTCGGCGCCGTTGCAGACGTCGGCGCTCGGAGCCCCCGGCGTGCAGCTGGCCGCAGAGCACGTGGTGCCGGTGCGCGCGCAGACGCCGACGCCACACGTCGCGAGCGAGACGCCCTCGTCGGCGGTGCCGTCACAGTCGTCGTCGAGCCCGTTGCAGATCTCGGCCGAGGGAGCGCCCGGCGTGCAGCTCGCCGCCGCACACGTCGAGCCGGTGCGCGCGCAAGCGCCGACGCCGCACGTCGAGAGCGCGAGCCCGTCATCGGGAGCACCGTCGCAGTCGTCGTCGGCGCCGTTGCAGACCTCGGCGCTCGGCGCGCCGGGCACACACGCCTGCGGCGCGCCGCCCACGCAGTTCGCCTGCGTGCGCTGGCACGCGCCGAGGCCACACGTGGTGGAGCCCAGCGCCTCGTCGGTGCTGCCGTCGCAGTCGTCGTCGGCGCCGGTGCAGAGCTCGGGGGCCGGCGCACCGGGCACGCAGCCCTGCGGGGCGCCGCCGATGCACGCGGCGACGGTGCGGCGGCACGCGCCGGTGCCGCACGTGTTCGAGCCCAGCGCCTCGTCGGTCATGCCGTCGCAGTCGTCGTCGAGGTTGTTGCAGACCTCGGTGCCGGGCGCGCCCGGCGTGCAGCTCGAGGCGAGGCACGAGGTGCCGGTGCGCGCGCAGACGCCGATGCCGCAGGTCGAGACGGCGAGCCCCTCGTCGGTCATGCCGTCGCAGTCGTCGTCGAGGCCGTTGCAGACCTCGGGGGCCCCGGGCTTCACGGTGGCGCGCGTGTCGTCGCAGTCGCCCGCGAAGGTGACGTAGCCTGAGGGCACGGTGCACGCGCCGGTCGTGTTCGCCGCGTCGCCGAACCCGTCGCCGTCGGCGTCGCGGTAGAAGACGGTGTCGACGCACAGCGTGAGCGAGGCCTGCGCCGCGGCGTCGCCGCTGATGACGCCGTTGCCGTTGACCGCGTTGCCCCACGCGGTGAGCGCCACCATCGCGCCCGGCGTCGACGGCACGGTGAGCGTCGCGGTGAAGGCGACGTCGCCGCTCGCGTCTTCGGGGCGCGGGGCCGCGTGGGTGACCTGGTTCGACATCACGCGAGCGCCCGGGTCGACGGTGCCGAGCGTGCCCGTCGAGGTCCCCAGGTGAAAGCCGCCCCACCCGCCCGTCGGCGTCGTGATGCGCACCGTGAGGGTGACGGTCTGGCCGGGGGCCGGTCCCGGGTCGCTCGAGGTGATCGTAACAGTGGGGGCCGCGCCGCCCGTGTGGCAAGCGGAGCAGCCGTTGGCGGTGGGGTCGAAGAAACCGCCCGAATTTGCGAGAAGTATGACGACGAGAGAGCCCACGTGAGACGGGGCCTCGGGCGCTGAAATGTCGCGCCCTCTCTCGGCAGCGCGACTTTCGGGGCGGACCTCGTCTTGCGCTGTGAGTCGATGCATGGGGTTCGAGCCAGCCACCCCGTTCACAGTTGGCGCTCTCAAACACCGATTCTCGCGTCCGGCGCGGTGGTTGCTAGAAGAGCGGGCATGCGCACACTCCTCGGCCCGCTCGTCACCCTGCTCTGCATCGGCTGTTCCGGCGGAGGCGGCGCCCCCACCGACGGAGGCGCCGGCGGCGGCGGCACCGGCGGCGGCAGCGCCGTCGACGCGGGGCTCCTGCCCGAGAGCTACGACGCCGTCGGCTACGCCGTCACCGTGCAGGCCGGCAAGGTGATGGTGGTCGGCTCGGGTGGCCTCTCGGCGAGCCCGAAGCTGCCCGACACCTTCGCGCTGCGCGCGAACACCGACCTCACGCTCGACCCGACCTTCGCGACGCAGGGCTACACGAACGTCGACTTCGACGGCGGCACCGACGGCCTGATGTCGTTCACGAGCGACGGGCTGTTCGCCGCGATACCCGACGGCGACAAGCTCGTCGCGACCGGCTTCGCGCGCGGCATCGTCACCGCCACCGCCGGCGCCCTCATCATCATGCGGTTCAACGCCGATGGCTCGCTCGACACGACCTTCAACACGCGCGGCTACGCGCTCTACGACCTGAACCCGATGTCGCACTCCGACAACGCGGGCGCGGGCTACAGCATCGCGAAGCGCGCCGACGGCAAGTACGTGTTCGCGGGCGGCTTCGAAAACGGCGTGACGCGAGGCCGCGACCTGTTCGCCTACCGCATCAACGCCGACGGCACGACCGACTCGACGTTCACGCCCACGCCGTACCACTTCGGCGGCCAGGAGTACGCCAACGACATCGTGCTGCAGGGCAACAACACGGTGCTCGGCGGCGGCGAGGCCTTCACCATCTGCCGGCTCACCGACACCGGCACGCTCGACCTGTCGTTCGGCACGATGGGCTCGGTGAAGAGCAGCGGCGGCACCATGCAGAAGCTGCTCGCGCGCAGCGACGGCAAGCTGCTCGGCATCGGCACGCGCTCGGTGAGCTCGAGCATCACGGCGCTGAAGCTGTTTCAGGTCTCGGCCGACGGCGCGCCCGACACGGCGTTCGGGCCGATGGGGGTGAAAGAGATCGAGAACGACGCGATGGGCATGGGCCCGGCCGGTGAAATTCGCGGCGCTGCGTTCGCCGCCGACGGCTCGCTCTACGTCTACACGAACAACCTCGGCGGCTCGCGCATCTACAAGGTGCGCGCCGACGGCACGCTCGACACCACGTGGGGCACCGGCGGCTCGAAGCCCACCGGCTTCCGCATCAACATCTTGAGCATCATCACGTCGCAGCCGCGTGGGGCGAACGCGCTCACCATCTCGGGCAACGACGCCTGGGTGACCGGCAGCACCCTGGTCGAGTTTTCACCCAGCCGCACCGAGGCGCGGTTCGGCCTCACCAAGATTGGTCTATAGCGGAAGTCTGATTTGGCCCATTTGGAATAGACCATCGCCCGGCCTTGGCCCTTGGCGCGCGTCGGCGTGAGGCGCATTGTTCGCGCCCATGCAGACCAACAAGGTCCAATCGCTGGGCATTCGGCTGTCGGCGGCGTCGCGGCTCCCGCTGTACCGCCAGCTGTTCGACGCGGTGGTCGCGCGCATTCACGACGGCACCTTCCCCGTCGGCTTTCGGCTGCCGCCGACGCGCGCGCTCGCCGACGAGCTGAAGACGCACCGCAACACCGTCGTGCGCGCGTACGAAGACCTGCACGCCGCGGGCTTCGTCGAGTCGACCGTCGGGCGCGGCACGTTCGTCGCCGACGCCGCCCCGCCGCGGGCGGCCAGGGCGGGTGCGCCCCCCGAGCGCGCCCCGATGCCGTGGTCGACGCTCGCGACGCAGGCCATCAACAACGACACCTTCTTGCGCGCCGAGCGCTTCGCCCACCCGGTCGCGGCCGCCGACGCGATTCACCTGAACCGCATGCAGCCGATGCACGACCTGTTGCCCCACGAGCTCTTGCGCCGCTGCATCGACCGCGCGCTGCACGAGCACGGCCCCGACACCCTCGGCTACGCGCCGACCGGCGGGCTGCCGCGCCTGAAAGAGCTCATCGCGAAAGACCTCGAGCGCCAGGGCGTGCCGGCGACGGCCGACGACATTCTCATCACCTCGGGCAGCCAGCAGGCGCTCGACCTGCTCGCGCGCGCGCTCATCACGCGGGGCGACACCTTTCTCGTCGACGAGGCGACGTACCACGGCGCCGTGCGCCTGCTCGCCGCCGCCGGGGCCCGACTGGTGCCGGTGCCGTGCGACGAAGACGGGCCCGACCTCGACGCGCTCGAGCGGCTGGGCCGCGGCGCGAAGGGCTTCTACGTGATGCCGAACTGCCAGAACCCCACGGGCCGCCGCATCTCGCTCGCCCGCCGCGAGGCGCTGGTCGAGTGGTCGCACAAGAGCGGAGTGCCCCTGCTCGAAGACGACTACGCCTCTGACCTTCACCTCGACCTGAAGCCGCCGATCGCGGCGCTGCGAACGCTCGACGGCGAGGTGCTGTACCTCGGCACGTACTCGAAGAAGCTGATACCCGCGCTGCGCATCGGCTACCTGCTCGCGCCGCGCGCGCTGCGCGGCCGGCTCGAGCTGCTCAAGCACGCGATGGATCTCGGCACGTCGGCCCTGCTCCAGTACGCGCTCGCCGAGTTTCTCGAGCGCGGCTACCTCGAAGCGCACCTCAAGAAGACGCTGCCGCGCTACCGCGCCCGCCGCGACGCGCTGCACGGCGCGCTGCTGAAGGCGCTGCCCTCGCGGGTGAAGTGGTCGGTGCCCGAGACCGGCCTCGCGATGTGGTTGCCGCTGCCCGAGGGGCCCGACCCCGAGACCGTCTGGCTCGAGGGCCAGAAGCACGGCGTGCTCGTCGGCCCCGGCACCCTGAACGGCATCACCGAGGCCGGCCAGAAGGGCGTTCGCGTGACGTTCTGCGCCGAGCCCCCCGGCCGCCTCATCGAAGGCGCGAAGCGGCTCGGCCGCGCGTTCGCCGCCGCCGAACGTCGCTCTTCTGCTTCGAAGCCCACCCGTCAACTGGAGGTCGTATGAGCAACACCGGCACAACCCGAATAAGCCGTCGGCCAGAGGCCAGCGGCGACGCGCCAGCGTCGCAGCGGGCGACAGACCCGGTACTGGCCGTCGGCCGGCGGCGCGAGAAATACGGCCTCGCCGAGATGTTGCGCGGCGGAGTCATCATGGACGTCGTCAACGCCGAGCAGGCCCGCATCGCCGAAGACGCGGGCGCCTGCGCCGTCATGGCCCTCGAGCGCGTGCCCGCCCAGATTCGCGCGCAAGGCGGCGTCGCGCGCGCGTCGGACCCCGAGATGATTCGCTCGATTCAAGACGCCGTCACCATTCCCGTCATGGCCAAGTGCCGCATCGGCCACTTCATCGAGGCTCGCATTCTCGAGGCCCTCGACGTCGACTTCATCGACGAGAGCGAGGTGCTCACGCCCGCCGACGAGGCGTTTCACATCGACAAGCACACGTTCAGGCTGCCGTTCGTGTGCGGGTGCCGCGACCTCGGCGAGGCGCTGCGCCGCATCGGCGAGGGCGCCGCGATGCTGCGCACCAAGGGCGAGGCCGGCACCGGCAACGTCGTCGAGGCGGTGAAGCACCTGCGGCAGCTGAAGAGCGAGCTGGGCCGCGTGAAGCAGCTCGCTCCCGAAGAGCGCATGAGCGAGGCGAAGCGGCTCGGCGCGCCGTACGAGCTGCTCTGCGAGGTCGCCGAGACCGGCCGCCTGCCCGTGCCGAACTTCGCGGCCGGCGGCATCGCGACGCCGGCCGACGCCGCGCTGTGCATGGCGCTCGGCGCCGAGGCCGTGTTCGTCGGCAGCGGCATCTTTCTCTCTGAAGACCCGGCCCGCCGCGCCCGCGCGATCGTCGAGGCGACGACCTGGTGGCAAGACCCGGCGAAGCTCGCCGCCGCCAGCACGGGCTTGAAGGCCTCGATGCGCGGCCTCGAGCTCGGCACCCTGAAGGCCGACGAGCGCATGTCGGCGCGGGGCTGGTGACGTGGGCGCCGTGACGCCCGGCGTGCTCGCCCTGCAGGGCGGCTTTCAGGCGCACCTGCGAGCGCTGGGGCCGTCTGCCCTCGAGGTGCGCACGCCCGAAGAGCTGGCGCGCGTCGACTCGCTCGTGCTGCCCGGCGGCGAGAGCACGACACAAGGCAAGCTCATCGAGCTCGGCGGCCTGAAGCCGGCGCTCGACGGCTTCGTGCGCAGCGGCAAGCCCGTCTTCGCGACCTGCGCCGGCCTCATCTTGTGCGCGCGCTACGGCTGGCTCGACGTCGACGTGAAGCGCAACGCGTACGGGCGACAGGCCGACAGCTTCGAGGCGCTCGACGACAGCGGCACGCGAAGGCTCGTCTTCATTCGGGCGCCGCGCATCGAACGGGTGGGGCCTGGCGTCGAGGTGCTCGCGAGCTTCAACGGCGAACCGGTGCTGGTGCGGCAGAAGAACGTGACGGCGGCGTGCTACCACCCCGAGCTCGCAGCTTGAGCGGTCAGCGTCGCCGGCCTCGAAGCGCCGAGACGTGGGATGTCTGCGGGTGCCCTCCGAAGTGCCGTCTCGAAAACACCCATCCCATGGGATGTCCGTTTTCGAAACGGCACCTCGGCGAGGGTACCCGGTCATCCCATGTCTTGCCCCGAGGGCACGGCGCTCACCGAAGCTGCTTCATCGCCTCGGCCGCGAGCCCTGCGAACGCCACCCGCGTCGGCTCGCGGCTCGTCTCTTTGCCGTTCACGTACTTGATGCGCACGTCGTCGTAGCCGCTGGCGTCGGCGACGAACTTCGCGACGACGGCCTTCTCGGCCGCGCCGCCGCCCACCGTCGTGAGGTGCCTCAGCGCGAGCAGCTTCGCGAGCCAGTAGACGGCCTCGGGCCTGCCGCCGGCGCTCTCGAGCGCCTTCGCGAGCTCACGTGCCGTCACGGGCCCCGAGCCTGGGCAGTCGGCGAGCAGGCGCTGATACGCCTCGACCTCGTCGGGTGAGAACGACTCGCGGTGCGCGAGCAGCGCGAACAGCGCCGGCACGAGCACGTCGGCGCGCTGCTCGAGCAGCTTCTTCTTCACCTTCACCACCAGCTGCGGCACCGCGAGCGCGGCGAAGTGCAGCATCAGCCGGTCGTCTTCGGCGCCGGCGAGCTCGAGCGCGCGGTCGAGGTCTCGGTACGACAGCTTCGGCGACGCCTCGAACACGGCCTGACTGAAGTGGGCGCGGTCGAACGCGAAGAGGTGCTCGAGCGCGAGCGAGCGCACGCGCGCGTCGGGGTCGGCGAGGTACTTGTGCGCCGCCGGCACGGCCCGGGCGCCCATGCTGCGCAGCCCGATCTGCGAGCGATTGATGGTGTCGTCGCGGAGCTTCTCGCCTTCGCTCGTGTTCCACGCGTCGGAGTCGAGCCCCCTGACGCTCTGGAACATCGCCTCGAGATCGCCGCTCGAGTCTGCGCCGACCGCGTCGAGAATCGCGGTACGGCGGCCCGACGTGACGGCCCAGCTCTCGCGCTCGGCGATGACCTTCGAGATGCGCTCGGCCGGCGTGCCGCCGAGTATCGCGCGCGCAGCGTCTTCGAGCCCCGCCTCGCCCATTCGGGTCACCGCCGCGATGACCTCGTCGGTGACCGGCACCTTCACGACGGCCGCCGCCTTCGCGATGGCCGGCGTCGTGCGCTTGTCGTTCGGCCCGAGCCGCCCGTACTGAAGCACCGCTTCGGCGAGCGCGGGCCCCAGGCGCGAGTCGCCGGCGGGGGCCATGAGCGGCTCGGCGGTGAGCGGCTGGCCGTCAGCGGGGAACCCGGCCTCGAAGTACCGCGCGGCCTTCGCCGAGGTGCCGAGCGCGAGCGCGACGGCGACGAGCACGTCCTCCGACACGCCGGCCTTCGAGTCTTCCAACCAGCCGATGAGCGGGTCGGCGTCTTCGCCCCGAAACTCTTCGCGCAGCACCGTACGTACACCGCGCGCGACCTCGGCGCCGCTGTACGGGCCCCACCGCTTCGGCGAGAGCTGCGTACACCGGTTCAGCACGCGCGCCGCCACCGTGGCGTCGGGCAGCTTCTGCGCGGTGAGCACCGCGTCGAACAGCTGAAGCCGCGCCGGCACGCAGTCGTACGGGCCGAGCTGCTCGGACAGCACGTCGACCCCCTTCGCGGCCTGGGGCGTCTCGGGGTGGGCGGCGAGCAGCAGCAGGTCGTCGTCGTTCGGCGGGCCGAGCATGATCGCCGCCGCCGCACGGTCGAGCCGGGTGAACCACGTGTACCCTGCGCCGCCCAGACCGCCGACCAGCGCCACCACGACCACGACTCTCAACACTTTCACGTTCAGACCCTCGCGTTACCGCGCGCACACACCGTTACCCAAACGCACCTCCAGCACACTCTGGCCGACGCGGTTAGTCGATCTGGAGGTGGAGGAGGTCGGGGATGAGGGTCGAAGTCATTCGTGAGCTTTCGAAGTTGTCGGGTGTGAAGCCGAGGGCGCTCGACGGCCTGCGCGCGTTCTTCGGGCACAACGAGCCGTACGTCATCGCGGCGGTCGACGAGGGCCGCGTCACCGGCTGGTTGCCGCTCGTGCGGCACGTCGACGCGCCCCTGGGCCTCAAGGCCACGCGGTGGGTGCGGGCCTCCGACGTGCACGGCCAGGTCGACGACGACAGCGCGCGGCCGCTGCTCGACTTTCTGTTGCGCAACGAGAAGCTCAGCATGCTGGAGCTCGGCGGCGAGACGGCGACCGGCCCACTCGCCCGCGCCGCAGCGAAGCTCGCGAGCTTCCGCTGCGGCGTGCAGCTCTCGCCGGGCCCGCTCCGCGCCAGCGTGCCGCTCGGCCGCGACCTGGGCACCTGGTTTCACTCGCTCGGCGGCTGGGCGGCGTCGCTCGTGCGCCGCACCCGCTCGCTGCTCTCGACGGGCGAGCTCGAGCTCGTGACCGCGAAGGGCGCGGGCGCGGGCAGAGCGCTGCTCACGATGTACCTCGAGCTCGAGGCGCGCAGCCAGAAGCTCGACTCGGCGACCGGCGTCGGGGGTGACCCCCGGCGCGCGGCTCGCCACGCGCGGCTCGCCGACGACGGCGCGACGCTGTTCCACTTCCTCCTGCTCGACGGCCTGCCGATCGCGGCGACGCTGTCGGTGCAGGTCGACGACCGCATCGTGCAGCTCGAGGGCGTGCGCGACATGAGCTTCGAAGACACGGCCCCCGAAGAGGTGCTGCTCATGCTCGAGGTCGGCGATGCGGTGAAGCGCCGGTGCGCCGCCCTCGAGCTCTGCGCCGACCTGGTGCGGCGGCACGAGCGGCTCGGCGCGATCGCGAGCGAAACGGCGCGCGTGCAGCTCTACCGCCGCTTCGCTCCACACCACCTGGCGGCGGTGTGGTCGCAGCTCTTTCGCAGAGAGGCCGCTCGAGCGGCGATGCCGCCGGGCCCGATGCGGTCTGACCTCGCGCGGCAGCTGCGCGCGCGCACGCACGCGGCCGAGACCTTCGATCGCCTCGACCATGCGGGCGTGACCATCGAAAGAACCTGGGGCGATGCGCTGCGCCGAACGCTGCCGTTCGAGGTGTACGTGCCCGAGTACGAGAGGGTTCGCCGGGCCGTCTGAAGGCGAAGGGGGAAAACGTCATGGAGATCAAACGTGCGACGCCCGACATGTTCGAGGCCATTCACGAGGTGCTCAAGGAGTTCGGCGGGCCGCTGACGCGCGACGACTGGAGACGCCTGGTCGACTACCAGTTCAGCGATCAGGACTATCGCGGCTGGGTCTCGATCGATCGCGGCGAGGTGGTCGGCTTTCTCGGCGCGGTGTTCAGCCGGCGTGGCGCCGAGCGCTTCTGCGGCCTCACCTCGTGGATCACGAAGAAGAGCCACCGCAAGGCGAACCTCCACATCTTGATGCCGATGCTCGAGCTGAAAGACCACACGCTGCTCAACTACAGCGCCAGCCCGTTCACGTACGAGCTGTTCAAGAAGCGGCTCGGCTTCGAGGTGCTCGACGATCAGCTCCTCGTCATACCCGCGGTCACGCCGCGCCTCACCCCCAACGGCATTCGCCGCGTGAAGGCCGCCGCAGACATCGAGCGGGTGCTCGACGCCCGGCAGCTCGAGCTGTGGCGCGACCACCTGCCCTACCCCGTCACCCACCTCGTGCTCGAAGGGCCCGAGGGCCACTGCTACGCCGTCGCCTCGAAGACCCTGTTCCGCAACAAGGCGCCGTGCAGCTACCTGCACCACGTCTCGAACCCCGCCCTGTTCGCGAAGGCCGTCAACCTCGCCCAGCGCGAGCTCTTGAAAGAGAACGGCACGCTGTTCACCGCCGTCGACTCGCGCCTGATGCAGGGCGAAAAGATTCGAGGCGCCTTCCGGTGGACGTTGGCCCAGCCCCGCCTCTATCGCCCGAGCACGCCGAAGCCCGAGAACGTCATCGACAGCCTCTACACCGAGCTCGTGCTGCTGAACCCGAGCCGCTGGTCGTACAACCACTGAAGGCAAAGACGATGCTCGACGCGCTCCAGTACCCGCTCGACGTGCCGCTCGTGCTGCGCAAGCACAAGAGCCTGAAGGCCGAGCTCGAGGCGCACGGCCCGTTCATCGAGAAGAAGATCGCGATTCTCGGCGGGTCGACGACGGCGCAGCTGCGCAGCGCGCTCGAGCTGTTTCTGCTCGCGGCGGGCATTCGGCCCACGTTCTTCGAGAGCGAGTACAACCGCTTCTACGAAGACGGCGCGGTCGACACGGGCCCCCTCGACGCGTTCGCCCCCGATGTCGTCGTCGTGCACACGACCCATCACAACGTCACGCGGTGGCCGCCGGCCCGCGCGAAGCCCGAAGACGTCGACGCCCTGCTGGCCGCCGAGCTCGGCCGCTTCGAGACGCTGTGGCAGAAGCTGCTCGCCCGCGGCCAGTGCATCGTGGTGCAGAACAACTTCGACCCCGTGCCGCTCGAGAGCCTGGGTCACCTCGGCTCGAGCGCGCCGTACGGTCACGTGCGCTTCGTCGAGCGCCTGAACGCGGCGTTCGCGGCGGCCGCCGAGCGCGAGCCGCGCCTGCGCATCAACGACATCGCCCGGCTCGCGGCGCAGGTCGGCCTCGACGAGTGGTCGAGCCCGAAGTGGTGGTTTCACGCGAAGCTGGCCGTGACACCGAACGCGGCGGTGCGGCTCGCGCACCAGACGGCCAAGATCATTCGCTCGGCGTACGGCCGCACCAAGAAGGTGCTCGTGCTCGACCTCGACAACACGCTGTGGGGCGGCG
>JAEUJP010000747.1 GCA_016793725.1 Myxococcaceae bacterium | reverse complement strand
GGCCGCGTCGAGCAGTTGTCGTTGTAGTGGTGGTACAGGTACTCGCGGTTTTCGGGCAGCACGTTGTTCGCGAGCGCCTGCGCCGCGATCTGCGCCTGCTCGGGCGTCAGGTCGAGGTACTGAATGCGCACGTCGCGGTCGAGGCTCTTGTACATCTCGTACGTGCCGATCACCGACGCCTCGCCGACCCAGAACTCGAGCCGGCCCTGCACGAACTTGTGCACGAAGCCGGTCGAAAAATCGAACATGCCGTAGTTGTAGAGGCGCGCGTGGTTGAGCCGGCGGTCTTCGACCACGAGCGCGGTGTGACCCCACCACGAGGGCAGATCGTCACCGGGGCCGAACGTGGCCACCGAGATGACGAGATCTTCCGGGCGTGAAGCCCCGCCTGGAGCCCAGGGCGCGGGGCCAACGGTGAGCAGCGCGCCACACAGCGCCGCGAGCTGAAGCATCAAAGAGAGGTCAGGAGTTGAACCAGCGGCGCTCGGTCGCCTCCTCCTCCTTCGTCTTCTTGTGGGTCAGCTCGACCGGCGAGGGGTCGTTCACCAGCTCGGGCTCGACCACCACCGACGGCAGCCGCTCGTTCTGCGCCGCGCGCAACGCACCGGGCCCCGCAATCGGAGCCTGCGGTGCCGAAGGCGCCGGGGCCGCCACGACCGCGGCGACGGGCGCACCCCGAATCGTCTCATCACTCGGACGCGCCGCGGTCTGCGGCTGTTGGGCCTGCTGCTCGACGGGAGCAGGCCCGAAGTCAGAGCTGG
Source organism: Myxococcaceae bacterium (assembly GCA_016793725.1). Taxonomy (GTDB): domain Bacteria; phylum Myxococcota; class Myxococcia; order Myxococcales; family Myxococcaceae; genus Xiheicaenimonas; species Xiheicaenimonas phototrophica. The sequence continues at coordinate 10,960 of JAEUJP010000747.1, read as the reverse complement.
GCACCCCGAGCTGCTGTGCCAGGGCCTCACGAATGAACGCCCCCACCGACTTGCCACTGCGCGCCGCGCCGGCGTTGATCGCCTCGATCATGTCGGGGGTCGCGCGAAACGCGAGCGTGCGCACCGACGAGATGACCGCGATGAGCTGCTCGAGCGCCGCGCTCGGCCGCGACACCGCGAAGTCACCCTGATCGAGCATCGCCTTGATGCGACGCGCCATGTCGTCGCGGGTGTACCAGTGGCCGTCGAAGTAGATGGCCTCGGCGTCGATGTCGATGGGCAATTGGCTCATGGAAACCGAGCGTGCGCCCCCGGGTGGAAGGGAGTCAAGCTGACGTTTGTTCCACGGCGCCATGCCGAGCGCGAGTGCTTGCGTCTTGTGCTTTTCCCGGCAAGTTACGGCGCGTTTGCCGCGCTTTCTGCCGCTCGTCTTCTCGCTCGCCTCGGCTGCCGCGTTCGCCGCCGACGCCCCCTTGCCCCCGCTCGAGGTGAACACGCGCGCAGTGCCCACCAAGGCCCGGCTCGGCGAGCCGTTCACCATCGAGGTCGTGCTCACGCACGTCAAAGAGCAGCGGTACGACCTGCAGCCCCCCGCCTCCACCGACGACTTCGACGTCGTCGACGTCGCGCGCAGCCGCGCCGATGGGCCCGACAGCGCCACCACCACCTTCAAGGTTCAGATGGTCGCCTTTCAGCTCGGCAAGCTGACCAGCCCCCCGCTCACGTTCGACGTGTGGGCGGCCCAGGCCCAGGGCACGTTTTCGGTGCCCGGCACCGAGGTCGAGCTCGTCTCGTCGTTGCCGCCCGACGCCGACCAGACCGGAGCCGGCCTCTACGACATCAACCCGCCCCTCGACGTCGCCGTGCGCACCTGGCGCCTGCTCTATGCGCTCGCCATCGCCATCGCCGTCGCGCTCGGCGCGTACGCCGTCATGCGCTGGCTGAAGCGCCCGAAGGCCGTCATCGCCGAGGCCCCAAAGCCCCTCGAGGCGCTCGAGGTGCGCGCGAAGAGGGCGCTCGACGCGCTGCGCGCCGAAGATCTGCCCGGCAAGGCTCGCGTGCGCGAGTATTACTTTCGGCTGTCAGAGATCGTGCGCAGCTACCTCGGCGAGCGGTACGGCTTCGACGCCCTCGAGAGCACCTCGCCCGAGCTGCTCGAGAGCCTCCGCCGGCTGCACACCCCCGGCCTGCCGCTGAAGGAGCTGCAGGAGTTCGTCAACGAGTCCGACTTCGTGCGGTACGCGAAGGCGACCGTCGACCCGAACGCCTGCAAGAACGCCATCGAGCTCGCGTACCACATCGTTCACGCCACCACCCCGAGCGCCTCGCCCACGCCCCATGCCCAGCTTCGAGTTTCATAGCCGCTGGGTGCTGTGGCTGATGGCCGCCGCCCCGGTGCTGCTCATCTGGGCGTACGTCGAGCGCCGCACGCGCGCGGTCTTCCGCTTCCCCGTCGCCGGTGTGCTCGCGAAGCAGGGCCGGGGCGTGCGGCCGTACCTGCTACCGCTGCTGCCCGTGCTGCGCGTGGTGGCGCTCACGTGCGCCGTCATCGCGCTCGCGAGGCCGCAAGAGCGCGACAGCCGCGTGCGCGATCAATCGGTCGAGGGCATCGACATCATGATCGCGCTCGACCTCTCGAACTCGATGGAGGCCGAGCGCCCGGTCAGCCGCCTCAAGGCCGCCAAAGAGGTGCTCACCGACTTCTTGAGCCAGCGCGTGAACGACCGCATCGGGCTCGTGGTCTTCTCGGGCGCGGCGTACACGCAGGCGCCGCTGACGCTCGACTACGGCGTGCTGAAAGACGTCGTCTCGCAGCTGCGCACCCGCGTGCTCGAAGACGGCACCGCGATCGGCGACGCCCTCGCGACCGCGCTCAACCGGCTGCGCGACAGCGACGCGAAGTCGCGCGTGGTCGTGCTGATCACCGACGGCGACAACAACGCGGGGCAGATCAGCCCGCTCGACGCGGCCGCGATGGGCGCTGCTCTCAAGATTCCGGTGTATTCGATTCTGGTCGGCAAGGCCGGCAAGGTGCCCTTCCCCGTCGGGGTCGACGTGTTCGGCAACACGTCGTGGCGCGAGGTCGAGATCCCCACGAACCCCGAGCTGCTCAAAGAGATCTCGGGCAAGACGGGCGGCGAGTTCTACCGCGCGGTCGATGCGGCCACGTTCAAAGAGGGCCTCCAGAAGGTGCTCGACTCGCTCGAGCGCTCGAAGCTGCTCGAGGGCGGCGCCGTATCGACGTACCGTGAAGAGTTTCACGACTGGCTCTTGATCGCGTTCGCGCTCGCGGCGCTCGAGCTGCTCCTGCGCGCCACCCTCTTGAAGGTGTTCCCGTGAACGCCGTGCGGTTCACCATTCTCGGGTACCAGGCCGGCCTCGCGAAGCCGCTCTTCCTCGCGCTCGTGCCCGTCGCCTTGCTGCTCGCCGGTCTCGCGCTGTGGCGCGCGCTCTCGCGCCGCTCGCGGCTGACCGCCGCCATACCCGAGCGCCTCACCCTCGTCATCGCCCCGGGCGTCTCGCTCGCGCTGCCCACCGCCCAGGCCTCGTTCTACGGCCTGGGCCTCTCGCTCATGGCGTTCGCGCTCGCCCAGCCCCAGTGCGGCAGCCACGCCGAGCTGACGAAGCGCCGCGGCATCGACGTCGTCGTCGCCATCGACGCTTCACGCTCGATGCTCGCCCGCGACGTGGTGCCGTCACGCCTCGACCGCGCGCGCCTCGAGCTCAACACGCTGCTCGACGAGCTGAAGGGCGACCGGGTCGCCATCGTCGGCTTCGCGGGCGAAGCCTTCGTACAGTGCCCGCTGACCAGCGACTACGGCGCGGCGAAGCTGTTCTTGCGCGCCATCGACCCCGAGCAGGTGCCTCAGGGCGGCACGAACATCGGCGCGGCCCTGCTGCTCTCGAAGCAGGTGCTGACGAACGCCGACCACGGCGCCAAAGACCGCGTGGTGGTGCTGATCTCTGACGGCGAAGATCTCGAAGGCGACGTCTCGGCCGGCGTCGACGCGCTCAAAGAGCTCGACGCGAAGGTGCTCGCCGTCGGCATCGGCTCTGAAGCCGGCGAGCCGATACCCGTCATCAACAAGAACGGCGAGGTGACCGGCTACCGCAAAGACCGCGACGGCAACACCGTGCTCACCCGCCTCGATCGCGCGGGGTTGACCCGCATCGCGACCGACACGCAGGGCCAGTTCTTTCACCAGCCGAACGGCGTCGCGATGGGTGAGGTGGTCAAGGTGATCGACACGCTCCAGAAGAGCGAGCTCGAGAGCCGCGTCACCGTTCGCTACGCCGAGGTGTTTCAGCCCTACCTCGGCGCGGGCCTCGGCTTTCTCGTGCTCGGCATGCTCGTGCTGCCCTCGTTCAACCGGAGGAAGCGCGCGTGAGGAGCTTCGGCGCCATCGCCCTCGCGCTCCTCGCCATGGGCCCCTTCGAGAAGAACCACCCGCGCGTCGACGAGGGCGAGGCCGCGTACGAGCGCGGCGACTACGAGGCGGCCTTGAACCAGTTCGACGCCGCCGACAGAGAGCTGCCGAACAACGCGCAGATCGCGTTCGACCGCGGCACGGCGCTGCACAAGCTCGGCCGCCACGAAGAAGCCCGCGCCGCGTTCTTGAAGGCCGCCGAGCTCAACCAGGGCAAGCAGCCGCTCGAGTCGAAGATTCACTACAACCTGGGCAACTCGTGGGCCGCCACGAGCAACAAGAAAGAAGCCGTCGCCGAGTACCGCAAGGCCCTGCGAAAAGACCCGGGCTACGAGCAGGCGCGCCACAACCTCGAGGTCGTCTTGAAAGATCTGCCGCCGCCGCCCTCGAGGGGCGCAGACGGCGGCACGCAAGACGGGGGCAACACGGGTGACGGCGGCCGAATGGACGGGGGCTCCGACGGCGGCAAGCCGGCAGATGCCGGCGCCCCACAAGACGGCGGGCGCGGCGACGGCGGCAGCGGCGACGGCGGCGCCGACGGGGGCGACGGTGGCCAGGGGCCGGGCGACGGCGGCCGGGGCGACGGCGGTCAGGGCGACGGCGGCTCGGGTGACGGCGAAAGACAGGGCGACGGCGGCGCGCAGAACGGCGAGCGCGGCGACGGTGGCCGTGACGGCGGCGAAGCCGACGCCGACGCAGGCATCGGTGAAGGTGAAGCGGCAGAATCGGGCGACGGCGGCGAAGAGATGTCGAAGCGCGACGCCGAGCGCATGCTCGACTCGATCAAGAACACCGAGCGCAACCTGCAGATGTGGCGCTTCCGCCAAGACAAGAAGAGGAAGGCGAATGAAAAAGACTGGTAGCGCGCTCGCCCTCGCGACGGTGCTCTTCGCCGCGGCTGCTCACGCCGAGGTCGAGTTCTACCAGACCGTCGATCGCCAGAAGGTCGGCACCGAAGACACGTTTCGCCTCACCATCGTGGTCGGCAACGCGCCCGAGGGCGCGACGGTGCAGTACCCCGCGCCGAACGACTTCGAGGTGCTGCAGACCTCACAGAGCACGCAGATGAGCTACTCGCTCGGCTCGGGCAACCAGGGCGTCATCAAGCGCGTGCAGAAGTACACGCTGGTGATGCGCGCGAACCGCGCCGGCAAGCTGACGATTCCGCCCGCCGCGCTCGCCACCGCGCAGAAGACCTACAAGACCGACTCGATCGTGATGGAGGCCGTGAAGGGGCGGCTGCAGGCCGACGCCGCTCCGCCGCCTTCGGGCCGCCCCAGCCTTCCGCCGGGCTTCCCCGACCCGTTTCAGGGCTTCTTCGGCGACGATGACCCGTTCGGGGGCCAGCCGCAGGTGCCCGAGCCCGACGTGCCGAGGTCGGAGCAAGACCTGTTCGTGCGCGCCACGCTCGACAAAGAGACCGCCTACGTCGGCGAGCAGCTGAACCTCACGCTGCACATCTACTCGCGCGTCGAGCTGTCGTCGGTCGACGCCGTCACCATGCCGAAGCTCGAGGGCTTTCTGTCGGAAGATCTCGACAGCCCCACCCAGCTCGCGCCCGAGCAGCGCGTCATCAACGGCGTGCCCTACCGCTCGTACCTGCTGCGCCGCCGCGCCCTCTTCGCGCTGAAGCCCGGGGTCATCACCATCGGTGCTGCCGAGGCCGACATCACCACCGGCATGTTCTTTCAGGGCCACCGCGTGCACCGCAAGGGCAACGCCCTCACCGTCACCATCAAGGCGCTGCCGAAAGAGGCAGCCGGCCTCACCGTCGGCCACTGGCGCATCGGGGCCGAGGCGTCGCAGACCACCGTTCAGGTCGGCACCCCGATTCAGGTGCGCGTCGCGCTCGAGGGCAAGGGGCACTTGAAGAGCGCCACGCTGCCGAAGCTGACCGGCCCGGCCGCGCTGCGCATCTACGAGCCCACCACCACCGACAAGAGCGCCATCACCCGCGGCACGCTCGGCGGCCGCCGCGTGCAGGAATACGTCGTGCTCCCGCAGCAGACCGGCTCGTTCGTGCTGCCCGGTCTGACGTTGCAGTACTTCAACCCCGAGTCGAACCGCGTCGAAGAGTCGAAGACCGACCCCATCACCGTGACCGTCACTCCGGGCGCAGGTGGCGCGAACTTCGCCGCGGCGCCCTCGAATGTGGGCACGGCGAACGACGGGCCGAAGAACCGCCTCGAGGCCGGCGGCCTCAAGCAGCTGCGGCACACGGCCAACTTCGGCGCGGCCTCGCGGCCGATGTGGCAGCGCAGCTGGTTCGCTCCTGCGGCGGCTGGCCCGCTCGCGCTCGGCCTCGCTTTCGGCGCGTTCGGTCTCATTCGGCGCCTCGGCGGCGCCACCGACCCCGCGAGCGAAAAGAAGAAGAAGGCCCGCGCGGCGCGCGCCCGGCTCGCCGCCGCCGAGAAGCTCAAGCGCTCGGGCAAGACGCAAGACTTCTACGGCGAGGTCGAGAAGGCGCTGTTCGGCTTCCTCGAGGCGCGGCTGGGCTTCGCCGCGGCCGGGCTCACGCGCGAGCAGCTCGACCAGAAGATGAGCGAGGCCGGTGTGAGCGAGCTCGTGCGCGCCCGCGTGAAGTCGTCGCTCGAGACGTGTGACATGGGGCGGTTCGCGCCGGGCATGGGCGACGTTCACGCGCGCGCGAGCGCCCTCGACGAGGCCGCAGCCGCGATGGAGGCGTGGGACTCGAAATGACCCTCGGCCTGGTCGCAGCGCTGCTGTTCGCACAGAGCTATTACACGCCCGACGAGGCACAGGCGCTCTTCCGCGAGGGCAACGACGCCTTCTACAAAGACCCGCCCGACTACGCCGCCGCGAAGGCCGCGTACCTGAAGCTGCTCGAGCACGGCCACGACGGCCCCGACGTGCTGTTCAACCTGGGCACCGCCTGCCTCGCGAACGGCGAGCTCGGGCCGGCCGTGCTGTACCTCGAGCGCGCGCGCCGGCTGAAGCGCGCCGACGACATCGAGACGAACCTCGCCGCGGCCCGCGCGCGGCAGGGCGACCAGCTCGTCGGCGGCGTGCCCACCTCGGCGCCGTTCTTCGAGCGCGTCGCCGACGCGACCGACGATGATGTGGTCTCGGCGCTCTCGCTCGGCAGCCTCTGGCTCACGCTGGGTCTCGCGCTGCTGTTTCGCCGGCTCGTGCCGGGCCGGCGCGGGTGGGCCACATTTCTGCTCGTGATGAGCATCATCACCGCGGCTGTCACGACGTCGCTCGTCGGCATCGACGTGTGGGTTCAGACCCACTACGTCGAGGGCGTGGTGATGCCCGACACCGCGCGCGTGCGCGACTTCCCCGGCGACTCGGCGCGCGTCGCGTTCGAGGTGCACGCCGGTTTGAAGGTGCGCATCATGGAGGAGTCGGGCAAGTTCGTGCGCATTCGCCTCTCGAACAACCTCGAGGGGTGGGTCGACCGCGAAGGAGTCACCCCGCTGTGATCACCGTGTCGAACGCCGTTCGAGTCTACAAGCGTGGCAAGACCGAGGTGCGCGCGCTCTCGCTCGAGTCGCTCGTCGTACCGACCGGCCAGTTCCTCTCGGTGATGGGCGCGTCGGGGTCGGGCAAGAGCACGCTGCTCAACCTGCTCGGCGCGCTCGACGTGCCGACCAGCGGCACCATCACCATCGAGGGGCGCGAGATCTCGCGGCTGCCCGACGACGAGCTGTCGGCGTTTCGACGCGACCGGCTCGGCTTCATCTTTCAGTTCTTCAACCTGCTGCCGACGCTCACCGCCGTCGAGAACGTCATCTTGCCTGCGCTGCTGTCGGGCAAGTCGCGCAGCGACATGGAACCGAAGGCCCACGCCCTGCTCGAGCAGGTGGGGCTCAAGGGGCGCGATACCCACCGCCCCGACGAGCTGTCGGGCGGCGAGATGCAGCGCGTCGCCGTGGCCCGCGCGCTGCTCACCGAGCCCGCGCTGCTGCTCGCCGACGAGCCGACGGGCAACCTCGACTCGAAGACGGGCGCCGAGGTGCTGAAGCTCATTCGCGACGCGACGCGCGCGCGCAACCTCACCGTCGTCATGGTCACGCACGACCCGAAGGCCGCCGAGGTGGGCGATCGCATCGTGCGGCTCGCCGACGGCAAGGTCGTCGGCGACGAGCTGACCCGGTCGGCGGCGGCTTAGAGACTCATGCTCCAGCTCCTCCGGCTCGTCTCGCTCCGCCACCTGAGCCTCTCGCCGCTGCGCACGGTGCTCACCATCATGGGTGTGGCGGTCGGCGTCGCGACGCTCATCGGCATCGCGGCGATCAACCGCGCGGTGATGGGCGCCTTTCGCTCGACCATCGACACCATCGCCGGCAAGGCCGACCTGTCGATCTCGGCCGGGCAGGCCGGCTTCCCCGAAGACGTGCTCGAAAAGGTGAGCAAGCTGCCCGGCGTTCAGCACGCGGCCGGCAGCATCACCGTCGTCGCGCCGGTGAAGGGCACGCCCGGCGAGCGCCTGTACGTGATGGGCGTCGACCTGCTCGACGACGGCTTCTTTCGCAACTACGAGGGCGCCGACCGCGACGTCGGCCACATGAGCGACGACCTCGAGTTCTTGAACTCGACCGACCGCATGCTGGTGAGCGAGCGCTTCGCCGCGTCGCACGGCCTGAAGGCGGGCGGCACGTTTCAGCTCGTGACGCCGACCGGCACGCAAGACTTCATCGTGCACGGGCTCTTGAAAGAGACGGGCCCCATCAAGGCGTTCGGCGGGCTGGTGGGCGTCATGTACATCGGCAGCGCGCAGGTCGCGTTCACCCGCGAGCGCATGCTCGACCGCATCGACGTCGGCGTCGACCCGAAGGTGGGCACCGACGCGGTGAAAGAGGCCCTGCAGGCGGCGCTCGGCGTGCAGTACGAGGTCGCCAGGCCCGACCGGCGCGGGCAGAGCACCGAGACGATGGTGCGGAGCTTTCAGCTCGGGCTGAACCTGGGCTCGTCGGTGGCGCTGCTCGTCGGCGTCTTCCTCGTCTACAACACGGTGGCGATCGGCGTGGTGCAGCGCCGCCGCGAGATCGGCGTCTTGCGCGCGCTCGGCGCGACGAAGCGGCGCATTCGGGCGCTGTTCGCGCTCGAGGCCGTGGTGCTCGGCGCGCTGGGCTCGCTGCTGGGCATACCGCTCGGCACGCTGCTCGCGAAGGGCACCGTGTCGGCGGTCAGCGACAGCATCAGCTCGATCTACGTGCAGGTGAACGCGACGAGCGTGACGTTCACGCCGTTCGAGATGATCGTGGGCGTGGCGCTCGGCATCGGGGGCAGCCTGTTCGCGGCGCTTAGGCCGGCGTTCGTGGCGTCGCAGGTGCAGCCGGTCGAGGCGCTGCGCAAAGACATGGCCTCGGGCGCGGCGAACGTGAGCTCGTTCGCGACCATCGTCGGGGCGCTGCTGATCGCCGGGGTGTGGCCCGCCACCCGAATTCCGGCCCCCATCGAGAACTTCCCCGTCGGGGGGTACCTCGCGATGTTCTTCATCTTGATGGGCACCACGCTGCTGTCGCCGCTGGTCTTGCGGGTGCTGCAGCGCGTCTACCAGCGGCCGGGTGAGCTGGCGCTCGGCGTTCCCGGGCGGCTCGCGGCAGACAACTTCGCGAGGGCTCCGGCGCGCACGGCGGTGCCGGTGTCGGCGCTGGCGATCGGGGTGGCGATGACGGTGTGCATCGCGGGCTTCGTGGGCTCGTTTCAAAAGAGCTCCGAAAAGTGGATCGACCAGAGCGTACCCGCCGACCTGTTCGTCACGTCGTCGTCGAAGGTGGCCGGCGTGCAGAACGTGCCCTTGAAGCCCGAGTTCGGCGACCCGATCGAGCAGATGCCCGAGGTCGCTGCCGTCGACCGCCTGCGCATCTACCAGCACGACCTGCTCGGCCTGCGCATCTTCATCGTGTCGCTGAACCCCGACATCTACAACCTGCATGGCAAGCCCGAGGTGCGCGAGGGCCGGCTGCCGACCCACGAGATGCGGCAGCAGGGCTACGTCACCATCTCTGAGAACCTGTCGCGGCGCCGCAACCTGCACCCCGAGTCGACCTTCGAGATGGACACGCCGACCGGCCGGCGCAGCTACAAGGTGTCGGGCGTCATCACCGACTACACGTCGGATCAGGGCACCGTCTTCATGGACAGGAAGATCTTCGTCGCCCAGTTCAACGACGACCGCGTCGACAACTTCGAGATCTACCTGAAAGACCCGAAGACGACCGAGCAGGTGCGCGACCGCATCAACGCGCAGTGGAAAGACGAGTACGACCTCTTCGTGCTCTCGAACCAGGAGCTCCGGCAAGAGGCCTACGCCCTCGTCGACAACGCCTTCTCGGTCACCTACGCGATGGAGTTTCTCGCCGTCATTCTCGCGCTGCTCGGCGTCATCAACACGCTGCTCGCTGCGGTGCTCGATCGCACCCGGGAGATCGGCCTGCTGCGCGCCGTCGGTGCGGCCCGAAAGCACATCGTGCGGCTGTTCGCAGGCGAGGCGGCTCTGATCGGCCTCACCGGCGGGGTCATCGGCAGCCTCTCGGGCTACGTGCTCGGCTACATCGTCACCAAGGTGGTGGGCGTCGAGGCGACCGGCTGGGACTTCGCGTACATCTTCCCCCTGAAGCTCGCCGTGCAGATGCTGCTCGCAGCCACTGCGTGCGCGATCATCGCGGGCCTCTACCCCGCCCGCCGGGCCTCGCGGCTCGATGTGGTAGAGGCGCTCGCCTACGAATGACGCCTATACTCGCACCTTCATGGCCGAGGGCCGCCCGTTCAGAGTATTGCTGGTGGAAGACGAGCCGGTCATTCGCGAGCTCGTCAGCAGCATGCTCGGCGACGGCACGGTCGACGTGCAATGCGCGGCGAACGGAGCCGAGGGGCTGAAGCTCGCGAAGGGCGCCGAGTACGATCTGATTCTGCTCGACGTGGTGCTCCCCCAGATGGACGGCATCACCATCTGCCGGCTGCTCAAGGCCGACCCGAAGACGGCCAAGACGCCGCTGTACATGCTCACCGCCAAGGCGAAGAAGGCCGACGTCGAGACGGCCACCAAGGCAGGGGCAGACGGCTACATTCACAAGCCGTTTCGCGCGAGCGAGCTGATGGAGCTCATCGATCGGCTGCGCGCGAAGGCGACGTGAGACGTCACTTCAGGCGCGGGTTCAGGTAGCGCGCGAGGGCGAACATGTCGTCCCAGTCGAGCTGATCGAACTCGAGGCCGATCATGCCGGTCGAGCGGCGCTTCACGGTCGCGCGCGTCGTGATCTCGCGATCCCCGGGCAGCGGCAGCGTGACGGTGAGCTGATCGGTGATCGCGGGCACTCCGAGCAGGCTGAGGCCCGCCATCGAGAGATCTTTCGCCTTGGCGACCAGGTTCCGCCCGTTCACGCGCAGCTTCACCATGAACTCCGCCTCCACCCGAGGGTGGTACCGTTGCACGACCGGGGTTCCGCTCAGCTCCAGCATCTCGTTCCGCTCCTTGTTGGGGGCTACAGACGAGACGCAGTGTTGATCATCGTGTAGCTCCCGCAACTTTTGTGCTGAAAGGTGGGCGTGAGCCACGCACC
>JAEUJP010000670.1 GCA_016793725.1 Myxococcaceae bacterium | reverse complement strand
CTGCCCGCATCGCGCAGCGCCGTGAAGGCGCGGTCGCGCAGGCCGGCATAGAGCTTCGGCTGCACGCGCGCGTCGAGCCCGTCGAGGCTGCCGAGCAGCGCCGCTTCAGCCTGCGTCACCGCGTGCGCCAGCTTCACGTACGCGTCGGCGAGCTGGCCGCGCGTCTCGGGAGCCTTCGGCTCGGCCAGCAGCTGCGCGATGGCGGTCTGTGACCGGTCGAGCGCCTTCGCCAGCAGCTCGGGCCCGATCGCGTGCCGCGTCGTCTCGGGCGTCAGCGCGACACGCTGCGCCTTCGGAGCTTCGAGCTGCGCAGCGGGCACGACCGGCTTCGGCTCCAGCTTCGCCGTCGGCGCGAGGCGAAACCGCTGCACCGGCGAGTGTGTCGCGCTCTTGATCACGTGCACCTCGACGCTAGCTGAAACCCGCTCACGCGGCCCTGCGCCCCGCGGCGCCTGTCACCAACCAGCGTCGCCGCCACAGCTCGAGCTGCATCAACGTCCACAGCGGCTTGCGGTGGTCTCTCACCCCGCGCTGGTGCTCGTCGACGAGCCGCCGCACCTCGCCCGCCTCGAACAGCCCCGCCTCGCGCACGCTCTTCTCAGACAGCAGGTCTTCGAGCAGCGGCCGCAAGGGCCCCTTCAGCCACTCGGTCACCGGTATCGCGAAGCCATGCTTCTTGCGGTCGAGAATTTCGTCGGGCACGAGCCCGCGCAGCGCCTTCTTCAGCAGCCACTTTCGCGATGGGCCGCGCAGCTTGAGCAGCCAGGGTATGCCGAGCGCAAACTCGACCACCCGCGTGTCGAGAAACGGCGCCCGCACCTCGAGCGAGGCCGCCATCGACGCCCGGTCGACCTTCACCAGAATGTCGTCGCGCAGGTAGAACGACAGGTAGAAGCGCTGCACGAAGTCGAGGCCGCGCTCGCCCCGCGCCACGCGGAACCGGTCGAGCGGCGCGTAGATGTCGTCGCCGCGCAAGCCGGGCACCAGCAGCGCGTTCACCCGCTCGGGGGTCATCGCGCCGATCCACGCCTGGTGGCGGTACTCGGGAGCCCAGCTCGCGCCTTGCAAGAACGTGCGCAGCTTGAAGTCGAGGCTCATGTAGCCCGAGCCCGTCGGCAGCAGGCCCGCCGCCTTCTGCAGCGCATCGACCGCGAGCCCCGGCAGCCGCGACGCGACCAGCCCCGGCACGTGCGCCGCGAAGGTGTCGTAGCCGGCGAACAGCTCGTCGGCGCCATCACCGCCGAGCGCGACCGTCACGTGCTGACGCGTGAACTTCGACAGCAGGTACGTCGGCACGTACGACGGGTCGGCGAACGGCTCGTCGAGCTGGTCGGCGAGGTGCGGCACCAGGTCGATCGCGGCCTTCGGCGAGAGCCGCTCTTCGTGGTGCTCGGTGCCGAGGCGCTCGGCCGCGAGGCGCGCGTACGAGCTCTCGTCGAACGACCCCTCCGAGAACGAGATCGAGAACGTCTTCACCTTGCCGGCCGCGCGCGCCGCGAGCGCCGTCACGGCCGTCGAGTCGATGCCGCCGCTCAAGAAGATGCCGAGCGGCACGTCGCTGACGAGGCGTCGCTCGACCGCGCGCTCGAGCTCGGTGCGCAGCGTCTGCGCCGCGTCGTGCACCCCGAAGCCCGCGAGCGTCTCGACACCGACCTCGCCCTGCCCCGCCGGCAGCACGTAGTACGGCCACTCGGTGACGCGCCCGTCACGAAAGGTGAGCGCGTGGCCCTCGGGCAGCTTGCGCACGCCCTTGAAGATGCAGTCGGGCGTCGGCACGTACTCGAACGCGAGGTAGCGGCGCAGCGCCACCGCGTCGAGCTCGCGCGGCACCGCGGGGTGTTGCAGGAGCGCCTTCACCTCGGAGCCGAAGACCAGCTCACCGCCCTGCCCCTGCCACCAGTACAGCGGCTTCTTGCCGAAGCGGTCGCGGGCGAGCAGCAGCGTGCGGGTTCGCGTGTCCCAGATCGCCAGCGAGAACATGCCGTCGATGCGCGAGAGAAACTGATCGCCGAACGCGAGGTACGCGCGCAGCAGCACCTCGGTGTCACTGTGGGTGCCGAAGACGTCACCGCGCGCCTGCAGCTCGTGGCGCAGATCTTTGAAGTTGTAGATCTCACCGTTGAACACGACCGTCGCCGGCCCGATGTTCATCGGCTGGTGCCCGCCGCTCAGGTCGATGATCGCGAGCCGGCGAAACGCGAGCCCGGCCGGCCCGTCGGTGTACACGCCGCTGTCGTCGGGGCCCCGGTGCTCGATGGCCTTCGCCATGCGCCCGAGCAGCTCGGCGTCAGGCGGCGACTTCGGGCTCACCGCTCCCGCGATGCCGCACATCAGGTGCCTACACGATCCGAAATGGGCGTGGGCTTCATCGGCCCGCCCCGCGACTCGAGCACCTGCCCGATGATGTACGGCCGCTTGCCCTGGCTCTCGTAGTACGTGCGCACCAACACCTCGGCGAGCAGCCCCACCAGAATCGACTGCACCCCGACCAGCGCCGAGATGCCCGCGAACAGCGGCAACGGCGTCGTGACGAAGTCTTTGATGCCCGCGAGCTTCAGGTACACCGCGAGCCCCGCCGACACGAACGACGCCCCCAGCGCCATCAGCCCGAACCCACCGAAGATGTAGATGGGCTTCGAGAGGTACTGGAACAGGAACTTCACGACCATCAGGTCGAGCACCACTTTGAGAATGCGGTTGAAGCCGTACTTCGACTTGCCGAACTGGCGCGCGCGGTGGTTCGTCACCATCTCGGTGACGCGGGCGCCCTGCCAGTGCGCGTAGATGGGCACGAAGCGGTGCATCTCGCCGTACAGGCGCACCTCTTCGATGACCTCACGCTTGTAGGCCTTCATCGTGCAGCCGTAGTCGTGAATGTGAACGCCGCTCAGCCACGAGATGAGCCAGTTCGCGATCTTCGACGGCAGCACCCGCGTGCCGCTGTCTTGGCGGTTCTTGCGCCAGCCGCTGACACACTCGAAGCCGTCGGCCTCCATCTTCTCGAGCAGCTTCGGTATGTCGGCCGGGTCGTTCTGGAGGTCACCGTCCATCGGCACGATCACCTCGCCGCGCGCCCGCTCGATGCCCGCCGACAGCGCCGCCGTCTGACCGAAGTTGCGTCGAAACCGCAACACCACCACGTTCGGGTCGGCGGCCGCGATGGTCTCGAGCTTCTTGAACGTCTTGTCGGTGCTGCCGTCGTCGACGAGCAGCACCTCGTAGGTCTTGCCGAGCTTCTCGAGCACGCCCTTCAGCTCGTCGTAGAGCGGCTGAACGTTCTCCTCCTCGTTGTAGAGGGGAATGACGACTGAGAGC
>JAEUJP010000663.1 GCA_016793725.1 Myxococcaceae bacterium | reverse complement strand
TGGTTCTACAAGGGCGACAGCAACCTGCTCCGCGCGGTCACCAACGTCTGCACGCAGCGCGCGCACGACGCGCTCGAGGCGGCGGGCGACTGCCAGAGCCTGCAGCGTGTGCTCGACTACGAGGTGCAGGGCGACGGCACGAAGGAAGAGTACGAGAAGCGCAAGGCCGAGATGAAGTGCCCGTGACGTGTCGGGCGAGGGCAGCGGTGGCGCGCCGGCCGGCAGGCGTAGAAGGTGTTCGCGGTGAAAGTCGTCGTGCTCGCAATCGCGGTGGGTGGGCTCGCAGGCATCGGCCTCGGTGAGCGCGACGTGCCGTTCGCCCCAGACCCGTGGCTGGCCGAAGCGATTCGGGGCATTCGCAGCGGCGACCTGTTGCGCGCCGACCGCGCGATCTACTGGAGACGCCAGCTGGCGCCCGATGACGCCGCGGCGAAGGTGATGGAGCGGTACGTGAGCGCCGCGGTCGAGTGCGAGCGCGCCACGCGCCAGCTCGAGAGCGCGTTCGTACGGCACGACCGGGCGGCGGCGGCGAGCGCGTACGCGCGCCTCGATGACGGCTGCCGCGCGCACGGCTATGCGCAGGCGCGGCTGCGGCAGCTGGGCGATCTCGACTGAGGCATTCGACGGCGGGTTGAGTTAAGCGCAGGAGATGGCTCGCGCGACCCCGACCTCGTCTGCCCAGACGGATCTGTTCTCGGCGCTGCCGCCGCCGGCTCCGCTCGAGAAGGAGCCCGAGGCCCCGGTGCCCGAGGGGCCCAAGACGTTGACCATGGTCGACGCGTCGGGCTTCATCTTTCGCGCGTACCACGCGCTGCCGCCGCTCACGACGAGCAAGGGCGTGCCGTCGCACGCGGTGTTGGGCTTCACGCGCATGCTGCTGAAGCTCATTCGCGAGCGCGAGCCGACACACCTGGTGCTGTGCTTCGACAAAGACAGCCGCAAGGGGCGGCTGGCGATCGACCCGAACTACAAGGCGAACCGCGAGGCACCTCCGGCCGACCTGCAGAGCCAGTTCAGCCTCATCAGAAAGTGCGCCGACGTGCTGAACCTGCCGATCGTCGAGGTCGAAGGGTGGGAGGCCGACGACGTCATCGCGACGCTGGTGAAGAAGGCGAAGGCGAAGGGCTGGAACTCGAGCGTCGTCACGAGCGACAAGGACTTTCTGCAGATCTGGGGCGACGGGGTCTCGCTCTACGACCCGATGAAAGACAAGGCGATCGACGAGGCGACGTGCCTCGAGCGCTACGGGGTGAAGCCGCACCAGATGGGCGACTACCTGGCGCTGGTCGGCGACGCGATCGACAACGTGCCGAAGGTGCCGGGCATCGGCCCGAAGACGGCGGTCGAGCTGATCGAGAAGTTCCACACGGTCGACGAGCTGATCGCGCGCGTCGACGAGGTGCAGAAGCCCAAAATTCGCGAGGCGCTGAAGGCGAACGTCGAGAGCCTGAAGCGGGCGCGGCAGCTGATCGCGTTCAAAGACGATCTGTCGGTCACCGATGATCTCGATCAGTTCGTGCGCAGAGACATCAAGGCGAGCGAGGCGCGGGCGCTCTTCACCGAGATGGAGTTCTTCGTCTTGCTGAAAGAGATGCCGCAGGCGCCGGCGACGCCGCTCGCGAAAGACCCGGTGATCGTGGCCGAGGCGGCGGGGCTCGGCCCCCTGGCCGAGGCGCTGGTTTCGGCCGAGGCGGTGGCGATTGCGCCGGCGTTCGAGGGGCCAGCGCACTCGGCGAAGGTGACGGGCCTGGGGCTGGCGCTGAAGCCCGGCCACGGCGTCTTCTACGTCGACGTGAAGGCGTGCGGTGGGGCTGCCGTCGTCGATGCCCTCTCGCCGGGCTTCGGCCGCGCCGACCTGAGGGTCTGGGCACACGACGCGAAGGCGGTGCTGCACCTGTTCTTCACGCTGGGGTTGCCGCAACCCGCCATCGACGTCGACGTCGAGCTCTTGTCGTACCTGCTGAACCCGTCGCGCCGCGAGCACGCGCTGTCTGACCTGGCGCGCGAGCGGCTGCGCACCGAGCTGCCGGCGTGGCCGCAAGGGGCGACGCGGGCGCTCCTGCCGCTCGAGGCGGTGGGGCGCGGGGTGGCGGCGGCGATCTTCGCGGCGTCGGCCGACGCGATCGCGCGGCTGGCGCCCGAGCTGCTCGAAGAGGCGCGGGTGGTGGGGCTCGAGAAGCTGGCCCGCGAGATGGAACTCCCGCTCATACCCGTGCTGTTCCGCATGGAGCGGCACGGCGTGCGCGTCGACCTCGAAGAGCTGAAGGGCATCTCGGAGCAGGTGAACGCGCTGTGCGACCAGATGCTCGCCGAGGTGTACCGGCACGCCGGGCGCGAGTTCAACGTGGGGTCGCCGCTGCAGCTCTCGCAGGTGCTGTACGAAGACCTGAAGCTGCCGGTGCTCAAGCGCACGAAGACGGGGCCGTCGACCGACCAGGAGGTGCTCGAGAAGCTGATGGAGCAGCACCCGCTGCCCGGCGCGATCATCGAGTACCGCAGCGTCGCGAAGCTGAAGAGCACGTACCTCGACACGCTGCCGGGCATGGTGGGCGAAGACGGGCGCATTCGTACGACGTTTCACCAGGCGCTGGCGGCGACGGGGCGGCTGTCGTCGGTCGAGCCGAACCTGCAGAACATCCCCATACGAACCGAGCTGGGGAAACAGATTCGCCGGGCGTTCGTGGCCGAGGCGGGCCACCAGCTCGTGTCGGCCGACTACTCACAGATCGAGCTGCGAATTCTGGCGCACATCTGCGGCGACGCTGCGCTGGTCGAGGCGTTCGGCGCCGACGCCGACGTGCACGCGCGCACGGCGGCCGAGGTGTTCGGGGTACCGCTGGAAGCGGTGACGAAGACGCAGCGCAACACGGCGAAGATGGTGAACTACGGCATCGCCTACGGGCTGTCGCCGCACGGGCTGGCGACGCGCCTCAACATACCCGTCGACGAGGCGCGCTCGATCATCGACCGGTACTTCGAGCGGTTCACGGGCATTCGGGGCTACGTGAGCGAGACGGTCGAGAAGGTGCGGCGGCAGGGGTACGTCGAGACGCTGTTCGGGCGGCGGCGGTACCTGCCCGACCTGGTCAGCCGCAACCGGTCGGTGGCGATGGCGGCCGAGCGAGCGGCGATCAACATGCCGATTCAGGGCACGGCGGCCGACATCGTGAAGCGGGCGATGCTGGTGCTCGACGAGCGGCTCAGGCAAGAAGGCTCGAAGGCGCGCATGCTGCTGCAGGTGCACGACGAGCTGCTGTTCGAGGCGCCCGAGAGCGAGGCCGAGGCGACGGCGGCGCTGGCGCGCGAGGTGATGTCGTCGGTGGCAGAGTTGAAGGTGCCCCTGAGGGTCGACGTGGGAATCGGGCACTCGTGGGCAGACGCACACTGAACCAATGAAGAGGGGTGGCCGATGCGCAGCTACCGCATACCAACGCGAGAGAGCCCGGCGGGGCTGGTCTCGGGGTTGTCAGAGAAGCTGAACGAGCTCGAGAACGCGGTGGGCCGGCAGGCCGAGCGGTTCACGGCGGTGCTCGACATCGGCACGGCGATCTCGTCGGCGCGAGACGTCGAGCAGCTCTTGAAGCTCGTGATGGATCGGTTGAGCTCGTTGCTCAGCGCCGAGGCGTCGACGCTGTTCATGCTCGACCCCGAAAAAGACGAGCTGTGGAGCCGGGTGCTGAAGGGCTCGACGCTCAAAGAGATTCGTATACCCGCGACGGCGGGCATCGCGGGGCACGTGGTGCAGTCGGGCAAGACGCTGCTGTTGGCCGATGCGTACGACGACATTCGGTTCAACCCCGAGATCGACCGGCAGTCGGGGTTTCGAACGCGGTCGATGATCGCGGCGCCGCTGCGGCACGTGAGCGGGCGCATCTTGGGGGTGGTCGAGGTGCTGCACCGCAAGGTGGGAGCGTTCAACCAAGACGATCGGGCGCTGGTCGAGGCGGTGGCGTCGCAGATCGCGGCGGTGCTCGACAACGTGCTGTTGATGGATCAGCTCCGCTCGCAGAACGACAGCCTGAAGCGTACGGGCGAGGCGCTGCGGCAGGCGGTGCAGGATCTCGACGTGCTCTACGAGATCGAGCGCGCGGTGACGTCGACCGACGACGAGGCCGGTCTGCTCGACCGCATTCTCGGCAAGGCGATCGCGACCTTGCGCGCGAACGCGGGGTCGATCTTGCTGCTCGAGAGCGACGCGCTGTTCTTTCGCAGCACGAAGGGCGAGAAGAGCGAGTCGCTGACCGAGGTGACGCTGAAGCCGGGGCAGGGCATCGCGGGGCACGTGGCCGAGACGGGTGAGGTCATCAACGTCGACGCGGCCGAAGACTCGCCGCACTACGACAAGACGGTCGCGAAGAAGCTCGGGGTCGAGATCGGCGCGGTGCTGTGCGTGCCGATCGTGGGCGAGGGCGAGATCATGGGCGCGCTCGAGCTGCTCAACAAGCGCGGCGGGTTCAGCGACGCCGATGCGCGGCTGGCGACGCTGATCGCGGGGCAGGCGGGGCGGGCGATCGCGCACCGCAAGTCGCGGGTCGAAAACGAGCGGCGCGGGCGGCTGGCGGCGATCGGGCAGATGTTGGCGTCGCTGCTGCACGATCTGCGCACGCCGATGACGGTGATCGCCGGCTACGCCGAGCTGATGGCCGAAGAGCAGAACCCCGAAGAGCGTCAGAACGAGTCGAAGATCATTCTGGCGCAGCTCGAGCACCTGAACTCGATGACGCGCGAGACGCTGGCGTTCGCGCGCGGCGAGCGGCAGGTGCTGATTCGCAAGGTGTACCTGCACACGTTCGTCGCCGACGTCTTCAAGCAGCTCGAGCAGGAGTTCAAGCCGACGAAGGTCGAGCTGAAGCTGAACCCGGGCTACACGGGGGTCGCGCGGTTCGACGACACCAAGATCAAGCGGGTCATCTTCAACATGGCGCGCAACGCGATTCAGGCGATGCCGAAGGGCGGCAAGTTCACGTTCGGCGTCGAAAAAGATCGCGAGCAGCTGGTGCTGACGTTCGCCGACAACGGGCCGGGCATACCCGAAGAGATTGCGGGCAAGCTGTTCGAGTCGTTCGTGACGGCGGGCAAGGCGAGCGGCACGGGGCTGGGCCTCGCGATCGTGAAGACGATCGCCGAGGAGCACGGCGGCACGGTCGACTTCAAGTCGAAGCCCGGCAAGGGCACGACGTTCGAGGTGCGCATACCCCTCGACGGGCCGTAGCGATCGCAGTCGTCTTCGAGCGCCCGACCAGCCGCTTCAAGGGCTCATCAGACGAGACACTGACACTCGGCGACCCCCGAGGCGTTCACCTTGTAGCCGCCGTCGGAGTCGGTGAGGGGGAGGCACTCGGGCTCACAGACGAAGCCGCCGTCGGGCCAGCAGGCGTCGAAGCCGTTGTGCATGCTGCACTGGCGCTCGGGCTGATGGGGCGGCGACGAGCAGGCGGCGACCGCGAGGGCAGCGGGCACGAGCAGGCGTCGTGAGGTTCGCATCGGGTGGCTCTCGTTTCTTCCGCCCGACCGGGCGGCGAAGGGGTCATCAACAGAAGCAGACGGGTGTGCCGTCGTCGTTCAGGTCGAGGCCGCCGTCGGGGTGCTTCAAGCCGCCGCACTCGCGCGGGCAGGCGAAACCCCCGTCGGGCCAGCAGGCGTGAAAGGGCTCGGCGCCGCAGACCTCGGGGGGCTGGGGCGTGCAGGCGGCGCCGGCGACGAGCGCGGCGGGGAGCAGCAGCTTCTTGCGCTTGACGGTCTTCATCAGTCGTTGGCGCGGAACAGGCGCATGCGCGGCCGGCCCGACATCTCGAGGAAGAAGCCGAACTGAAAGCGAACCGAGGCGTCGGCCTGCACGAGGCCGGGCGGCGGGTTGGGGAAGGGCTGAGACCGCTCGAACGCCTGAATGGCCTCGAGGTCCAAGAAGTCGAGGCCGCAGCTCTTCTCGACGTAGATCTCGCGCACGTTGCCCTGGTTGGTGAGCGTGACGGCCAGCACGGTGTAGCGGTCGCGGCCGCCGTAGATGTTGCCGGTGGGGTCTCTCAGCCGGAGCGTCTGACCGGGGTTCCACTGCTGGCTCACGCTCTGCTTCACGCGGTTGAAGAACGAGGCGTACTTCCACTCTTTCGTGTTGAGGTACGTGCCGTCGCCCTCGTCGACGTCTTGCAGGTGATCGTTGGCCGCCGCTCCCGTGATCTTGTCGAGCACCGCCGGCGAGGGCAGCAGGTTCGCGACCCCGGGAATGCCGGCGCGGCCCTGGCTCGAGTCTTCGCCGTCGCCCTGGCCGGGCTGAATCTTGAGGCGGTTCGAGTTGCCCACGATGGCCTCGGTCTCGGTGCGGTTCGAGATGTTCGCGCCGGGCCCGGTCGAGCTCGAGTCGCGCATGGCGATCTCGGTGCGGCCCTGCACGTCGGGCACCTCGATCGCCTGCTTCTGGGCGCCGCCCTCGCGCAGCGGGCGATCGTCTTGCCCGATGCCGTTGTTGCCCGCGACCTGCGCCTTGTCGACGGCGTCGGTGCCGTTGCCCTCGGCGGGCTTCGACGAGGTGCGCTTGGGCATCGCGTTGCGGTAGTTCGAGTCGGTCTCTTTCGCGCGGGTCTGCTTCTGCACCTTGTTCGAGGTCTCGGAGGCGAACTTCGCGTTCGGGTCGACCTCGCCGTTGCCGGGCGGCACGGCGACGACCTGGCCCGGGGCCTCTTCGGGTTTGTCTTTCTTCTCTTCCTTCTTCTTCTCTTTGATCTGCCGCTGCGGCTGATCGTCGGCCTGCTGCTCGGTCTGGCCGCGGTTCTGGGCCCACTGCTCGGCCGACACGCCGCGCAAGACGACCTGGCTCTTGGTGGCGGGTCGCTTGAGGGGCGGCAGGTGCAGCTGCAACAGCGAGATGAAGAGAAACAGCAGAACGAAGAGGCCGTGACCCGCGAGGGCGAACAGGAGCGCCAACAGGCCCCTTCGCAGGCCAGCCTTGCGCTGGCCCGGTCTCGCCCTCGGAATCAGAATCACGATGGGAATACTAACGGTTGGGCGCCCCGAGGGCATCCCAGCCTCAGTAGATGCGGGCCACCTGTGCGCCACTGTAGTAGTGGCCCAGAATCTCTCGGTAGTTCTGGCCGAACTCGGCGCGGCCGATGGCTCCGACCTGGCACATGCCGACGCCGTGGCCCCAGCCTCCGCCGGTGAAGACCCAGGCGGTGGGGCGGCCCTTCGGGTCTTTTTCGGCGCGCACCTCGAACATGGCGCTGTTGAGCATGCCGAACAGCTTGCGAATGGCGAGCTCGCTGCGAACCACGTTGGCGCCCTCTGCGCCCGAGATGCTGAGCAGGCGGGCGCGGCCCGAGACGCCGCGCTCGGTGACGGTCATGGCGTAGACCTGCCCGACGCCGAGCGAGGCGACCTTCTCGTCGACGTCTTTGGCGGTGAAGCGCTTCTCCCACCGGTACTTGGTGGGGGCGGCGAAGCTCGAGACCTTGCAGGCGTGAACGGCGTCGGCCTGCAGAAAGGCGCCGAGCTTCGCGGGGCTGACGGGGTCTTTTTTGCCGGGCAGGGTGTCGGGCACGCCGCGCAGCGACGGGTTGGGTGGGCCGCCCCAGACGATGTCGTTGTTCTCGGTGTGGCCGCCGCAGACGGCGCTGTAGGTGGCGTCGACGAGCACGCCGGTCTTCGAGAACAGGCCTTCACCCTGGGTGGCCTCGACGGCGGCGGTGGTGGTGGCGGTCTCGCCGACGATGCCGCGGTAGACGGCGCAGTGCTGCTCGGTGCAGAGCAGGTAGGGGTCGGCGAGGTGCTTGAGGCCTACCTTGGCGAGCACCTCGGAGCGGGCGGTGACGGCCTGGGCCTTCAACGCCTCGGGGTGGGCCTTGGCGAAGATCTCGCTGGGCACGAGGCCCTTCAGCAGATCTTCGAGCGAGACGAGGTTGACGACGGCGAGGCGGCCCATGCGATCGGGCATGAGCTGGAGCGAGCCGCGGAAGGCGCGATCTTCGAAGCCGTGGTTGTCGTAGCCGACGCCGTACTCGACGTCGCGCACCTCGATGGGCGCGGCGTCGGGTGACTCGACGATGATCTTGTCGACGGCGGTGGCGACGACCGAGCCGTCGGCCGAGACGAGATCGAGCTCGGCGTGGGCGGGCACGTCGACCTGCTCGAGCAGGGTGGTGCGAATGCCGAGATCTTTGAGCAGCTGCGCCTGGCGCGGCGCGAGCTTCTCGGGCGTCTCGAGGGGCTCGTCGACGAGCAAGAGGTAGCGGCGGTTGTCGATGACCTTGCCGGCGATGCCGAAGACCTGGCCGAGCACGTGGGTGCGCACCTTGAGGCCTTTGCCCTCCCATTCGGCCCTGGCGGCGGCGAGCCCGTCTTTGTCGGCGAAGAGAAACTCGGCGATCTGGATGCGGGCGCGAACGGTGGCCCGGGTGCCCTTGACGAGCTTGACGCTCCACCGGGCGCCCAGGGGGCCCTCGACGGTCTTCTCGGGGTCGCCGAAGATCTTGAGCTTGAGGCGGCCCTTCGAGGCGAAGGCGACCTCGCTCGTATTTTCCATCAGGCGAACGGGCACGAGGGGGTCGCCGTTCTTGAAGTCGAGGCGCTTGGCGCTCTCGGTGGGGGCGGGCGGCAGCTCGACGTCGGCTGCTGCGGCGAAGAGCGAGAGGGCGACGAGCGAGAGCGTCACGAGGCGCAACCCGGCGGCGAGGTCGCAGCGGTGAACGGTGGCGTGGCACACAGAGGGCTGGCGGTCATCGCGCTCGCTTCTACGGGGGAGCGCACGGCAGCAGGAGCTCGAAGGTCGAGCCCTGGCCTGCGACCGAGCGCACCCCGACGGTGCCTCCGTGTTGCTCGACGATGCGCTTGACGCTGGCGAGACCGATGCCGGTGCCGCGAATCTTGTGGACCAGGGCGGTCTCGGCGCGGCGAAACCACTCGAACAGCCGGGGGAGATCGGCCTCGCCGACCCCGAT
>JAEUJP010000610.1 GCA_016793725.1 Myxococcaceae bacterium | reverse complement strand
GGCGGCGAAGAGGGCAGCGATGCCGCACATCGCTCAGCGCTCGCGCACGCCGTCGACGGCCGTGTTCGCGAGAAAGCCGACGGGCAGCCAGCTCGGCACCTCGCGCTCGCTGCCGCGCCGCAGCGCCCCGAACCCGTTCTCGCGGAACCAGCCGACCACCTCGTCTTCGGTGTGGCGGTGCGCGAACTTCGGCGTCAGGCGGTCGCGCGCCGCGTGCATCGCCTCACGCACGCCGTAGCGCACGTCTGCGTTGCCGCGCAGCACCTGCAGCGCCTGCCAGCCCATGTAGACGGGAATCGTGGGGGCCAGCGCCAGCGCCTGCGCCTTCTCGGGCAGCTTCGTGATGACCGGCCGCGCGACGTTCTCGATCTGCATCAGCGCGCGGCGCAAGAGCGACCGCGTCTCGTTGTTCGGGCTGTACACCCAGAGGAAGAAGCGGCCGGCCGCCTTCGTGAGCGCGCCGACCGCATCGAACGCGGTCTTCGTCGAGAACGTGTGGTGCAGCACGCCGAAGCTGTAGATGAAGTCGAACGTCTGTTTCGCGAACGGCGGCTTGAACGCCGATGCCTGCACGATGTGCAGAAACGGGTTCGCGCCGAAGTGCCGGTAGGCGACGTCGACGGCGTACCCGAGATCCATACCGACCACCTCGGCGCCCTGCGAGCGGCACACGTGGTCGGCGACGCCTCCGATGCCGATGCCGACCTCGAGCGCCAGCTTGCCGTCGAGCTGGTTCGGCTCGAGCTGAAGCACGTAGTCCATCGCCTTGAACCAGGTCTGCGCGTTCAGGTTCCAGTACGTCTGGCCGTCCCAGTCGTAGCCCGTCCACTCCGACGAGAAGGTGCGCAAGACCTCTTCTTCACCTTCGAGCGCCCCGCCCTCGGGCAGCGCGTAGCCGGGCAGCTCGCGCCGCAGCCGTTCACCGAAGCGCTCGTCGAACTTCGCGACCACCCCCGCACGAAACGTGATCATGCGCGGCACGCCATCGACGATGGGAAAGGCGACCTTCTCGCGCTTCGAGAGCAGCACGCCGCTCTGAACTTCGGTCGCGAGCTCTGCGGGTTCGATGCCGAGCGACGCAGCGCGAGACCTCGTCGCAGCGTCGAGCGGGCGCTCGAAGGTCTCCCATGCGACGAGCTCGAGCGGCTCGCGCGAGATGGGGCAACGCAGGTGCTTCGAGAGGCGGGTCTTCATGCTTCAGGCCGCCTTCTTCGCGAGCAGGTAGTCGCCGATCTGAATGTGCTCGAGGCCGCTGTTCTTGAAGACGTGCAGCGCGTCTTTCGCGGTGCGCACGATGGGGAAGCCGTGCAGGTTGAACGAGGTGTTGAGCAGCACGGCGCGGCCGGTGCGCTCGATGAACGCCTGCATGATGGCCTCGACGCCCGGGTTCTGCCCCTTCTCGAGCAGCTGCGCCCGGCACGTGAGGTCGGCGTTGTGCACCGCCGCGATCATGTCGGTGAAGTTCTCGCGCGTGTCGAAGGTCATCATCATGTACGGGCTCTTCAGGTTCTTCTCGTTCTTCAGATACTCGTGCTGCCGCTCGGCGAGCACGACCGGTGCGAACGGCATCCAGAAGTCGCGCTTCTTCACCATCTGGTTGATCACGCGCACGACGTCTTGGTTCTTGGGGTCGGCGAGAATCGAGCGGTTGCAGAGGGCGCGGGCGCCGAACTCCATGCGGCCGGCGCAGCGGGCGACGGGCTTGCCGCCCGCCAGCAGGCCCGCGACGGCAGCGCCCATCTCGGCCGGCTTGCTGACGTGAAAGCCGCTGCCCTCGACCGCGGCCTTCGTCTCGGCGGGGTCGAGGTCGTCGCCCAGGTAGAAGTCACTCAGCGGCTTCACCGCGGCGTTGCCGAAGCGCTTCGCGGCCTCGAGCCAGAACGCGCCCATCGCGAGCGTCTCGTCACCACACGAGGGGAAGGCCTCGAACGACTCGACGCCACCCAGCGCCGCGATCGCCTTGTTCGCCTTCACGTTCATGAAGACGCCGCCGGCCGCGAGCACCTTCGCGTTGCCGGTCTTCGTCACGACGTTCTCCGTCCACTGCACCAGCATCGCCTCGGTGAAGCGCTGCAGGCCCGCGCACACGTTGTCGAAGCGCTTGCCCTGAATGTCGTCGAGGATCTTCTCGAGCAGCATGTACGTCGGCAGCGTCGTCTTGCGCTTGAACGTGAGCCCCTCGACCGCGAGGTAGCTCTCGAAGATGCGCGCGTGCTCTTCGGCGTACTTCGGCGCCGCGTAGGGCGCCATGCCCATCAGCTTGTACTCGTGCTCGAGCGGCGTGAACCCCATCGCGTGCGTGACGAGGCCGTAGATGGCGCCCAGCGAGTCCATGTCGGCGATCGTCGAGAGCAGCTGCTCGTCGCGCCCCGACCACAGCCGCACCGAGCCCGAGAGGTGATCGCCCGAGCCGTCGCACGACAGCACCACGTGCGGCGACTCGGGGTCGCGCCGCAGCCCGTAGTACGCGGTCGCTGCGTGCGCGCGGTGGTGGTCGTAGAACTCGGTCGGCACGTCGCCCAGGCCGATGCGCGCGAGGCCCTGCTTCACCTCGGGCTGCCCGTGCGTCTTCATGAACGTGAGCGCGAGCGGTATGCCGACCGCGTTGCGAATGAAGCCGAGCGGCGTGCGCTGCTTCTCGTACGAAGCGACCACGTCGTCGCGGCTGTGGTACCGGTGAAGAATGAACTTCGAGCCGATCGCGATGGCCGCGACGTCTCGCGGTGAGGCCCCTGCGTGCGCGAGGCACGCGCGAATCGCCTGCTCGGGGAAGCCCCAGTAGTTCTTCTCGCCGTTGAGCCGCTCTTCTTGAATGGCGAAGCGCAGGCCGTCGGCGTCGCCGATGCAGGCGCTGGAGTTGTGACCGACGTGTACGCCGAGAATCAGCTTGCTCAAGAACGACTCCTTCTCACCCTCACGCACATAGCGCACGTGCCTCTGCGAAGAGAACGTCGGCGACGGCATCGACGGTCGACCGCCGCGCGCGCTGAAGGCCCCGCTCGACGAGCCGCGCGCGCAGGGCGCCGTCGTCAGCGACCCGCATCAGCGCCGCCGCCAGCGCCGCGTCGTCGCCCGATGGGAACAAGAGACCGTCGTCGCCGTCGGCGATCGAGGTCGGTATGCCGCCGACGTTCGAGCCGATGACCGGGCAGCGAAACGCGCGCGCCTCGACGAGCACGCGCGGCGTGCCTTCACTGCGGCTCGGCAGCGCGAGCACGTCGGCATCGGCGAACGCCTGAAACAGCCTCGGCCCGAACGGCAGGAGCCCCGCGAGCGTGACGCTCGCCTTGCCCTGCAGGTCGGTGACGTCGCGGGCGAGGTCGCTCTCGGCGCCAGCCTCGGCGAGATCGCGAGCGCCGACGATGACGAGCTCGGCGTCGGGGCGGCGCTCGAGCACGCGGCGGTACGCGCGCAGCAGCACGTCGAGCCCCTTCTCGGGCCGAAGGTAGCCCACGAACAGAATGCGAAAGGGCGCCCCCGCCGGCCGCCGGCGCTTCACCGAGTCGACCTCGCGCTCGAGCAGCGCCGACGACACGATCGCGCGCCCACCGCCGTCGGCGAGCCGGCCGCGCAGCGCGTCGCCGTTCGCGATGAGCCGCGCGTCGGGCCGCTTGAGCAGCTGCCGCTGCCAGGTGTGAATGAAGTCGGCGAAGCTCGTCGCCGCGATGCGCTTGAACCCGCGGTAGTACGGCGAGGCACGCACGACCTCTGAGGGGTCAGAGCACGCGTGGTACACGCGCGGCCGCTTCGACGGCACGAGCGCCCAGGGCGGTGCGAACGGCAGCTGCACGATGATGGCGTCAGACCGCTCTTCGACGGTGTGCAGCGCCGTGCGGCATGCGCCGCCATGCGGCAGCGACGCGATGGTCGACGGCATGTGGGGCAGCGCGACGAGCTGCGCGCGGCTGACCTCGGTGCGGTGGTCGTGCGACGCGCGCTTCTGGTCGGCGACCGAGAGCGCCACGCTCAAGGTGTCCGCGCGCGCGGCGAGGGCGTCGATGAGGCGGCCCAGGCCGGCGTCGGCCCACAGCGCGCCGCCGTCGAGCGAGCCCATGCGGCCGGTGACGAAGCCGAGGCGAAAGTGGTCACGCGCGGGCATGCTGCTCCATCGCGGCGCACCAGAGCTCGAGCGCCATGAGCGCCCAGGTCTGCGTAAGGCCCGGCCGCGCGGGCACGTCGGCCAGCAGGCCCCGCCGAGACAACGACGAACGCAGCTCGCGCGAGAGGCCCTGCAGCGGCCCGTCGACCCACGCCGCGTAGGGCAGGGCGAAGCCACGCTTCGGGCGCTGGTGAATGTCGGCGGGCAGCACGTCGCGCACGGCCTCGACCAGCACGCGCTTCGACGGCGGCAGCGCGCCGCGCTCGACCTTGTGGCGCGCGTCGATGCTGCGCGCCGCGGCGGCGACCTCGACGTCGACGAGCGGCACGCGCAGCTCGAGCGAGCTCGCCATGCTCGTCACGTCGGAGTCACGCAGCAGCTGGCAGCCCATGTACGCCCAGACGTCGAGCTGGCAGCCGAGGTCGACGGGGTCGAGATCGCCGAGGCGCGTGTCGAGCGTGCGCGCCAGGCGCTCGGCGCCGCTGCCGGCGGCGTGGCCGATGAGCGCCGCCACCTCACGCTCGCGGAACACGCGGTGCGCGGCCGACCACATCTCGAGCGGGCTCGCGCGCGACTGCGCCCTCGCGGCGAGCTCGCCGAGCGAGTCGGGCACGAGCGCGCCGAGCCGCGACGCCACGCGGCCCGCGGCCTGTACCGCACCGCCGAGGTACTTCATGCGCTGAATGACCGGGTAGCCGCCGAACCACTCGTCGCCGCCGAGCCCCGAGACGACACCCTTCACGTCGCGCGCGGCGGCGCGGCTGATGAGCCAGGTGTTGAAGCCGTCGGTCGACGGCTGGTCGAGCGCCGCGCCGAACCTCACGTAGAGGTCAGCCACCTCGCCATCGCCCACCTCGAGCTCGGTGTGCACGCAGCCGAGCTGCTCTGCGAAGTCGCGCGCGTAGTGCGACTCGTCTTGCGCCGCGTCTTTCAGCTTGAGCGTGTACGTGCGCAGCTTTGCGTTGTGCTTCGCCATCAGCGCGACGATGGAAGACGAGTCGACGCCGCCGCTCAAGAACGCACCGACCGGCGCGTCGGCCAGCGCGTGCAGGCGCACGCTGTCTTCGAGCACCTCGCGCAGCCTGAGCGAAGCGGCCCTGAAGTCTTCGCCGCGGTCGCTCGCGGCCGGCATCAGCCAGAAGCGGTGCTCGCGCGTCGGCTTGCCGGCCTCCTCGACGCGCACGGTTCCCCGCTCGAGCATGGTGACCCCCTCGAGCATCGTGCGTGGCTGCAGCACGAACCCGAACGTCAGGTAGTCGGCGAGCGCCTCGCGGTTCACCTGCGTCGAGGCGAGCTTCGCCGTGACGAGCGCGCGCAGCTCGGAGGCGAAGCACAGGCCTTCACCGCGGCGGGTCAGGTAGAGCGGCTTGATGCCGAACGGGTCGCGCGCGAGCACGAGCTTCGGCGTCGCCTCGAGCCCGCGCTCGCGGAAGTCGAGCACCGCCAGTGCGAACATGCCGCGCACGGCCTCGACGAACTCGAGCCCGCGCTCGAGGTAGAGCGCGAGAACGACCTCGGTGTCGGAGTCGCTCTTGAAGGTGAAGCCCTTCGCCTTGAGCCGCGCGCGGTGCTCGGCGTGGTTGTACATCTCGCCGTTGAAGACGATCGCGACGCGGCCATCGGCCGACCACAGGGGCTGCTGACCGCGGTCAGTGAGGTCGACGAGGGCGAGGCGCACCA
>JAEUJP010000588.1 GCA_016793725.1 Myxococcaceae bacterium | reverse complement strand
ATCGTGGTGGCGCTGGTGACCTGGCCATGAGGCGCGCGCCGCTGGTGCTGCTGCTGCTGTCGTGTGAGCCGCTGACGCCGATCGACCGGCCAGGCGAAGCCGGTGGTGGGGCGGCGGGTGGTGGCGCAAGCGCAGGCGGCGGAGCGACGGCTGGCGGCTTCACTGCGACCGCAGGCGGCGGCGCAGCTGGCGGTGGAGCGACCGCGGGTGGTGGTGGGACCGCGGGTGGTGGTGCGACCGCGGGCGGCGGTGCGACGGCGGGCGGTGGTGCGTCGTGTCAGCCGTGCACACCGGGCAGCTGCGGGTGGAACGCGGCCTGCGGCGACCTCTGCCGCGAGGCGCCGTCGGCGCCGGTGTGCGACGCGGGGCTGTGCCGGTTTTCCCGGCCGGCGCTCGCGCTGGGCGCGATGGTGAGCATCTCTGGCGAGTCGCCGAACGACTTCTGGGTCGCCGAGAGCGGCGGGCGCGCGTACCACTGGAACGGGTCGGCCTGGGGCTGCCTGCCGGCGTTCGCATCGAACGACGACGTGTGGGCCGGCGGCGGCGAGCTTTGGCTCGGCGGGCAGAACGTCGATGGCGGCCCCGTGCTGCGCTATCGGCCGAGCACGGGGCCGGTGGTCTTGCCGGTGAACGCGACCGGTGCGTCGCGTGCGTACAGCGTCTGGGGCAATGGCCTCGGCACGGTCTGGGCCTCGGGCAACGGGCAGGTCACGGCGTTCGACGTGGCGAGCTCGGCCCCGCTGCCCGAGCCGGTCGCCGGCGGGCCGCTGCGAGACCTCAAGGGGTTCGTGAGCGGGGGCTCGACGTTCGTGTACGGCGTGCCGTACTCGAACACGGTCTTCACGCGTTCAGCCTCGGGCACGTGGGTCAGCGAAGCGACGACGGCGCCGCAGGCGCGGGCGCTCTGGCCGGTCGGCGACGGCCGCAGCTTCATCGCGGAGGACGACGGCTGGTTCAACGTTCGTTCGTCGACGGCCGCGTGGGGGCGCGACGGGCCGCAGATGCACGGGAGCCCGAACGCGATGTTCGGCAGCTACGCCAGTGGCACCGTCGGGCTGAACGACGGTCTCGTGTATCGCCGCGACCCGACGCTCGGGTGGCAAGAGGTGCTGCGCACGCAGCACGGCGTGCGAGATCTCTGGGTCGCGCCCGACGGGGGCGTGTTTCTCGCCGGCGATGCGGGGTTCGTGCTCCGCTACGACCCGCCCGACTGCCCCTACCCCACCGTGGCGATCGCCGACGAGTTTCAGGGCATCAGCCTCTCGGCCGGCTGGCAGCATGGCGGCGGCGCGACGAGCTTCGTCGACGCGGGCGTGCTGGTGGCGTCAATCTCGGCGACGGGCGGGCAGGGGTCGAGCGTGCGCGCATCGCTGATCGACGGAGGCATCATCGGCAAGTGGGTGAGCATCGAGGTGCGCGCGCGAGCGCTCGAGATGAACGGCAACGACGACAACGCCGGCACGCTCTTCTTCATCGGCCGTGGGGGAGCGCTCACGACCCACATCTTCAAGATCGAGCTCAGCGACGGAATGATGCGCGCCTACGCGGGCAGCGACAGCGCCGTCGACAGAGAAGTGCCGCAGCCCGACGGCGGAGTCCACTTTCTCAGAATCGGTGAGCGCGACGGCTTCGTCGTCTTCGCGTCCGCTCCGGCGTGGAGCGGGCCGTGGAACGATTGGTTCAGCATTCCCGATGCCGGTCAGTTTTCGTTCGTCGACGATGCGAACGTCGTCGGCGTCGGCACGTACAACGGAATCGGCGGCGCGATGCGACCTGCGGTCTTCGACAACCTGAACCGCTGCCCGCGCTAGAGATCGCCGAACTTCGACTTCTTCTCGCGCTTGCGGAAGAAGAGCACCGTCTTGCCGAGCTCCTGGGCGATCGCCGACTTCGTCTCGGTGGCGAGCTTCGCGGCGGCGGCGCGGCGTGCGTCACGCTCGTCGGCGATCTGAACCTTCACGAGCTCGTGCCGCTGCAGGGCCTCGTCGAGCGCCTCGACCACGGTGTCGGTCACGCCGTTCTGGCCGACCTGCACCACCACCGCGAGGTGATGGCCGAGCGCGCGCAGCTTGTGGCGCTGCTTGCCGGTGAGAACACCCTGCTGCGGCCGCTCGGGGCGGGGCTTTCTGTCGTCGATCACACGATCGGTCGAATTCGAGTCTGCGGTCATTTCATCATCCTCAGCTCGCGCTGAGCGTCGATGTGGTTCGCATCGAGCTGCACGGTCTGCTGGAAGTGCCTCTTCGCACCCGAGAGGTCGCCGAGCAACTTGCTCATGACGCCCTGGTGAAAATGTACGCTCGCGCAGCGCGGGTTCTTCTTCAGGCAGATGTTGATGTCTTTCATCGCCTCGACGTGGGTCGCCTTGCGGTCTGGCGAGAGGAAAAACTTCGCGAAGCCGCGGTACGAATAGAACTCGCCCTCTTCGGGGTTCGCCTTGATGGCCTCGTCGAGCATCTTCACGGCCTCGGGGAACTTGCGGGCCTTCACCATGATCTGGCCCTTCTGAAACAGCTCTTCGGCCGCCAGAATCTGCGCGATGTCGACGCCCTCACCCGTACCGCCGGCCTCGAGCTCGGCGATGTACTCGGTGCGCGCCTTCTCGTCGGTGAGCGTGCGGTTCGCCTCGCCGATGCGCGCAAAGACGTCGGCCTTCGCCTTCGCGAGCGCCTCGGGCGCGTTCGACGGCACCGTGTCGGGGTGAAACTGCTTCGCCATCTTGAAGTACGCCATCTTGATGGCGCCCGCGTCGGCCTTGGGCGTGAGGCCGAACACCTCGAAGTGGTTCTGCGACTTCAGCTTCTTGAACAGCTCGAGCAGCTGTTTGATCTCACCGTCGTATTCACCCGACAGCGCCGGCTTCGCAGGCGCCGCCGGTGGCGGTGCCGCGATCACGGGCGGAGGCCGCGGCGCCGCCACCGCCTGCGGCTGCATCACCGGAGGCGGCCTGGGCGCCGCCGCCCCCGGAGCACCGACCGGGCGCGGAGGCCCTGCCGGAACCGCGGGTGACAGCTTCGGAGCCGGCGGCCGGGGCGCAGCCGCCGCAGGAGGCGGCGCGACGGGCTTCGGAGGGGCCGGAGGAGGAGGCGGCGGCGGCTCGGGCTCGACGGTGGCGTCGAGCAGCGGCTCGGCCTCGACGACGGCCGACGGCGGCGGCAGCTTCACGGCCGCGAATGAGACCATCTCGAGATCTTTCAGCAGCCACGCGACGCGAAACAGGTGATCGACTTCGCCCGGGTGCGCGACGGCGAGCTGAGCGAGGCTGCGCACCCCGTCGAAGTACGACAGCGCGCGCGCCTCGTGCGGCGTGAGGCGCAGCTGATCGAACCCGACGCGGCCACCCGACTTCATCACCGGGTTGTCGGCGAGGTCGATCATGCGCCGCTTGATCTCGGCGATGGGAATCTTGCGCGCCTGCTCCGACAGCACCGACCAGCGGTTGCCGAGCGGCATCGCCTGGTGGGCCGGCAGCTCTTTCACCTCGAAGCGAAACGCGCCCGTCTCTGCTGCGAACGCACGCATCAGAATCGCGTTCGCGCGCGTCGCGAGGTGCGTGAACGCCGTCGACGGGTGAAGAATGCCCAGGCCGAACAGCGCGCCGATCAGCTCGCCGCCGAACTTCGCCTTCTCGGCCTCGGCGCGCCCCAGCTGCTCGAAGCTCGCGAGCTGCGCGCGCACCAGAAACGTCGCGAGCGCGTCATCGGCGTGCGTCGAGTCGACGAACTCGGGGTTGCCCTTGCGAAAGTGAACGTCGACCTTGCGGTCGCTCAGCTCGAGCGTGAGCAGACCCGAGCGATCGGTCGCCGCGATCAGGTAGTAGAGGTGCAGCACCGACAGCTTCGAGAGGTCGCCCGAAGGCGGGAGCGAGCCGTCGCTCACCGGAGCCGGAGCCGGCGCGGGCGCACGAGGAGGAGGTGGTGGCGGAGCTGGCGCCGCGGCCGGCGGAGCGGGCGCCGGCGCCATCACCGGCGGAGGCGGCCGCTGCACGGGCTGACCGACGTTCGCGATGGCGCGCTTGTCCATCGCGGCGCGCGCCCCGGGCCCCGCCATCGCCGCAGCGCCGCGCGCGGCCGCGTGGGCGACGGCACCGGGGCCCGCACGCAGGGCGCCCGGCCCGGCGATGGGGCCTCCGCCCGCCTGCGAGCCGGGGATGGGCGGCGGCGGCGGCGGGTTCTGCAAGTCTTCACCCGGCACGATGGTCTCGCCCCACAGCTGCTTGGGCACACACTGGCGAATGTTCGGCAGCCGCCCGGGAAACACGTAGTTGTTGCCGTCGAGCGAGAGCTGAACACGGCCGTCGATGGCTCCGTTGTCGATCAGCAGCTCGACCGTCGCCGGCGCCAGCGGGCCCCACACCTTGCCCTTGTCGTTGCGGACGAAAATCTGCAGCGGCTGGGGTTCATCCATGACGAGGTCGCGAGGCTACAGCGCTCTCACTTTCTCTCTCGCTGAGAAAGAAGACCGATGTGGGCGAAGGGGGCACCTTTGACGACCCCAACTCGATAACACTTCACCATGTCGGTCGAGCGCATTCGCCAGAGCCTCCCTCAGCTCCGGGCCCCCGACGGGCGGGTCGACGCGAAGAAGCTCGACGCGATGATGCTCGAGGCGCGCGACGGCGGGGGGCTCGACGCGCTCGAGCGCAAAGAGCTCGCGGCGGCGGTCGACAGCTTCGATGACGCAGGCAAGCAGCGGCTCTTGAGGCATCTCTCGGTGCTCGGCCAGTCGAGCGCGTTCGTGAACGTCGAGACGCGCGACCGCCTGCGTGAGGTCGACGGGCGCTACGGCACGCTCGCGACCGACGTGAAGGGCCTGACGGTGCGGGTGGGGCTGTTCGACAACACGTTCGCGGTGAGCGGGCGCGCGGCGAGCGCGGGCGTGCTGAGGCTGACCGTCGAGGGCAAGGCCATCGCGGTGAACGTGAAGGCGGGCGACCGGCCCGAAAAGATCCTCTCGGCGATTCGCAAGCAGCTGCCGCGCAGCGTGACGGGTGTGGTGCTGGGCGGCGATGCACGGCTGCACGACATCACGTCGTTCAGCGGCCCGAAGGCGACGAAGGGCGACGCAGCGGCGCACCTCGCGCTCTACAAGCCCCAGGCGCTGGGGCTGGAGCGCGGCGAGAAGCCCCTGCGCGTGGTGGTGACGGGCTACGGCGCGTTCATGGGCATCACCGACAACCCGTCGGCGGCGCTGGCGCAGCAGCTGGCCGAGGCCGGCATGCGCGGAGCCATCGTCGAGTACCGGCGGCTCGACGTGACGCACGCGGGCGTCGATGCGTTTCTCGAAGAGATGAAGAAGAACCCGCCCGACGTGATTCTGTCGATGGGGGTGAGCAGCCACTCGCAGGTGGAAGAGCTGCCCGAAAACGTGGTCGGCGACGCCGACGACGGCGAGGGCCGGCGCATCGTGGCGGGCGAGGTGCGGCCAGGCGCGCCGAAGACGCTGAAGACCGATCTGCCGGTCGAGCACATCGACGCGGCGCTGAGGCGCTTCGGCAACCAGCGGGTGGTCGGCACCTCGCAGAGCGACCCGGCCTACGCGCCCGATCGCAGCGCGTACCTCTGCAACTACCTCGGCTTCAACCTCGCCAACACGTTCGGCCCGAGCGAGTCGACGACTGCGGGGTTCGTGCACGTCACCGAGACGACTCCGGTAGAGCAGCTGCAGGCGGTGCTCGAGGCGGTGGTGGCGCGCCAGCTCGAGTGGCGGCGGCAGCGCAGGGCGGCGTAAGCTCCGCGGCGCATGTCGGGGCGCGTGCGGTTCGGCAAATACGAGCTGGTGGCTCGCCTCGCGAAGGGCGGCATGGGCGAGACGTTTCGCGCCGAGCTCGTCGCAGACGCCGGTGTGGTGAAGCCCGTCGTCATCAAGAAGATGTTGCCGTACCTGACGGCCGAAGCAGGGCTGGTCGAGGCGTTCATTCAAGAAGCGCGGCTGTCGGCGACGCTCACGCACTCGAACCTCGCGCAGGTGTTCG
Source organism: Myxococcaceae bacterium (assembly GCA_016793725.1). Lineage (GTDB taxonomy): Bacteria > Myxococcota > Myxococcia > Myxococcales > Myxococcaceae > Xiheicaenimonas > Xiheicaenimonas phototrophica. The sequence goes on along the minus strand of JAEUJP010000588.1, from coordinate 9,931 downwards.
ACTTCGGCGAGGTCGACGGCGAGTACTTCATCGCGATGGAGTACGTCGACGGCCGGTCGCTCGAGGCGGTGCTCGGGCGGGCGAAAGAGCTGGGCTGGCCGCGACTGCCGTTTCAGCTGTCGGTGTTCATCGTCACCGAGCTCTTGAAGGGCCTGAGCTACGCGCAGACGCGATCGGGCGCCGACGGCAGACCGCTGAACCTGGTGCACCGCGACATCTCGCCCGACAACGTGCTGCTCGGCTTCGAGGGCGAGGTGAAGCTCGTCGACTTCGGCGTCGCGAAGACGACGATGGCGGGCCGGGCCGAGACCGAGCCGGGCCTGGTGAAGGGCAAGTTCAGGTACCTGTCGCCCGAACAGGCGGTGGCGAAGCCGCTCGACGCGCGCAGCGATCTCTTCACCGTCGGCGTGATGCTGTACCAGCTGGTCACGGGCGAGGCGCCGTTCTCGGGTCAGCAGCACACGGTGATGCAGGCGATCGTGAGCGGTGACTACGTGACGCCGCGGGTGCGCTGCGGCGACGTGCCCGAGCCGATCGCCGAGGTGATCGAGCGGGCGATGCAGCCGTCGCGCGAACAGCGGTTCGGCTCGGCGCAAGAGATGCTCGAGCCGCTGGCGCGCTGGCTGTTCGGTCAGTCGCCCGACTTCTCGGGCGTGGTGCTGCGCGAGCTGCTCGGGCAGCTGTTCGATGGTGACCTGCTGCGCGACGGTCGGCTGTTCGTGTCGCAGCCGACGGCGCGCGCGAAGCTCGCGGGGCTGGTGCCGGGGCGCGACGTGCCCGCGCCGACGCAGGTGGTCTCGGCGCTGCAGCCTGCGACGCAGCCCAGCGGGCCTTCGCTTGAGGGCGAGACGAAGGCGTCGGCGTCGGCGGTGGTGCCTGCGGCGTCGTCGGCGAGCGTGCCGGCGCTGAAGCGGGGGCCGCCCATCGCGCTGCTCGGCCTCGCCGGGGCGCTGACGCTCGGCGCGGTCGGCGTGATCGGCTTCGAGGTGGCGAACGCAAACCGGCCCGAGGGGCTGGCGGCGTCAGAGATGAAGGCGCTGGGGGCGCCGCCGGGCGGCATGCAGGTCGCGAAGCAGGCGGCGCCCGAGGGCCCGCTGACGGCGGCAGGTGCGGGGCCGGTGGTCGAGGCGACGCCCGAGGTCACGTTCGACGCCGAGACGGCGCCGGTCTCGTTCAAGCTGTCGACGGCGCACCAGGTGGTGGTGCCGCGCACGAACTGCGTCGACCTGGGGAAGAAGTGGCGGCTGCAGCGGGGTGATGCGCTGCGGGTGAGCTCGGTGACACCGCGCGCCACGGGCCCGGGCTCGAACGGCAAGCTGAAGATGGACTGGACGAACGCCGGCTACAACGGCGGGCGCAACCTCCAGCTGTTCGCGCTGTTCCAGGGCGTGAGGGGGCCGGCGCAGGTCTGGTCGGTCGCGGGTGAGATCAGCGGGGCCGACGAGGGCAAGGTCTGCGCGTTCGGGCTGACCGATCGCAGCCTCGAGCAGCAGCTGCACGGCGTGAACGCGTCGGTGCACATCAACGGCGTCGAGCGCACGCTGGTGCGGCCGCTCGTGAACGTCGAGCCCGACGACCGGTACCAGGTGCGCTCGTTTCCCGCGGGCAAGACGTGGGTGGTGAAGGTGCACGACCTCTCGCCGCCGTGGCCGGTGCTGTTCGTGACCGACTCGGCGAACCAGACGAAACCCATCGTGCTCGATCAACGCGAGACGGTGCTGAAGTGGCCGAAGTCGGTGTGGCTGACGGTGCCGGTGCTCGAGCCGCAGGCCGACTACTCGCGCGCGGTCGCCATCTCGCTGGCCGCCGGCGAGAAGCTGAAAGAGAGCGCCGCAGACCTGCTCGCGACGAGCCGCAAGGCGTACGATCTGAAGCACTGGGGCGAGGCCGCGCGCACGCTCGACCAGTGCATCAACGCGTACCCGACCTACCCCGCCTGCCACATGCTGCTCGGCGCGACGTTCGCGCAGCTGGGCTACTCGGAGGACGCCAAGACCCAGTACCTCGAGTATTTGAAGCTCGCTTCGCCGAAAGACCCCGAGCGGGCCACCGTGCAGAAGGTCGTCGACGAGTACGAGAAGAAGCTCGGGGCGCGGTAGATGAGGCCCTCTGCCGAAGTGACAGGCAGCTTTTTCGAACGGGCCCTGAAGTGAGACTGTTTTCGTTCGGCGTCGAAAAAGCAGCCTGTCCCTAGCGCACCAGGTTGCCCAGCCGGTCGCGTAAGAGCGAGCGCAGCGACGGCTCGGGTGACTGCTCGAGCGCTTCGTCGATGCCCATCAGGAGTCGCAGCGGCCGGCTCTTCAACGCAGCGAGCGCCTCGCCGATCGGCGCCGGCCTGTGCGCGCGCTCGAACGAGGGCCCGCCCGCCACGAGCGACGCAGGGAAGAGCGCCGTCAGCCTCGCGAACAGCACCGCCTCGGCCGCCGGCGCGCCGCGCGGCAGCGTCAGGGTGAACGGCCCCACCCGCTCGCGATCGACGACGTAGGCGCAGCAGTCGACCGCGCCCTTCTCGAGCGCTGCGAGCGGCGCGACGTTCGACTCGAGCGCCCACGCCGAGACGCCGCGCTGCAGCGCCTGCACGAGCCTCGCGAAGTGGTCTCGCGTCAACGTGTCGCCCGGCATGACGAGGGCCAGGTACTGACCGCGCGCCTCTTCGATCGACGAGACGACCTCGAGCGGCTTCTGCGACTGGCGCTCGAGCGCCGCGAGCGTCACCTCGCGGCCCGGCCCGTCGAACACCACCGCGCTCAACAGCCCCGCCGCACGCAGCGGCAGCGGCTTCGGCGGCCCGCGCCGGCACACCCAGAGCCAGCGATCGGCAGCGGCCTCGGGGTTCAGCTGCTCGAGCAGGGCGCGCAGCGACGCTTCGGCGTCGAGCGCGAGGCCCGCCGCCTCGAACGGCACCACGACCCGATCTCTCGCGACGACGTCGTAGCCCGCGGTGCCGAGCCACTCGGTGAGCTGCCGCTCGCTCTGCCCTCTCGGCGCGGGGCGGCCGAGCAGCTGTGCGATGACCGACGAGGCGCTGCCGGCGTTCGCGCACGAGAAGACGAGCTCGGCGCCGGGCACGGTGCGCGCGAGCAGCTGCAGCGTGTGCGGGTCGGCGAGCGCGTCGAAGCCGACGATGACGTCGGGGTGAAACGCGGCGAAGGCCTCGGGGCTGTCGGGGTCGACGAGCACGGTGCACCCGTTGGCCTCGACGGCGCGCGCGATGGCGGCGTCGGGCGACAAGAGCGCGACGCGGCGGCCCTGGCCCGCCCGGCGCACCACGAGGGTGCGGAGATCTGCGGCGCCCTGGGCGTTCACACCAGCTCGGCGAACTCTTCGCGGCGGCGCTCGAAGACGGTCGAGCCGATGAAGAGGAGGAACAGCGAGACGAGGGCGACGGCGATCAGCGGGTTCGGGTTCGGAATCTGCTGGGCCACGAAGAGGTCGCGGTACGAGCGCACCAGGGCGGCCATGGGGTTCACGTAGAAGTACCAGAGGGGAGCGAACGCCGAGTCCCACACGATGGGGGTGCCGAAGAACGCCAGCTGTATGAGGTTCGCGACGATGTGCTGCAGGTCGCGAAAGGCGACGTTGAGCGACGACAGCGCGTACGCGACGGCGAGCGTGAAGAGGGTCTGCAGCAGCACCAGCGGCACGACGAGCACGTAGTGCCAGCTCGGGGTGACGTCGAAGAGCAGGCCGAGGCCGAGCAGCAGCGGCAGCGAGAGCACGAAGTTGACGAGGTTCGTGAGCACGACGGTGGCCGGCAGCACCTGGGCGGGGAAGCGAACCTTGGTGAGCAGGTCGCGCCGGTCGCTGATCGAGGTGGTGCCGCCGACGACCGACGAGGCGAAGTAGATCCACGGCAGGAGCCCCGTGAAGATGACGTACGGGTAGTGCGGGTCGGAGTTCTTCATCACCACGCCGAAGACGAGCGCGTAGACCGTCATCTGCAGCGTGGGGTTCAAGAACGTCCACAAGAAGCCCAGCACGCTCGCCCGATAGCGGGCGCGCAGCTCGCGTACGGTGAGGCTCCACAGGAGCGCCCGGTAGCGGTACAGCTCTCGCAGGTTCTTGATCACGTGAAGTGGAACGTGAAGTTCAGCCAGGGCAGCGCGCCCGGCACCGGGCTCGTGGTGACGAACTGCATCGGCAACACGAGAATGCCGAGGTCGATCGCCCAGCGCTCGCCGAAGAAGCGGGCCGCGAGCGCATCGGCCACGAACCACGTCTTGTCGATCGGGTTCGCCTCGGGAATCACCCAGTTTTCGGTGATGAGCCCGACGTTGTTGTGAACCCGCGCGAACCCCGACAGCCCCATCGCGGGGTAGCCGACGACGCGCCCCCCGTCGCGGGTGAGCTCGGACAGCGCGAACGGTGGCCCGACGGTGACGGTGAGGTTCAGGTCTTCGCTGCCGACGGTCAGCGTCGCGGCGGCGAGCGCGGCGGCCGGCACCGCGGCCGAGGGGCCACCCGCACGAGAGAGCGCGCCGACGGCGGCGACCTTCAGCTCGAGCGCGACGTGCACGTACTTCGCGAACGACGTGCCGGCCTTTACGCCGGCGTACGCGTTGATGCCGTCGGCGCCGAGAAAAAACGCGGGCAGCGCGGTGCCGAGCTGAAAGCTGAAGTTCTTCGAGACGCCGATCTCGAACAGGGTCGCGAGCACCTGCACCTGCGTGATGGTGACCTGCCCCTCGTCGGGCATCAGCGCGCTGCCGCCGAGCAGGTAGCGCGAGCGGTTTCGGTTGCCGAGCGGCTCGACGTAGCGCTTCACGTCTTCGACGTCGATGTGCACCGGGTCGCCGGTCTCGGTCTCGACGAGCATCTGCAGGTCGTCGCGCATGAGCAGCTTGCCCGACACGACGCGGCCGTCGTTGAGCGTGACCTGAACCTGGCGGGGCGTCTCTTCCGCGAACGCCTTGTCGATGTCGGAAGCCTGGGCGAGCAGCAGCGTCAACGCGAAGGCGATCATTTGGCCTTTCTCTTCGACGGAGGGGCTTTGGGTCTTTCGAGCACTTCGAGGCGGTCGCGCAGCGTCTTCACCTCGGCGGCGAGCTGCGCGTACGAGTCGCGAACGTGACCGTTGAAGCGCTTCTGCCGGCCGAGCGCTTCGTTGATGAAGATCTGCCCGCCCGCGCGAAACAGGCGCTTCGCGAGCAGCACGGCGCGGCCCAGCCCGGCACGGTGCGTCTCGAGCGGCAGCGGGCGCGTCGGGTCGGCGTGCTCGGTGAGCGCCTCGACGTTGAACGCGACGGGGTCGACGCGCGGCTCGAGGCCGTCGAACCGAATGGGGCCGCCGGTGGGCGCGTCGAGGCTGCGCGCCGACAGGCGCGACCGCAGCTCGTCGAGCAGCGCGTCACCGGTGATGTCTCTGCCCATCAGCTTCATGTCGCCCGTCGAACCTTTTCGATCTCTGCGAGGTATGCCTCTACCACCTTCGGCCAGCGGAACCGCTTCGCATACCCCAACGCCTTCTGCGAGTGCTTCTCACGCTCCGCCAGCACCTCTCTCACCGCCGCCGCATACCCCTCGAAAGACGAAAAGGCGACGCCCGCACCGCTGCGCGTGAGGTGCCCGGCGACGACGTTCGACTCGGCGTTGCCGATGACCGGCGCGCCGCAGGCGAAGGCCTCGAGCGCGAGCAGGCTCAAGCTCTCGTACTTCGACGGCACGACGACTGCGGCGGCGTGCCTCAGCGCGTCGTACTTCTGCTGCTCGGTGATGCGGCCGACGCGCTTCACGTTGGTGCGCGCCGGCAGGTCGAGGTCGCCGGCGCCGGCGAGCACGAGCGTGGGGAGCTCACGGCCATGGTGTTTCACGAGCTCCTTGAGGCCTTTGCCGGCCTCGAGGCGACCGACGTAGAGCAGGTACGGCTCGGGCACGGGGCGAAAGCCCTCGTCGGGCAGCGGGTCGACGCCGACGCCGACGATGCGCGAGCGGGCAGCCTGGGGGAAGCGCTGCGCGATGAGCGCGGCCTCTTCGGGCGTGTTGCAGAGCAGCGCGCGGGGCAGCTCGAAGGTGTCGGCGTAGAGGTCGAACTTCAGCGCGGGCTCGTCGTGCGCGGTCGGCACGAGCAGCGCCCGCTCGGCGACGAGCGGCAGACCGAGCGCGGTGGGCGCATAGAGGTAGGTGAAGAAGACGTAGGCGTCGTAGCGGCCGCAGGTGTCGGCGAGGTGCTCGAGCAGGCCGGGGGCGCGGGGGCCCTGCTCCATCAGCCAGTGCTCTTCGAGGGTGCGTGACTGGGCGCCGTCGAAGCGCTCGTCCGACAGGCGGTTGAACGGGCGCATCTTTCGGGCGCCGCCGCAGGCGAAGCGGTGCACGGTGACGCGGCCGTCGCGCGCTTCGCCCTCGGGCAGGGTGTCGGCCCAGGTGAGGTGATCGCTCGCGCAGGTCGTGAGCACGGTGACGTCGCAGCGGTCGGCGAGGTGCCAGGCGACCTGGCGCGCGTGGGCCTCGGCGCCGCCGACGATCTGCTCGCCGTAGCGCTGCACGACGATGGCGAGCTTCGGCTTGCTGGTTTTTTTCGCCCGGCGCCGGCGGGCGGCGGGCCTCGGCAGGTCGAGCGCTTCGGCGAGGGCGTGCTGGCTCGCAGCGGGCGAGAGGGCCTCGACGCGCTCGTGTTGACCTTCGATGATGCGGGCGCGCAGGGCGTGATCGTCACGCAGCGTGAGCACGAGCTCGGCCAGCACGGCGAAGTTCTTCTCGTCGAACGCGATGCCGCGGCCGTCGAGCGTCTCGGGCACGGCGGCGGCGGCAAAGGCGAGCACGGGCACGTCGCAGGCCATGGCCTCGACGAGCGGCACACCGAAGCCCTCGTGCTCGCTCATGCTGACGAAGACGTCGGCGGCGCGATAGGCGGCGACGAGCTCGGCGTGGCTCACGGCGCCGGCGAAGGTGACGCCGGGCGGCTTCGGCAGGTCACGAAAGTAGCGGCTGCCTTGCGCGTACGGGCCGATGACGAGCAGGCGGGCGCCCGGGCTCTTTCGCGCGAGCTCGGCGTGCAGGCGGAGCAGGTCTTCGACGCGCTTGTGCGGCACGACGCGGCTGACGCTGACGACGAGCGGAGTGCCGGGGTATTTGAGCTCGCGCAGGTACACCTCGTCGGCGGCGTCGCGGTCGAAGCGGTTCGGCTCGACGAACAAGGGCACGGTGTGCACGTTCGTGTGGCCGGCGACGCGCAGCTCGGCGGCGTTGAAGTGTGAGACGCCGATCGAGACGTCGACGCGGCCGGCCAGCGCGGCGAGCTGGGCGCGGCCGGCGGTGAGCGCCTCCTCGAGCTGGGTGCCCGCGTAGAAGCGCGCGGGGGTGATGTTGTGAAAGACGACGCCGCGGCGGCAGGGCAGGTGCAGCAGCGCCGAGCTGAGCTCGCTCGCGATGCCGTGGTGGTAGAGCACCAGGTCGTCTCTTGCGGGCTTCAGCTGCGACGCGCTGCGCACGAGGCTCGCGTAGCCGGGGGCGACCTCGGCCGCGTGCACGTGGCCGAAGTGGCCCAGGCGGCGGAGCAGCCACTGGAACGAGATGGCCGCCTGCGACATCGCGTCGTGCGGCGAGAAGACGGGGAGCAGCTGGTGAACTCTCAGGCGGGCGGAGGCTTAGCTCACCTTGGCGCTTTGTTCGTGACTGCCGGGGCCGGGCCTCACTTCTGAACCAGCAGCCGCAGGTGCGGCGACTCTGCCAGGTCATCGGGCGAAGGCTCTGGAGCGGTGAGCGTCGTCGCCGTCGCCCGCTTGATGGCGCTGGTGATGAGCTCGGCCGACGTCAGGCGGTGGTGCTTCAGGTTGCGAATCTCGCGGGCGATGTCGTCGGCGCTCGTGAGCATCTCTTCGTCGAAGCGGTAGACGCTGACGTTGCCCCGCGTACGCGCCACCCAGTCGGCCAGCGGGGTCGCGGTGACCGCTCCGTCGGCCTCCCAGACGAGGCGCTCACCGTTCTCGAGGAGCACGATGCCCACGTGGGTGTGCCTCGGGCCGCAGTCGAGATCCTGGAAGACGACGTCGAGCGGCTCGATGTGCGCGTCACGCTCCAGCGCCGCGAGCTGCCGGGCGGGCGCTCCCCTCGCCCAGGCGATGAAGCCGGCCGTGATGCCGAACAGAACCGAGAAGATGGCTGCGAACAGGCGCACGCGTGCGCCTGACAACACGGCCGCTTTTCCGGTTCCGTGCTATCGGCCGCCCCGTGCGCATCGCGCTCGACGGGACGCTGTTCGGCCGGCCGACCACCGGCATCTCGCTCTACGCGAAGTGCCTGATGCGCGCCCTCGAGGAGCGCGGCGCCGACGTCGAGGCCTGGTCTCCCGCGGCCGGCGCCAGCGCCTCGTTCTACACGTTGACCGAGGTGCCGAAGCGCCTCGCGGCCGAGCAGCCCGACGTCTTTCACGCGGTCTGCAACTTCAACCTGCCGCTGGTGCACCCTGCACACACCCGCTTCGTGCTGACCGTGCACGACCTGATACCCCTGCTGCTGCCCGACACCGTCTCGACGGCCTACCGGCTGCAGTTCCGGCTGTGGCTGACGCGGTCGCTGAAGGTCGCCGACGCCGTCATCTGCGTGAGCCACACGACCCGAACCGCCCTGCTCGATGCGTTCGAGGTCGACGCCGAGCGCGTTCACGTCGTGCACCACGGCGTCGATCACGTCGAGCGCGTGCCTCAGCCCGACGCCATCTCGGTGAAGTGGCTCGACGCGCTGGGGTTGGGCGACTTCGTGCTCTACGCCGGGGCGCTCGATGCGCGAAAGAACGTCGAGCGCGTGGTCGAGGCGTGCGTCGCGATGAACGTGCGGCTCGTGCTCGCCGGGCAGCGCTGGTTCGGCGGCGGGGCGATCGAGAAGAGAATCGCGCTGGCCCGGGAGGGTGGCGCCGACATTCGGCACCTCGGCTACCTGCCCGACCCGCTCTTCTACGCGCTGATGCGCCGGGCCCGCGTGTTCGTGTTTCCGTCGCTGTACGAAGGCTTCGGCCTGCCGCCCCTCGAGGCGATGCGGCTCGGCGTGCCGACCGTGGTCTCGACCGGGGGCGCGCTGCCCGAGGTGGTCGGCGACGGCGCGCTGGTGGTGCCGCCCGATGACGTGACCGCGCTCGCACAGGCCATCGTTCGCGCCGACGCTGCGCTGGGGCAGCGGGGCAGAAAGCGCGCGCTGGAGTTCGAGTGGGCGACGACGGCAGAGAAGACGCTCGCCGCCTACGGGGCTACTTCGTGAGCGTGACCGCGCGCACGCTGCGATCGGCGCCGGCGATGACGACGTGCTCGTCGTCGACGAAGCGCACCAGCGGCACGTCGCCGGCCTCGACCGGCAGCACGTGCGTCAGCCTTCGCGATGGCAGCGCCCACACGTAGACCTGCCCGTCGTCGCTGCCCGCCACCAGACGCTCGCCGCTGGGCGAGAACGACAGCGCCCGCGATGGCTCGTTCGGCCCGCTGAACGTGCCTGCCTCGTCGAGGCTCGGCGCCTTGAGCATCACCCCGCCGCGATCGAGCCCGACTGCCACCAGGTCACCCGCGGGCGAGAACGCCACCGACACCGGCGCCGTCTTCACCTCGGCCGCGTCGAGCTCTTTGCCGGTCAGCGCGTCGATGAGCGCCACGCGGCGATCTGCGCGCCCCTGGGCGATGAAGCGCCCGTCTCGGCTGAACGCCAGCGCCGCCGTCGGAGCCCCCTGCCCGCTCGACACCTCTTTGTTCAGCTGAAGCTCCCACAAGGTCAGCGTGCCATCGTCCCACGCGAAGGCCGCGCGCGTGCCGTCGGGCGAGAGCGCCACCGCCGTGACCGGTCGCCCGTCGCGGCGCGCGAGCTCGCGACCCTTCTCACCGAGCAGCCGCACCACGCCGTCGTCGCCGCCCGCGAGCACCTGGCCCTTCGCGCCCGCGAGCACCCGCACGCGGGTCAGGGGCCCCTCGAGCAGCACGGCGCCCGCTGCGTTCGACACCTTGCCCTTGCGGTC
>JAEUJP010000935.1 GCA_016793725.1 Myxococcaceae bacterium | reverse complement strand
CGAGCCCGCGATCGACATGCCCGAGATGGCCGCGTGCACGTTGCTCGACATCGGCACGCCCGTGAACGTGCCCCTCTGGCCGCCGTACTTGTCGTTCTGGTGACGGCGCAGCACCGCCGAGAGGAAGCGCGAGCCCATCATCTCGTAGTTCGCGATCGTCAGGTAGTTGTACGCCGAGTGGAAGACCGTGACGTTCACTTCGGTACCCAGCATGCCCGTGAGCTTCGCGTAGCCGTTCGCGCCCGTCGTCACGCTGTTGCCGATCTGCGCGCCCAGCGCGTTGCTCGCGATCACCGTCGCGCCCATGATGCCGCGGCCCGTCAGCTCGTCGGTCACCACGATCGCCACTTCGCCCGCAGGCACCACCGGGTCGAGCGCCTCGATCGTCGCCGTGCAGGTCTTCGTGCCGATCGTCGCGGTGAGCGTCGACATGCCCGCCGTCATCGGCGCCGTGAACACCGTCGAGTTGCCCGCCGCCGGAGCGACCGTGCCCCCCGTCCACATCGCGCCTTCTTTCACCACCACCGGGTCACCGTTCGCCGCCACGCCAAAGACCGTGAACTTCTGCGTGGTGCCGCCCTTCAGCACCGCGCGGTCAGGCACGATCGAGCAGCTCGCCACGTCGGCCGCCGCCGGCGCCGTCACGCACGCGCCGCTGCGGCAGACCAGCGTGCCGCCACAGTCAGCGTCGGAGCTGCACAGCGACGCCACACACTTGCCTTCGTCGCACTGGCACTTGTCGGCCGTGTCGCACTCGGGCAGCGCGAACTCGCCGCGCTCGGCCGGCGAACAGTCGGCCTTGCGGCTACAGGCCGGCTCACACTGCGACGTCGTCGTGTTGCAGAAGAAGAAGCGCTCGTCGGGGCAGTCGAGGTCTTCGAAGCACTCACCGCTCGTGCCACCAGCACCACCGTCTGTCGCAGGCTTCGGCGAGGGACAGCCCATCAACGCGCTGCCACACACTGCAGCGAAGAGAACGACGCGGAAGTTCAACATTCGAGAGAGCTCCTTGAGGCGCAAAAAAATGAAACTTCAGATGCAAGAAGGCGGCGCATTTGACGGACGGCATGGGGTGTTGTCAACGACTCACGATCACGAAGTTTTGCCGCGTTGCGACACGCGACAGTGGTGCTCGCATGCGCCATAGTCCATGACCGTGGCGTCGCACCGCTTTGCGTCAATTCGCGAGCTTTTGAACCGAGCCGCCATCGACGTCGTGAACACCACCGGCTCAACCGCCGCGCTCACCCCCGTGTGGAACGAGGTGGTCGGCCCGGCCATCGCGAACAACTCGCGCCCGAAGGCGTTGTACGGCGTGGTGCTCGTCGTCGAGGTCGACAGCGCGCAGTGGGCCGACGCCCTGCAGAAGGCCGAAGCCCAGATCGTCTCGCGCCTCAACGGCGTGAAGCAGCTGCGCCTCGAGGTGCGGAAATGATCTGGGCGGTGTTGCTCGCGGCCGCCGCCCCCAGCGCCTCGATGGAAACCGAGGCCCAGCGCTTCATCGGCGAGCAGTACGAGCGCGTCGGCCGCTCGAACCCCACCAACGACTCGAGCCTCAGCAAGGCCGCCCGCGTGCTCGCCCAGCAGGCGCTCGACAGCTCCGCCGCCGACGCCGCCGAGGTCTCGAACCTCACCGCCGTCGTCAGCGAGGCCGGCGCCACCGACCCCACGCCCCGCGCCCTCGTCTTGCGTGGCAGCCCCCGCGGCGAGCCCTTGAAGGCCCTGCTCAAGCGCACCGACTTCACCCACGAGGGCGCCACCCACTTCGGCGTCGGCGCCATCGAAGACGCCGCCCACGATCGCTCGGCCATCGTCGTGCTGCTCGCCGATCGCAAAGCCGAGCTCGCTCCGTTTCCCCACCGCTTCCCCAAGCGTGGCGCCTCTCAGCGCCTGTGCGCCACCCTCGCCTCTCACCTGCGCTCGGCCGACGTCTACGTCACCCGCCCCAAGGGCGACGTCGATCACGTGCCCGGCGCCCGCGACCAAGATCGCTGGTGCGCGAAGATCGACTTCCCCTCCGATGGCCGCCACACCGTCGAGCTGCTCGCCCGCGGCGAGCGTGGCCCCGAGGTCGCCGCTCTCTTCTTCGTCGACGTCGGCGCCCAGGCCGCCAGCGGCCGCCGCGTCGTCGAGGCCGAGCCCACCGAGCCCGCCGAAGTTCGCGCCCGCGTGCTCGATCGCATCAACAAGCTCCGCGCCGGCTACAAGCTGGGCGCGCTCAAGCCCGACCCCATGCTCGACGCCGTCGCCCAGGCCTACGCCCGCCGCATGGCCACCGAGCAGTTCTTCGCCCACGTCGCTCCCGACGGCAGCGACGTTCGCAAGCGCCTGCGCGAGGCCGACTACCCGTACTCGACCGCCGGCGAAAACCTCGGCCTCGCCTCGGGCCCCCTCGCCGCCCACTTCGGCATCGAGCACAGCCCCGGCCACCGCAAGAACCTCCTCGAGCCCGCGTACACCGTCGCCGGCATCGGGGCGTCGAAGCGCGCTGACGGCCAGCTCGTGCTCGTCGAGGTGCTCGCCGCCCCCATCGAGGCCGTCGATCTCGACGCCGACCCGATCGAGCAGGCCTACGCCGCGCTCAACTCGGCGCGAAAGTCGAAGGGGTTGAAAGCCCTCACCCGCGCCGAGGGCCTCGAGCAGCTGCTCACCTCTCACGCGAAGAAGGCCCTCGAGCTCGACAGCCCCAAGGCCACGCTCGAGGGCAAGCGCCTGCACGATCGCGTGTTCGAGCTGCGCGATGATCTCGGCAGCGCCACCGTCGACTTCTTCGTCGCCGACAACCCCGCGCTCATCACCGACTCGAAGAACCTCGGCGACCCGAAGGCGTCGCTGGTGGGTGTCGGCCTCACCAGGGGCGACTCCCCCACGTTCGGGCGCGACAAATACTGGGTGGTCGTGGTCTACGGGACGCTCAGATGAGGCCCTCCCCCCGCGTCATGCTCGTCGATGACGACGAGCTGATCCTGCGCCAGGTCGGCGACGCGCTGTACCACGCGGGCCACACCGTTCAGCTCTGCCAGTTTCCCACCCTCGCCATACCCACCGCGCAGACGTTCAAGCCCGACGTGCTCGTGCTCGACCTCTCGATGCCCGTGCTCAACGGCTACGAGGTCGCCCGCTCGATGCGCCGCTTCCCGGAGCTCGCCAACACCCGCGTCGTCTTCCTCACCGGCAACCTGCACCCCCGCGATGATCTGCGCGCCCTGCTCGCCGGCGCGTCAGACATCTGGCGCAAGCCCTTCGACCCGCGCATGCACGTCGCCCGCCTCGAGCGCCTCCTCGACGAGCCGCAGCACTCGAGCGACGACGAAGACGACTACCTGCCCGGCGAGACCGAGCTCTTGCGCGCGCGCGTGCTGCAGTTCTTTCGCCGCGAGAAGCTCACCGGCATCATCGCCGTCAACCCCGGCACCCCGTTCGAGGGCCGCGCCACCCTGCAGGCCGGCGAGCTCACCAGCGCGCGCTTAGGCCCCCTCGAGGGCACCGGCGCCCTCGACGAGATGCTCGCCCTCGAAGACGGCGTCTGGCGCTTCGAGATTCCCGGGCAGTCGTGGCTCACG
>JAEUJP010000376.1 GCA_016793725.1 Myxococcaceae bacterium | reverse complement strand
GTGCAGGTGCGCCAGTGGTTCCTCGCCAGAGACGTCGCCCGCGCCGTCGCCGTCGCGCGCCGGCACTCGGTGTTCGGTGACGCCGTCGGCCGCCTCGAGCGCACGAACCACCAGGCCGAAGCCCGCCAGCTGCGCCTGCTCTGGGCCGACGCGCAGGCGAGCAGCGGCGACTACTACAACGCCGTGCTCACGCTGTGGGACCACGCCGACGCCCGCCCGCTGACCCGCCGCTGGGTCGAGCTCGGCATCGCGCAGGGCGGGCTCGCCGCCGTGCGCCTCGAGGTGAAGCGCCTTCGGCTCGATGGCGCGACGGCCGACCCGAAGCCGCTGCTCGAGCTGCTCGAGGCCGACGACGCCGAGCGCGCCACGCAGCGGGCCGTGCTCTCGCACGAGCTCGCCGCGCAGGGCCGCACGCTCGCCGCGGTCGTCACGCGCCCGCTCGCTCGCGCGGCAGTTCGCTCGATGATGCGCGACGCGCACGGCACGCCGTCGAAAGAGCTGCTCGAGCTCGCCGCCGACGGTGCGCTCAAGGCCGACCTGCCACCCGACGGCTCGCCGGCGGTGCGCCTCGCCGCGCGTGGCCCCCCGCTGCGCATCGACGTCGAGCCGTGGGACAGGGGCGCCCTGCCGGTGCCCGACGCCGCGCTGTTGCCCGACGGCCGCATGCTGCTCGCCCTGCGCGACGCCGGGGCACGGCTCGTCGCACGCGACGGCCGCACGGTCGCGCACTTCGACGTGCCCACCGACCACCTCGTGCCCTACGACTCGGGCGGCGCTGCCCTCTGCCTCTCGCGCCGCGGTGAGGTCTTCGCCGTGTCGCGCGTCAACCTGCTCGAGCGCACCGTCGAGACGCTGCCACCGCTCCGCCTGCAGTTCTTCTGCGACGGCACCGACGGCTCGATGTGGTTCGTGACCGACGGCAGCGCGCTGTGCGGGCTCGACCTCCAGAACCCCCGGCTTCCCGCGCTGTGGCGCGTGCCGATGCCCGTCGCAGTCGCCGCGCCTCAGCGCAGCGCCCTGTCGCTCGGCGTCGTCGTCTCGCCCGCAATCGACGAGCTCGAGTGGTGGCGCTACGAGCTGCCCTCGCTCACGCTGCGCGCGCGCCACCGCATCGACGCTCCGAACGGCCCCGCGCGCGTGCTGGCCGACGGCGCCATGTGCATCACGCAAGGCGGCGTCGCGTGGCTGCAGCAGGTCACCGGCTCGAACCGCCGCCAGCTCACCGGGCTCGCGAACGGCGCCGTCGCCGACGTGCAGGGCGCGGGCGAGTGGCTCTCGCTGGTCACGCGCGGCGAGCACCACAACCGGTGGTCGTTGTGCGACGTCGGCGGCGTGACGGTGCGCTTCGTCGCGCAGCTGCCGCGGCAGAGCTCTCACGTGCGCATGCGCCCCGACGTGGCGGTGTACAGCGACGCCGATGGCCGCGTGCTCGCCGTCGACCTCGCGACCGGCCGCCTCATGCGCGACCTGAGGGTACGGTGAGCTTCGAGGCGCTGTGGCAGCGGGTTCACTCGAGCCCGTACGACGCCGAGGCGCGCCGCGTGCTCGCCGACGCCCTGCTCGAGGCCGGTGACCCGCGCGGTGAGCTCATCGTCGTGCAGAGCCAGCTCGCCGAGGTCGACGAAGACGAGCGTGACCCCGTCTTGAGGCGCCTCGCCGAGCGCGAGCGCGAGCTGCTCGACGCGCACGGCGCCGAGTGGGTGAAGGGCTGGCCGTTCGAGCTGTGGCCCCACTTCGCGCGCGGCTTTCCGCAGCGGCAGCTCGCCCCCGTGACACAGATGGTGAAGGGCCTCGCCCGCGCGATGGACCTCGCGCCGACGCTGAACGAGCTGCAGTTCACCGACGAAGACCCGCGCGTGTGGGCGGCGGGCTTTCGCCAGTTCGCCGCCGAGCACCGCGGCCTGTCGCTGCACGAGCTCACGCTGCCCATCACGTTCTCGCCGGGCGACGTCGCGGCCCTCGTGCAGCTGCAGGTCGAGGCGCTCACGTTCACCGGCGGAGCGCTGAACGGCCTCTCAGAGCTCTTGCAGCTGCCGCTCAAAGAGCTCGCCCTCGAGTTCGAGATGGGCGTGCGGGTGATGCCGAACGCGATGCCGCTGCGCGTGCTCATCAACCGCGGCAACGAGGTGCCGTCGGTGCCCGACGCTCCCGCGCTCGAGCGGCTCACGCTCGACCGCGTGCACACGCGGGTCGCTCCGGCGCGCTACCCGCTCTTGCGGCGCCTCGAGCTGCTCGACACGGCGCTCGGCAAGAAGCCGCTGCTCGCGCTGCTGCAGGCCGGGCACCCCCTGGTGCGGCGGCTGGGTCTGCGCGGCGAGAAGCTCGACGTCGAGCTGATGGCGGCGCTCGAGCGCTGGCCTTCGCTCGAGGTGCTCGACGTGCGCGGCTGCACGGTGGCCGCGCGGGCGCTCGACCTCGCGGTCGTGCGGCGCTTGAAGCTCGTGCTGCGGTAGAAGGCCTCTCATGAGGCGCACGCTCCCCGCGCTGGCGCTGCTCGCCGCGGCCTGCCCGCTGGGCTACGGCACGCCTCCGCTCTACGGCTGCACGAGCGACGACGAGTGTGTGCGGCCGCTCACGTGCCGCGGTGGCCTCTGCGCGGGTGAGACCGGCGGCGGCCTCGGGTCGAGCGATGGCGGCATGGGCGACGGCGGCACCGGAGGAAGCGGCGGGCAGGGCGGCGGCGACGGTGGCGTCGTCGAGAACCCGGTGCTCGACTTCGTCGCGGTCGGCACCATCACCGCGGCGCGGTGCGTGCCCGCCACGCTCACCCTCGGCGGCGCGGCCCGCGCGCACACCGTCACGTTCAGCTCGATGCCGGCGGGCGTCACGTTCTGGGCCGACGCGGCGTGCACGCAGGCGCTGCCGTCGCTGACGGTTCAGCCCGTCATGCTGCCGGTCACCCTCTACATTCGTGCGCTCACGGCGCAGGGGTACACGGTCACCGCGACGTCGACGACCGTGCCGGTGCCCGCAACCGTCACCGTCACGGTGCTGCCCATCGTGCGGAGCGGCACGTGCACCGTGCCCGGCGGCGTCGGCACCGTGCAGTGCCCCATCACGCCCCAGCAAGAGAACCTGAACGAGACGTTCTTCGTCTACCAGGCGAGCGGCTCGGCGATGAACGACTACGCGTCGGTCGCGACGCGCTGCACGCTCGCGTCAGCGAGCCAGGTCGTCTGCGACCGCGCCGGCACGACGGGCGAGGTGTACGTCACCTGGCAGACCGCCGAGGTGCCCGGCCTCGACGTGCAGCGGGCAGACCTCACGTGCGACGGCTCGGCGACACGTACGCTCACGTTCCCCCGCGCCATCGACCCTGCGCGCAGCTTCGCCACGTACGCCGTGCGCCAGACCGGCGCGTACTTCAGCGCGAACGACGCCTTCGCCGCGACCCTGTTCGACGCCGGTGTCGCCTTCACGTGGGCCACGGCCTGTGACGAGAGCGCCACCCTCACCGCGCAGGTGGTGCAGTGGCCGGGCGCCGTGGTCGCGCGCGCGACGCTCGGCGTCGACGGTGGGCAGGGCTCGGTCACCAGCCCGATGCTCGCCACCGCGCAGTCGGCGTTCTCGCTCGCCACGTGGTCGACGGCGGCGAGCATCGCCGACGCGCCGTGTGGCTCGACGCTGCGCGTGTCTGTGCCCGCCGCCCGCACCGTCGCGTTCGCGCGCGGCGCCGCGAGCGCGTGCACCGGGCCCGAGCTGCCGCGGGTCGCGTACGAGCGCGTCGACCTCGGCGCCCGCGGGCGGGTGCAGCAGGTGACGCTCGACATGGCCGACGGGGTGGCGATGGCGAGCGCGGTGATTCAGCCGGTCGACCCGACGCGCACGCTGGTGCTGGCGGGCGGGCAGACGGGCGGGCAGGGCCTCGCGATGGGTGAGGGGCTGCTCGAGACGCCGAGCGCGATGGGCGACTTCGCGGCGACGCTGCGGCTGGCGGGCAACCAGGTGATCGGCGAGCGCAAGAGCACCCGCTCCACGTCGCGATGGTCGGTGTTCGTCGTCGAGCTCAGCCCGTGACACACTGACGGCCCGGTTCATGCGTCGCTCTCTTGTTCGCGCCCCGGCCACCGCGGGCGTGCCGCTCACCCTTTCGCTCGCGCTCACGCTCGTGGGTGCGTGCACCTGTCAGCCATTCGGGGCGCCCGACGCCGGCCTGTTCCGCTGCGAAGAGAGCGCCGACTGTCTGCCCGGCTACGTCTGCATCGCGCGCGTCTGCAGCCCCGAGGGCACCCCGACCGCCGGCGGCTCGACTGCCGGTGGGCTCGCCGGAGGAAGCGGCGTGTCGGGTGGCTTCGAGACCGGCACCGGCGGCGGCTTCGCGGGCGGTATGGCAGGCGGCGGTGCCACGGCGGGAGGTGGTGCCACGGCGGGTGGCGGTCTGGCGGGCGGCTCACCCCAAGCCGGCGGCGGCAACACCGCTGGAGGTGGCCGAGCCGGCGGCGGCGCGACGGCGGGCGGTGGCGCCACGGCCGGGGGTGGCGCCACGGCCGGGGGTGGCGCGTCGGCCGGCGGTGGCGCGACGGCCGGCGGTGGCGCGACCGCGGGAGGCGGCTCTGCGGGTGGCGGCGCGATGAACCTGCTGCAGCTCACGTTCATCACGACGCCCCACACCTTCCTCGCGGCGTCGTGCTCGCCTGCCATCACGGTCGAGCTGCAGAACCTCTCGGGCACGGCGGCGCCGCAGACGGGCAGCGTGCTCGTCTCGCTCTCGGGCATGCCCGCGGGTCTGCAGTTCTTCACGACGTCGACGTGCGGGGCCGCGACGTCGGGCGTCACGATTCCCGCGAACCAGGCGCGCGCGACCTTCTACGTGCGCGCCGCGGTGCCGACCACGTACACGGTGAACGTCTCGGCGTCGATGGCGAACCCGGCGGCGCAGCAGCACACCGTCACGCCGCAGACGCCCACGAAGCTCGTCTTCACGAGCGTCATCAACAACGGCGTGGCCGCGGGCGCGTGCCGGCCGATGGTGGTGCAGCTGCAAGACGCCGCGAACGTCGCCGTGGTGGCGGGCAGCGGCGGGCTGAACGTCGACGTCGAGGCGGCGCCGGCGACGACGTCGCCGCTGCAGTTCTTCACGAACAACACGTGCACGATGGCGGCGGCGGGCGGCGCCGTCACGATTCCCGCGGGGCAGAGCTCGCTGCAGCTCTACGCCGCGGGGTGGACCGGGGCGTCATACACCGTCACCGCGAGCGCGGGCGCGCTGACGCCGGCGACGCAGGGCTTCGTGGTGCGGCCGCTGGTGCGGCGCGGCAGCTGCGACCTCGGCATGAGCGCGACGTCGGTGAGCTGCCCGATATCGAGCCCGGTGCAGGTGTCGCCGAACCGCACGGTGCTGTTCTACCAGGCGGTCAGCTCGAGCAGCTCGCTCGCGGTGGCGTCGGTGCGCTGCGAGCTGCCTTCGCCGACGACGGTCGCGTGCGCGCGCAGCGCGAGCGGCTCGCCGGCCACGATTCACTGGCAGACCCTCGAGCTCGACACGGGCCTCACGGTGTTTCGCGCGACCGGCACCTGCCCGAACGACGGCGGCACGCGCATCGTGGTGCCGTTCGCGAACCCCGGCACGTTCGTGCTGGTGGCGCAGAGCACCGGCACGACCGCGCTCGACGGCACGACGCTGGTGAGCGCCGAGCGCGCCGACGGGGGCGTCGTGCTCGAGTGGGGCGAGCCGTGCGTCACGACCGGCGGAGGTCACCAGGTCGCGCTGCAGCTGGTGAGCTTCACCGGCGCTACGGGCCAGGCGATCTCGGGCGCGCTGGCGTCGGGCGCGACGTCGGCGAACCTCGCGCTCGCCGGCGGGTCGGGCACGCCGTTCGTGCTGACGAGCCACACGCTGGCGGGCGGGTCGACCGACGAGCTGTGCAGCCGCGCCGTGCGCGCCGAGAGCACCGGCGGGGGCGTCGCGGTGAGCCGCGCGAACGGCAGCGCGTCGCCTGCGTGCACCGACGAGGC
Source organism: Myxococcaceae bacterium (assembly GCA_016793725.1). Lineage (GTDB taxonomy): Bacteria > Myxococcota > Myxococcia > Myxococcales > Myxococcaceae > Xiheicaenimonas > Xiheicaenimonas phototrophica. The sequence goes on along the minus strand of JAEUJP010000376.1, from coordinate 5,643 downwards.
GCTGCCGAACCTGAACGCCGAGCGCGTGTACCTGGGCAGCGGCGCGACGGTCGACGCGCTGAGCACCACGATGATGCAGGGCGACGACAGCGCGGTGGTGGCGCTGCCGCGGCTCGTCGACGCGACGCGCACGCTGGTGTTCGCGAGCGGGCAGCTCGCCGGCGGCGGGCAGGGCGGCGGCGAGAGCGCGCTGAACAGCGGCAACGTGCTCGGCGACGCGGTGGCGGGGCACGTGCTCGATGCCGGCGCCGACCTCTCGTCGCAGCAGCTGATTCTGGTGCGCGGGTCGACGCTGGGCGCGGCGCGGTGGACGAGCTACGTCGTGGAGCTCGGCCCGTGAACGGGCGGCGCTTTCTGCTGCTCGTCGCGACGTTGCCGCTGCTGCACTGCGACTGCGAGCTCAACGGCAACCCCGACGCGAACGTCTACGCGTGCGAGACCAACGCAGACTGCGCGAGGGGCTTCGAGTGCCTCTCGTTTCGCTGCCTGCCCGAAGGCACGCCGCGACCTGACGGCGGCGCTGCGGGAGGCGCAGAGACCCACTTCTCTGCGACGCTGCGCTTCACCTCGCCGCCGAGAACGGCCGAGGTCGACGCCTGCTCGGCGCCGGTGTCGTTCGGCTTCCGCGACGACGCCGGCGTGCCCATCACGTCGCCGACCGACATCGAGGTCACCGCGAGCGCGCTCGACCTCTCGCTCTTCTCGGACCCGACGTGTCTCACCGGGCAGGGCACGTTCGCGGTGCGCAACGAAGGCACGCTGTACTTTCGCGGCTCGCGCACGGGCACGTTCACGATTCGGCTCACGGGCACGTCGCTCGAGCCGGCGATTCAGACGCAGACGGTGGGGCAGCCTCGGCGGCTGGTGTTCACGAACCCGGCGTTTTCCCCGTCGCTCGCGGGCTCGTGCGTGCAGGGGCTGACGGTCGAGCTGCGCGACTCGACGGGCGCCGCGATGCCGGCCCCGAGCGGAGGCCTCGCGCTCGACCTCACCTCTCAGCCCGCCGGCCTCGTGTTTTCGCCCGGCAACGGCTGCATCCCGGGCGCGGTGAGCATCGCGGCGGGCGACACGAGCGCGACGTTTTCGGTGAGCTCGCCGAGCGGGCGCGACTACGTGGTGAACGCGGCGGCTCCGGGCTTCATGGCCGCGACGCTCGCGGTGCCGGTGCGGCCGCTGGTGCGCGCGGGCGCGTGCGACCTGTCGGCGAGCGAGCACGTGAAGACGTGTGCGGTGAGCCCACCGGTGCTCGACACGAGCCGCAGCTTCCTCGTCTACCAGTCGTCGGCGACCGACCACGACCCGTCGCGCGCGTCGGTGGCGTGTGTGCTCGGCGATGCGGGCTCGGTCACCTGCCAGCGCCTGCTCGACGGAGGCACCGCGCGGGTCAGCTGGCACGCCGCCGAGCTCGCCGGCGCGCGGGTCGACCGCTACGAGGTCGCGTGCAACCCCGACGGCGGGCGCATCAGCACGGTGCAGCTCGCGGCTTCGGTGCAGCCGTCGCGGCACTTCATCTTGAACGCGGTGACCTCGCAGGGCGTCGAGCTCACCGGCAACGACTTCTTCACGCTGACGCCGCGGGCCGACGAGGTCGACGTGCAGTGGGGCGCCGACGGCTGCGGCGCGCGCCGGCTGCAGCTGCAGGTGGTGCAGGTGCCGGGCTTCACGACGTCGCGCGACACGGGCTCGCTCGTGGGCACGTACAGCGCAGACGTGACGGGGCTGCCGGCGCCCGACGGCGGTGTGCTCGCGCTGGCGACCTGGCGCGCTGCGACGCCGGGCGGTGGTGAGAACCGCGTGTGCGACCGCATGGTGCGGGCGGCGACGACGGGGGCGACCTCGGTGCGCGTCTCGAGGGCGGCGGGCAACGAAATTTCGCAGTGCGCCGAGTTCGACGTCGAAGCCTGGGGCGTCGAGCGCGTCGACTTGGGGCGGCGCGCGACGGTGCAGGAGCTGAACGTCACGCTCGATGCGGGCGTCGGCAGCGCGACGCGCACCATCGCCGCGGTCGACGTGACGCGCACGCTGCTGCTCGCGTCGGGGCAGAGCGGCGGCGGCGGGCAGGGCGCGGGCGAAGGGGCGTACCCGGTCGACGGCGGCGGCTTTCTCGGCGAGGCGACGGCGACGCTCAAGCTGAACGGGCCGACCGAGGTTCAGGTCGAGCGCGCCGGCACGCGGGCGGCGGCGACGTTCACCGTGTACGTCGTTCAGCTGGAGCCGTGAGGAGCGGTAGGCTGCCGGCTACCCATGAGCCGCGAACGACAGTTCCAGTGGGCCGACCCGCAGACCCTCATTCGTGGCGCCGAGGGCAAGACCGGCCTCGCGTTTCTGCAGGCGATTCTGAAGGGCGAGCTGCCCGGCGCGCCCATCTCTGCGGCGCTCAACTTCAAACTCGTGCACGCCGAAGAAGGCACCGTGCGCTTCGAGGGCTGGCCCGACGAGTGCCACTACAACCCGATGGGCTCGGTGCACGGCGGGTGGAGCGCCACGCTGCTCGATTCGGCCATGGGCTCGGCCGTGATGAGCACGCTCGACGCCGCCACCGCGTACACCACGATGGACTTCACGGTTCACCTCGTGCGCGGCCTGACGAAAGACACCGGCGCCGTCGTCGCCGAGGGTCGCGTGCTGCACCGCGGGGCTCGCGCCGCCACCGCCGAGGGCCGGCTGACCGACAGCAAGGGCAAGCTGCTCGCTCACGCTTCGACGACGTGTCTGCTCATGCCGCGGAAATGACTTCGGTCGGGAAAAGGGGACAGGCAACTTTTCCTTTGGGGCCCGGTTCATGACTTCGGGTCTCGCGCCTTTTGGAAAAGTAGCCTGTCCCCTTTTTCTGCTGCTCTCGGCCGCAGCCGCCGCCGAAGAGGAAGAGCTCGAAGACGGCGGGCACCACCACCCGTACTTCGACGCCGGCGTTCAGTTCGCCCTCGCCGACACGCCGTGGCTCACCTTCCAGGGCCAGAAGGTGCTGCCCGAAGAGGTCTACCGCACCATCTTGAGGTTGCCGCCCGACGCCGGCGTCGACGTCGACACCGCCCACTCGGTGCGCGTTCAGCTCACCGACTTTCTGCACACCGCCGGCTACGAGCTCGCCCACGTCGACGTCAGCATCGGCACCGACGGCGGCATGACGGCTCAAATCGACGAGGGCGCGCTCGAGAAGGTGGTCTTCAAGGGCCGCCTCAACGTGCAGACCGTGCGCTTCAAGCTCGCGCTCGACCTGCCCCACGACGTCTTCAACCGCCCCGACCTCGAGCGCCAGGTGAAGAAGCTCGAGCAGCAGCTCGGCCTGCAAGACATCAGGCTCGTGCTCATACCCTCGACCGTCATGAAGCACGTCGGGCCCCAGCTCGAGAGCGTGCCCGAGGTGAAGGGCTTCGAAATTTTTCACGAGCTGCGCGCCTACGAGCTGCACATCGTGCTGCCCGACCGCGAGTGGGACACGGGCCTCGGCCTCGACGTGCGCACGGGCTACATCGACGGCCTCGAGCTGCAGGGCAAGTACTTCGGCCGCAGCGGCCTCTTCATCGACGACCGCTGGAGCCTCATCGCCTCGGTCGCCGGCGGCCTGCGCCGCCACATCATCACCGACAACTTCTACCCGCACTTTTCGCGCGTCGGCTTCGACGGCAAGTACTTCTTCCCCGCGCTCTCGGGCAACCTGCGCTTCGCCCCGCAGGTTCAGGCGAGCCTCGTCAGCCGCATTCGCAAAGACCTGAACCTCGCCGACTACTTCGCGAGCGAGGTCAGCGGCGCGCTGTGGCTCGAGTGGGAGCCTCGCCGCGGCATTCGCTTGAGCTTCGGCGGCGGCTTTCTCGACCGACGCATCTTCTGGCTCACCGGCACCGGCGACCCCGAGCTGCCGCTCGCCCCGGGCGCCGTCCCCTCAGCCGGCAGCCGCCCCTTCGGAGCCCTCAACCTCGACTTCACCTTCGACCCCGAGAACGACCGGTGGGACAGGCGCCACATTCTGCAGGTGTACCTGCAGCAGCAGTTCCCCGGCATCGGCGCCGGCCCGTTCGCGCGCGCGCAGCTCTACTACCGCTACGTGCAGCCGTTCGGCTGGCACGACTTCTGGCTGCGCTCGGGCGCGTACGTCGTCTGGTACGAGTCGCAGTTTCACGACGAAGCGTCGCTCGGCGAATTTCTGCACGGCGCGTTCGGCCAAGACTTCGTGCGCCGCGCCGCGAACATCAACACCGAGTTCCGCTTTTCGGTGACGCGCGACCTGCTGAAAATTTCGGTGCAGAGCGACCTCGCCATCTACACCGCCGTCGACCGCACGCGAGACCAGGGGCCGCTGCAGTTCGCGAGCTCGTTCGGGCCCGGCCTGCACATTCTGCTCGAGGGCATGTTCCAGCTCGACATGTACCTGACCATCGGCCTGCGCCCGCGCGGCGTCATCGACGATGCGGGCAAACGCGGCGTCACCTTCGACACGTCGGTCGGCTTCTCGGCGAACCTGCTGAAGGCGTACTGACTGGTGCTGCGACCGCTACGCGGTGATCACGTTCACCCTGAGCGGCGCGTTCGCGAAGCGGGTTAGAACCCCGGCCGCGGCCCGAGCCAGCCGTTCAGGTTGCGCGCGACCGTCACGTAGCCGCCGATGTCCATGTACAGGTCGGCGTTCGGCGTCGGAGCGACGTTGTACTGCCCGCACCCGAACTGCTGCACCTCGGTGACGAAGTTGCCGAGCGGCTTCACCGCATCCCAGTTCCACGGAATGCCGCGCTCGATGAACGTGCCGTTGCGCCGGTAGATGCGCATGGCGATGAGCCCGTTCGGGTGCGCCTGCGTCGCGATGGTGACGATGCGGTACTCGATGGTGAGGTACTCGCTCGACGGCACCAGGGGCGCGCCCTGAAAGGTGCCCGTCACGCCCGTGTCGGTCAGATAGAAGTTCTGCGGGCCGTTCGGGTAGTAGGTGCCCGCCGTCGTGTACGCCTGATTGCTCCAGCTCTGCACGGTGCCCTGCGCGGGGCAGAACACGACCGTGTTGTTGCGGTTGAAGCTCGCGTTGTCGGAGCTGTCCATCTGCCGCGCGAAGAAGATGGGCCGGTCTTCGGCGTCGCCGTTCGTGAGCGAGCGCCGCGTGTGGATGATGCTGAACTTCGCCCCGTCCCACAGGCTCCCCATGGCGCGGCCGCCGCGCCACTCGAAGCGCAGGTTGAAGTCTTGAATCGCCAGCGTCGCGTTGCGGAACAGGTCGCGCACCGTGAGCCCGCGCTCGAGCCCGTCGACCGTCGGCGGCACGATGCGCGCGTAGGCGCTCCCGTCCCACCAGCCCGAGCCGTGGTGGGTCGTCGAGCCCGTGCCGACCCCGATGCCGTTGTAGTGGCTCGGGTAGTCGTTGTGCGCGAGGTTGATGCTGTAGATGGGGCACGCCGCGAGGTTCAGGTTCGCGTACGTGCCGACCACGCCGACCACGTTGTTGCCGCACGCGCCGGTCATGCCGCCGCCCGCGGTCGCGCCGCCCGCTGCGCCGCCTCCGGCTGTTGCGCCTCCGCCCGCAGTTGCGCCGCCGCCCGCAGTCGCACCGCCGCCCGCAGTCGCGCCGCCACCCGCTCACGCTCCGCCGCGCGCAGCGGCTCCGCCTCCCCCCCGCGCGCCGCCGCGCGCGCGGCCGCCCGCGGCGCCGCCGCCGCC
>JAEUJP010000370.1 GCA_016793725.1 Myxococcaceae bacterium | reverse complement strand
GAAGGCGAAGGCCGAGAGCGAGCTCAAGCGCGCGAGAGACGAGCTGGCCCAGCACGCGCAGGCCGTCGAGGCCGAGCGCAGCAGCGGCTTCGCCCGGTCGGCCGAGACGACGCGACTGCTCGAGGCCGAGCGCGCCCGGCGCGGCGACATCGAGGGCAAGCTCGAGCAGCTCGCCGCCGAAAACGCCTCGCTGTCGACGCGCATGCGAGAGCTCGAGCCCATGCTCGATCAGGCGCGCAAGCACGTCTCGGGGCTCGGCCAGGCCGTGAGCGATCTCGCCGCCGCCCGCGCGCGCATCGACACCCTCGAAAAGGCGCTCACCGAAGAGAAGCAGAAGAGCGCCCGCCTCTCGAACCGCGAGCGCGAGCTGCGGCAGCTGGTCGCCGCCATCTCGGCGAAGGGCGACGACGTCGTCGTGATGGACGACGGGGTTCAGCAGACCGTCGAGACCCCGTCGTCGCCTCCGCAGCCCGCGGTGTCGGCTTCACCGCAGTCGCACGACATCGGCGCGGCCATCGGCGACGTGCTCGGCGACATGGGCGACGTGCCGTCGGGCGGCACCCTGATCATGAACAGGCTCCCCGCGATGCCGCAGGCGCAAGGCCCGCTCGACCCGTTCGCCGACAACTTCGCGCCCGGCCAGACGCTGGTGCAGATGACGATGCCCGAAGAAGAAGACGACGAGCCGACCGTGCCGGGCATGGCCTCGGCGGCGTCGATCGCGGCTTCGATTCCGCCTCCGGCCGTCACGCCCGCCCCCGCCCCGGCGCCGGTGGGTCTGAGCGAGTCGTTGCCCGTCGACGTCGATGGGCTCGACGTCGATGTCGACACCGACTGGGGCGGCCAGGCGATGGCGATCGCGATGGGCCCGGGGCCGGGGCAGCAAGACTTCCTCGATCGGCTGCGCAAGAACGACAAGCTGGTGAGGCGCCCGTCGTTCTTCGAGTACGCCGCCGAGGGCACCGAAGAAGAGCACGTCATCGGCAGCCTGATGGGCGGCGATCGATACGAAGATCTGAAGGTGCTGGCCCGCGGCCAGTGCAGCCCCGAGCAGCTCGAGTCGCACCTCCTCAAGTTTCACCAGCTCGGGCTGATCGGCTTCGACGCTTAAGGCTCGAGCGCGAAGATGGCGGCAATTCTCATCGTCGAAGACAACGCAGATCTCGCGCACCTGCTGTCGTCGGTCGGTGAGATGCGCGGCCACCTCACCCGGGTCGCCCTCTCGGGCACCGAGGCCCTCGTCGCCATCGGGCAGCAGCGCTTCGAGGCCGCCATCGTCGACCTGTTCCTCCCCGACATGGAAGGTACGGCCATCTTCGAGCGCTTGAAGACCGCGCGCGTGCCGTTCTTCGCGATGAGCGGCGTGTACAAGGGCGAGGGCTACGAGGCGAAGGCGCTCGAGCTGGGCGCCGCCGCCTACTTCCAGAAGCCGTTTCCGATTCTCGAGCTGATGCGCAAGCTCGAGGCCGTCACCGGGGTGCCCGTCGCGAAGCCCCCGCTGCCGCCCGACGAGGCGTTCGACCCCGTCGAAGAGACGGTCACGGTCGCCGAGCCGCCGCTGCCCGTGAGCTCGCCCGACGAAGAGGCCACCCCGCCCATCGAGCTCGCGCCAATCGACACCTGGGAGCGCACGTGGAAGACCGAGTCGCTGCGCGCGAAGACCGCGCCGCCGGTGCGCCGCCAGATGCAGCGCTCGGGCAGCCTCAAGTCGACGAGCGTGCCGCACCTGCTCAACGCCTGCTACCAGGCGCGCCTGCGCGGCGATCTGCTCGTGAAGCACGGCGGCTCGGCCGCCATCAAGGTCGTGAGCCTCGAGGCCGGCCAGGCCGTGTATGCCGCGAGCAACCTCGCGCACGAGCGGTTCGCCCGGTTCTGTGCGCGCAAGGGCCTCTTGCCGTCGCAAGATCTCGAGGCCGTCGCGCAGCTCGCCAAAGAAGAGGGCCTCAAGACCGGCGACGCCATGGTGCGGCTCGGCATTCTCGACGAGCCCAAGCGCCGCCAGCTGCTCGAAGATCAGGTGAAAGAGATCATCTGGTCGACCTTCGCGTGGGCCGAGGGCGAGTTCGCGTTCGTGCCCGACAAGCCGCTGAAGGCCGGCGTCGTGAAGATCTCGGTCTTCCCCGGCCAGCTCATTCTCGACGGCTGCCTGCGCGAGCCGCTCGTCGCACTGCGCGCCCGCCTCAAGCTCTCGATGAAGCTCTTCCCCGCCATCGACCCGCCCTACCAGCTCGAGCAGCTCAGCTTCAGCGGCGACCAGGCGCAGGTGATCGCCTGGGCCGACGGCACGAAGACCGTCGCCGACCTGATCGCGCTCACCGACCTCGACGAGCGTGAAGCGCTCGGCCTGCTCTACGGGCTCATGCAGGCGGGCCTGCTCGAGCAGCGCACCGACCTGCAGCGCTCGCGGCGCGTCAGCTTCGGGCTCTGAGCGCGCTCGGCGGCATCGTGACGCCCCCGAGCAGCGCCGTCAGCGCCGTGTACGCCCACGACGGGTCGGCCGACACCAGCGCCACGGCCGCCGCCACCTCGGCGTTGCCGCGCGGCAACATCAGCGTCTTCGACCTGCCCTTCACGTGCGGCGCCCCGTCGCCCTCGCACAGCTCGACCGCGTTGAACGGCTTGCGGCTCGACGTCTGCACGGCGCTCTTGAACACCTCGAGGGCGGCGCGCTCGGCTTCGGTCTGATCTTCGACCGGCACCGCCTTCTGCCACGCACCCTGCACGGCCCCGGCGGCGGCGCGGGCCGCGCGCGCGCCCGACTCGGCGAGCCCTTTCAGCGAGAGCAGCGGCCCGGCGACGCCACCGCTCGGCGGCGGCGCGAACGCCACGCCGAACAGCTGGCTGAGCCGCGCGCGCTCGGCCGGGCTGAGCACGAAGATGGGCGCCTGCGTCACCGCGTTGGCCGCGCGCGCCTCGGTGTCGACGGCGAGCACGCTCTTGCCCTGCGCGTGGTGCAGCAGCTGATCGATCGACGACCACTCGCGCGCGTGGCTCGGGCCGTAGAGCGCCGGCAACATCTTCACCCGCCGCACCTCGGCGCTCTTCGCGACCTTGGCCGACGCGAGCAGCATGGCGCGCACCTTCATGCGATCTTCGGGCTCGCGCGGGTCGAGCGCGCTCGCGGTCGCGATCGCGAGCTCGATGGCCTGGGCTTCGACCTCGGCGAGCTCGCGCTTGAACGCCGCGCGAAGCTCGCCTGCCCCGACCTGCCGCTGGCCGCGCTCACCGAGCTCGACGGCCGCCTCGACCCCGGTGGTGCCCGGCAGCATCGCGTGCGTCGTGACCACCCCCCAGCGCAAGAGCCACACGCGCGCCGGCTCGTCAGACCTCAAGAGCGCCAGCGTACCGGCGACCGGAGCCTCGAGCTTCGCCTCGACGACGGCGTTCGCCGCGCCGCGCTCGAGCTCGACCCCATCGAGCACGACGCTGGCGGGCGAGAACCGCACGGCGACCTCGAGCCAGCGCTTCGCCTGGGCGCGGTCGAGCCCCACGCCCTCGAGCTCGATCACCGCTCCCCGCGCCGGCACGGGCCGCACCTTCGGGTCACCGGCCCGCAGCCGCTCGGCGCCGTCGCAGACGATGCGCAGCGTGCGGCGCTGCAGGCCGGCGAGCGCGACGAGCCCCACCTCACCCTGCCCTTCGAGCTCGAGCAGCGCGCGGTGCCTCGCCGAGGGGGCCGCCGCGACGTCGAGCAGCCCGCGCAGCGCCTCGAGCGAGGCGTCGGCGATCGCGGGGCCGTCGTCGCTCACCCGAAGGCTGCTGCCGGCGAGCTCGACGTCGACCCGGGTCGCACCCGCGCGCAATGACCTGCGCACCAGCTCGGCGGGCACCTGCCACGGGCCCCCGAGCTCGGCCTCGGCGAGCTTGCGAATCTCGGCCTCGACGTCGATGGTCAGCAGCTCAGCGACATCGACGTTCACGAGCGAACCTTCCCGGGCGCCGGCACCACGGCCGCGGCGTCGACCTCGTCGATGCGCTGCTGTGCCTGCTGTGGCCCTGGGGACGACGGCCGCCTCGCCTCGAGCTCTTCGAGCATCGCGGCGCGTGCCAGCGGCGCGAGCAGCCGGCCGCGGCGAGCAGCCGGCATGCGCAGCCAGAGCGCGGCCTCGTCGATCACCTGAAACAGCGCGCGCTTCGGGCGCCCGGCGCTCGAGGCCTCGGCCTTCTCGAGCCACTGCGCGTCGCCGTTCAGCACGACCCACTTCTGATCTTTCGAGCCGGGCACGTTGAGAATCTCGGGCTCGTGGCTCACCGCCGCGCTGAGCATCAGCTTCCACCGCTCGCCGCGGGCGGCGAGGTGCCGGTTCACCTCTTCGAGCAGCGGCGTCACGCCGACGCCGCGCAAGATCGTGTCCCACCGGTCGAGGTTCACGGCGCCGAGCGCCTCGGCCACCACCTTGCCCTCGGGCCGCATCGCGTCGATCACCACGGCCCCCGCCTTCATGGCGCGCTCGCTGAACGCGAGCCCGGCGTCGCTCGAGTACAGCCGCCCGGCGGCCGCGAGCTCGTAGGCCTGGCCGAGCGAGATCGCGCCGGCTCCACGGCGCGGCACGAGCGGCTGCTCGAACAGCGCGGGCACGTGCTGAAAGGCCTCGGGCCGCGCGAGCGCGCCCTGCAGGAGCCGCGACACGTCGTGCTCGGCGTCGAGCTGCGTCTCGCGCTTCACCCGCGGCCTGAAGACCAGAAACAGCAGCGCGAACAGCGGCCCCACCCCGAGCAGCGCGAACGCTCCGGCCGGCGCGTGCCACTCGGGCACCGTCACCTGAAACCCGGCCGGCACCGCGGGCGCCGAGGGGAGCTTCGACAGGTCGGGCAGCCGGCCTGCGACGGCGACGGGCGCCTTCGACGGTGCGGCAGCCGCCGCGCGGGTCGGGCGTGCGGGCGTCTTCGCTCCGATCGCGGGGCTCAGGGGCAGCGACGCGTCACTGACGCGCCAGGCGTCGTTCTGGCGATCCCAATACTCGACCCAGGCGTGCAGCAGGGGGTCGGCCTGACCGTCGCGCCCGATGTAGCCGACGGTCAGGCGCGCCGCGACGCCCGACGACTGCAGCATCAGGGCGAGCACGGCGTTCTGAACGTCACAGTCGCCGGCGCCGGCGAGCAGCGCGCTCTCGACGAAGCCGGCGGCCTGGAGCTCACGAAGCACCTTCAGGCTCGGGTCGTTCGAGTATTCGATGTGCTGGGCGACCCAGCGGCGCAGCGCTTCGGCCTTGGCGGCGTCGGTGCGGTACATCGAGACGTCGGGCGCCGACCCCCGCAGGTTGATGACTTCGTGGGGCATTCTGTCTACCGGCGCTGCGCCGAGGCCGACGCGGTAGACCACCTCGATCGGCAGCGAGCTGGGAAGGTAGATGGCCGGCTCGCCCTCGGGGGTGCGGCGCACGTCGCCCGCGCCGTGGAGCGACGAACGATCGAGCTGGTACCCCGTGGGCACCGGCAGCCGCGCCCAGCCTGGCCCCGAGAGCGACAGACGCACGTTCACGCAGTTTTCGGTGCACGGGTCACCGACGTACGGCCTTCTGAGCAGCGGGCTGCCGTAGGGGAGCCAGGTCAGGTCGGCGCCGTCGCTCGGCCGCGTGAGGTGAAACGAGGCGAAGTGCAGATCGTAGGCGGCCGGCCAGTAGGTCAGATCGACGGGCCGCTGCGTGCTCGGCAGCGCGTCGGTGCGGGGCCCCGCGTAGTGCGACGCCGGGTCCCGGTAAGGCTCGGCGGCGGTGGGCGGCAGGGGCCGCGCCCCGATGGGCGGCCGCGGGCGCTCGGTGCGCAAGAAGCCCGACGCGAGCCAGGCGCCCCCCACCACCGACAGCAGCACCGCCGCGCCGACGAGCGCGGGCTTGAGCGCGCGCCGCCACCACGGCACCGGCCGCGAGAACTGGAGCTGCCGCTCGATCAGCCGCGCGAGCTCTCGCTGCGACAGCTGCACGGCCCGGCGCAGCGCCTTGTCGTCGCGCGCGTCGGAGCGCGAGCGCACGAGGTTCAGCGCGTCGCCGTCGAGCACCACCTGAGGCGCGAGCCCCTCGAGCAGCGGGGCCATCGGGCGCGACTTCGTGGCGTCGGGCGACGCGAGCAGCTCGTCGACGCTCGCCGCGGTGCGCACGTGCAGCCCCTTGCTGAACAGCTCGACGTGGGGGGCGTCGCCGAGCGCGACCGCGCCGCGCACGCCTCGCCGCCTGAACGTGGCGCTCGGCGCCGGCAGCGACAGCTCTTCGGTGATGCGCTCGCCGTCGATCACGACGTCGAGGGGCTCCTGGCTGCCCTTCGCGAGCAGGTAGCGCCCGTGCATGCGCGCCGCGTCTTTCACCTGGCGCGAGACGTCGTCGTCGGGCCGCGCGGGCCGCGTGAGCACGAGCTCGGTGCCGTGGTAGCCGTGCGGCAGCACCACCGACTGCGCGTGCTCGAGCTTGCCGTCGAGGGTGATCTCCCACCCGGTGCCTTCGCGCGGCCACGAGCGCACCACGATGACCTTCGGCTCGAACCGCAAGATCGACCAGAAGCCGACCCCGAAGCGGCCCGCCATGCCCTGCTCGCCCTCTTTGCTCGACGCGTAGAGCCGAAAGAGGAACCTGCGGGCGTGGGCCTCGGTCATGCCGGCGCCGTCGTCGCGGCAGACGAGGCGCACCGAGCCGTCGCGCTCTGAGACGTCGATGCGCACGCGGGCCGCGCCGGCGTCGCGCGCGTTCTGCAAGAGCTCACGAACGAAGACCCACGGGTCGGCGCCGTACCGCTCGGCCTCGAACCAGGCGCGCTCGCGAAAGTCCATCGAGGCAGACTAACGCCGCGAGGCCCCGCCGCTCTACCGGGGGAGCCCCGCTACTCGGTGCCCCCGCCCAGCTTCCCGACGAACACGCGCGAGATGCTCTCGAGCGCCTGCCCCGACGAGACGCGCCCGCCGACCGAGTACAGGTGATCGCGGTACATCGGCACCTGGTGCACGTGGGCGCGGCCCGCCGGCAGCGCATCGACGTCGACGAAGCTCAGAATGCCGCCGGCGCCGTCGAACCTGGCGCGGCGCACGCGGTTGACGTAGCGCTCCTGACCGGGGCCGCCCTCGCCGCCCCCGATGAGAAAGAGGTGGTCGCGGTAGACGACGGCGGCGCTCGTCCACGGCGAGTCGAGCACCTCACCCACGACGATCCACCCCGTCAGCATGTGGTTGGCGTCGAAGCTCGACCGCAGCACCTCGATCGTCGGGTTCATGCCCGTGTCGAAGCCCCCCGCGATGAAGATGTGGCCACCGTACACGACCGCGACGTGGTGGCTGCGCTGGAGCGGCAGCGCTGGCCCGTCGGCCCAGGGCCCCAGGCTGCCGTCACCCTGAATCTGCGCCAGCTTCACGACCGACTGCGGCCCATTCGCTCCGGTGCCCCCGAACATGTAGAGCGTCTCGCCCACCACCACCGCCGTGCCGTGCAGAAACGCGGCGCGCAGCCGGTTCGGGTTCGTCACCCAGGTGATGTCGCCGTCGTCTTGAACGGTGCCGATGAGCGACTGGTCGTGGCCGAACGGGCCGCTCGCATCTTGGCTCACGCCCGCCATCAGGTAGACGTACCGGCCGCTCTGCGCCATCGCGTGAAAGCCGATCGGCATCGGCAGCTTCGTGCACTCGACCCACGCGCCGAGCGAGCCATCGGCCGCCACCGGCGCGCGGCGCACGATGTCGTAGACCTGCGACGTCTGGTTGTGCAGCCCGCCCGCGACGTACACGAACGTGCCGGCCGCGCTCGTCGCCACGAAGGTGGTGTGATGGTCGACGTTCGCGGGAAAGGCGCTGGTCTCGCTCCACTCGAAGTTGCAGGGCTGAAGCCCGTCGCACAGCGTGCCCGCGTCGGGCGGAGGCGGGGGCGGGCCAGCGTCGACGCCGGCGTCGCGAGGCGGCGGCTGCGGGTCTTGCCCCGCATCGACGGGCCCCGACGGCGACGGCAGGGAACCGCACGCAGCGAGGGCGAGCGCTGCGAGACTCCTGAGCGTTTTCATGGCCGCGCCCCATCAGCAACCCGCCTGCCAACGAATTGAGCGAATCAACGTGGGCACTTGCGAGCGTGGCTGTTAGACGAGCGGCGCCTTGAGAGCACTCGCTGTCAGT
>JAEUJP010000321.1 GCA_016793725.1 Myxococcaceae bacterium | reverse complement strand
AGAACAGCAGCATGGCGAGAGGAAGGAGTCTCATGAGCGCGCGCACTCTACCTCACAGCCTCTTCACCCTGAGCGTCACCGGCGTCAGCACCGGCACCAGCTCGGTCGCCTTCATCTCGCGCAGAATCTCACGGCACAGGTCGGTGCTCAGCTCCGACGGTATCTCGCGGCTCCACGCCGCCGGCGGCTTGCGGAGCGACTCGCCCGCCTCTTCGAGCCCCCGCACGAACTGCATCACGCCCTTCTTCAGAATCGCCACCGCCCGCGCGGTCTCGATCGGCCGCTCTTCGTCGCCCAGCACGAAGCGCCCCTTCTCGTTCGTCAGCGGCACGCGCCCCACCGTCAGCTCTTCTTCGAGCGGCTCGCCCTTCGGCACCTTCGTCTTCACCACGATGCGCAAGATGCCGCCGAAGAAGTCTCTGCCGCCCGACGGGCTCACCGAGTGATTCACGTACTCGATGCGCCACTGCTTCTGCGGCCCTGAGACGGGGAACAGCGACGAGAGATATGAGTCGAGCCCCTTGCTCATGAACTCGGCGTACGTCGCATAGGCCTTCCGTCGCATCGGCTATGGATGAAAGCGCAGCACGCCGTTTTCGCCAACGGCGTAGACGTCGCCCGGCCCAGAACCCCACACGCCCGTCAGCGTGCCGGTCACCCCGCTCTTCAGCGACGTGAACTTCTCGCCGTCGCCGCGCAGCAGCACCCCGCCCTCGCCTGCCGCCCAGACGTCTTTCGCCCCGCTCGCCCAGACCGCCCGCAGCGCCGTCTCGCTCGCGTGCCGCCGCTCGAGCACGTCGCCGTCGCCGTGCGCGAGCCCCTTGCCGGCCGCGAGCCAGAAGTCGGTCGACGACAGCCCGAACGCCCCGCGAATCGTCTCGATGTTCACCATCTCGACGCGCTGCCAGCGCGTGCCGTCGTAGTGCTGTACCGCTCCCCACTCGACGCCGGCCGCCCACACGTCGTTCGCCGCGAACGGCAGCACCGCGTACAGGCCCGTCGGGCCGGCCGGCTCGAGCGACCACCCGCCGCCGGTGAGCTTCAGCACGTTGCGGTCGTCGGTCGTGAAGTACGAGACCGCCCAGACCTCGGTCGCGCTCGCTCCGTTGACCGCGTTGATCAGCGCCGTCGTCGGTGACGTCGCCTTCGACCACGCCGCCCCGTCCCAATGAAAGATGACGCCTCGGTCGCCCACCGCCCAGACGTCGGCCGCGCTCGCACCCCACAGACCGAAAATCTCTGCGGCTTCGGGGAGGGCCACCCGCTTCCACCCGGTGCCGTCGAAGTGCGCCGCCTGCCGGCCCTGGCCCAGCGTGCCCGCGGCCCAGACGTCGCGCGCGCCGCTGCCCCAGATGGCGTTCAGCCTCTCACCGTCGCTCACGGCGAAGACTTCGCAGACGCAGTCGGCCGAACACTTCCCGTCGCTCGTCGGCTCGCACCGATAGAGCCCGTCGTCTCTGAAAGGCAGGCACGCCGTCGAGGCCATCACCAGCACGGCGAGCGCAGCGCGAGTCACTGGCTCGAGGCTACTCCCAAGTCACGCCCACAGCCCGCTCAACCCCGTCGTCCCGATGTTCACGTCACCGAACACCTCGTTCGGCTGAAGCGCCCCGACCGCTCTCAGCGTCGTCGTCCACACGTCGTTCACCGTGCGGTTCGCCGGCCCCGCCGCGTTCGCGCACCACGGCGCCCGCGCGAAGTCGGGGTTCCACTCGCACCGGTATGTGAGGTTCTGCCCCGTCGTCATCGTCTTGTTCGCCTTGCCCGCCACGATGAACGGCAAGAAGTACGGCTGGTGCCCGCCCGCGTCGCTGAACTCGCTGCACGCCACGAACGCCGCGCTGTCGAGCAGCGGAGGCAGAGCGCCCCGCGGCGCCTTCAGCTTCGAGAGGTAGTACGCGACCTGCTCCATGTAGAAGGCCGTGACCTTGTGGTAGTCGGCGCGCCGCCCCGCTTCGTTGCCCGCGTACGGGTCGAACGTGCCCGCCGGCGGGCTGTGACAGAGCGTGTGGTAGACGTTGCTCACGCCGAGGTGCGGGTGCTTGTGGTAGTTCTGCGACGGCCCCAGCGAGAGAAACGTGACCCGCGTCAGGTCGCACTCGAGCGCGAGCACCAACAGGTCGATCATCGCCTTCGCGTACGCGACCACGTTCTCGTCGGTCATCAGCCCGTTCGCCGGAGCCTGCGGCGACATGCACGTCGACGGCGGCGCCGGCGGAGCCACCGCCACCGCCTTCTCGAGCTCCCGCACCGACGTCAGGTGCTGCTCGAGCCGCTGCTGGTCTTGCCGGCCCAGCTTGCGCTGCAGCCGCGCCGCGTCGGCCTTCACCGCGTCGAGCACACTCGCCGAGCGGCCGTACTCGGGCGACGGCCCACCGCCACCGCCCGTCGCGGGGAACAGGCGATCGAACAGCGTGCGCGGGTTCGCCTCGAGCGGGTTCGCCACGCCGGCGGCCGAGTGGCTCCACCAGCCCTCGTCGTCGGTGAACAGCTTCGCGCCCACCGACGAGAACCGCGACGACGTGCCGATGGCGCGCGCCGCCACCTGATCGACCGACGGCCCCTGCGAGACCCCGACGCGCCCCACCGGGTGCGGCGCGCCCGTGAACAGCGCGATCGCGTGGTCGTGCGACTCTTCTTTCCGCTCGAGCGGCCCGTAGCAGATGCCCGAGAGCAGGTTGAAGTCGGCGCGGTGCGGCGCCAGCGGCATCAGGCACTTCGTCATCGGCCAGCTCGCGCCCGCAGCCGTCGGAAAGAAGATGCCTTCGTTGCCCGGGCTCCAGTCAGAAGCGCCGAAGTCACAGCCCTGCGGCCAGTGCAGCAGCACGAGGCGCGTCGGGGCCACCGTCTGCGCTGCCGCCTTGCGCGGCAGCATCGCCTCGAGCAGCGGCAGCGCGAGACCGACACCCGCACCGCGCAGCAGCGTACGCCGGCTCAACAGATGGCTCTTCATGGCTCGTTGGGCCTCCGTGAACGAAACGCGTCGTGCGTCGCGAGCGCGACGACGAGCTCGGTGAAGCTCTGGTTCGTCGACTCGAAGCGGTCGCCGAGCTGCTCGAGCGTGCACGCGTCGATGCCGCCCTTGTCTTCCATGCGCGCCATGGCCCAGCGAAACACGTGCTGCACCGCACACCGCGACGCCGCGGGCGCCGTACGTACGATGCGCCCCAGCTCGACCCCGCCCGCGTAGTCGGGCACGTCGAGGCCCAGCACCTTGCCGGCGAGCTTCACCGGCTTGCCGTCGGGGTACTGCGTGCGCAGCGCGCCCACGGCGTCGTACCGCTCGAGCCCGAGCCCGACCGGGTCGATGCGCAGGTGACAGCCCGTGCACGCCGGGTCCGACGTGTGGCGCGACTCGGCCTGCTCCTGCGTCTCGCCCGGCATGATGGTGATGGGCGGCACGCCGCCCGCCGGCAGCGTGAGCTTCTCGCACAGCACGGTCTCGCGAACGTAGAGGCCGCGCTGAATCGGCGACGTGAAGTCGTTGCGCGCGGTGAGCGTGAGCAGGCCCGCCGTGGTGAACAGGCCGCCGCGGCTCTCGTGGTCGGCCCAGTCGTGCTCGCCGCTCGCGGTCACGCCGTAGATGCCGGCGAGCTCCGTGCTCAGCCAGCCCGTGCGCGTCGTGTACACGTCGAGCAGCGGCACACTCTCGGCCCACAGGTGCTTCGCGAAGAGCCGGTGCAGCTCGTCGCGCATCGCAGCCCTCGTCGCGTCGCCGAACTGGGGAAACGCGCTCGCGCTGCGGCTCGTCGTCGCGAGCTTGTCGATGCCGAACCACATGTCGGTGAAGCGCTCGAACGACGCTCGGGCGCGCGGGTCGGCGATCAGCTCGCGCGCCTTCGCTTCGAGGCCCGCCGGCGTGGCGAGCTCACCGCGCTCGGCTGCGTCGAGCAGCGCCTCGTCGGGCGGCGCGCCCCAGAGAAAGAACGACAGCCGCGTCGCGAGCTCGGGGCCGGTGAGCGCTGGCCCCACCTCGGCGCGCCACAAGAAGCTCGGCGACTCGAGCAGCGCGCGCGCGGCGAGCTGCGCCCCTTCGAGCGGGTCGGTCTCGCCGGTCGTGACGGTGAAAGACGTGTCGATCTCTTCGGGCTCGAGCGTGCGCCGAAACGCGAGCCGGCCGAGCCGCGCGACGAACGTGCGCAGGCACGTCGTGCGGTTGCCTCCCGACGGGTCGCACCCGAGCAGCGCTGCGCGGCGCGACGGGTCGGCGAACACGCGCGCGACCAGCGCCTTCGAGGCCGCGTGGTAGCGGTCGGCGTGCGGCACCGAGACCGTCTGCAGGTCGAACGCGTTGTCGAAGCCGGTGCGGCGCAGGTCGGCGGGGAACAGGGCGACCTCGGCCGCCGCGTCGACGCCGAGCAGAAGCTCGACCGAGGCGCGGTACTCGGCGTTGGTGAGGCGCCGCATCAGCAGCGGGCCCGGGTCGATGGGGGCGCCCGTACACGCCGAGGGGCTGCTCGGGTCGAGCCCCGTGCCGCCGCCGGCGCCGCCCGGGCCGGGCCCGTTGCCCATGATGGAGCCCGTGCAACCGAACAGCACCACCGTGGCCGCCAGCACCCAACGCATGGCGAAGGCGTAGAGCAACGCCAGGGCCGGCCGGCGGGCGCCGTCTTCTCGCGAGGTTGGCGCGGGCGGTCATGCGGGAGCCGTCGTCGGCCCGAACAGGTGGGGTTTGCTCCAGGCTACAGTGGCGGCGACTGCGACCGGCTCCCACCTTCACGGTGCATGCGCGCCTCGGCCGGGGAGGTATGGGCGAGGTCTTTCAGGCGACCTTGTCGCGCGACGGCATCGACGAGCCCGTCGCGCTCAAGCGCATGCGGGCCGAGGTGGCCGAGACGCCCGACGGCCTGAAGCAGTTCGAGCGTGAGGCGCAGATCTGCGCGCTGCTCGAGCACGAGAACATCGTCGGCCTGCGCGCGTTCGGCAAAGACGAGAAGGGCCCGTACCTCGCGCTCGAGTACGTCGACGGCGTGTCTGCGTCGCAGCTGCTCGCCGCGAGCGACGCGCTACCGCCCGGCGTCGTGTGGCAGATCGCGCTCGACCTCACGCGCGGGTTGAACGCGGCGCACCAGCCGGGCCGCGCCGTGATTCACCGCGACCTCTCGCCCGACAACGTGCTCGTCGCGTTCAGCGGCATCACCAAGGTAGGCGACTTCGGCATCGCGAAGCTCGCGGGCGGCACGAGCTTCACCACCACCGGAGCCGTGAAGGGCAAATACGGGTACCTGGCGCCCGAGCTGTTCGATGGCGCCGAGGCCGACGTCTTCAGCGATCGGTTCGCGCTCGCGGCGACGCTGTACAAGCTGTGGTGCGGCGTCGGCGCGTTCAAGGGTCGCACCGAGGCCGAGCTGTTGCGCGCCGTGCTGTCGGCAGAGCCGGCGAAGTTGTCGACGCTGCGCGGCGGTGTGCCCGAAGACGTCGAGGGGTGGATTCATGCGGCCCTGCAGAAAGACCGGGCGGCGAGACCCGAGCTCGCGCCGCTGCTCGCTGCGCTCGAGAAGGTCGCCGGCGGTCGCGACGCGGTCGCTCGTTCGCTCGAGCAGTG
>JAEUJP010000919.1 GCA_016793725.1 Myxococcaceae bacterium | reverse complement strand
ACATGACGTCGCCGGGCATCTGCGACGATCAGGCGCGCTACGACTCGGAGGTCGAAGACGGGCAGCTGGTCGTGATCGACTTCCCGGAAATGTGACGTGCTGTCGTCGACGCGCGCGCGGGCGCTGAAGCCGCTGCTCGACGCGTTCGCCGGCAAGGCCGACTGGGCCGAGCGCAAGCGGTTCGACCCGATCGAGTTCCCGGGTCGCTACCAGGCCGCGCGTGACGTCGAGGTGGCGGGGCTGCTCGGGTCGGCGCTCGCGTATGGGCGCGCCGACCTGTTCAAGCCGAAGGTCGACGGGCTGCTCGCGCAGATGGGGCGGTCGCCGGCGGCGTACGTGGCCGAGCTCGACGTGAAGCGCGCGGCGAAGCTGCTCGACGGGTTCGTGTACCGGTTCAACCTGCCGGCCGACGTCGCGGTGCTGCTCATGGGCATGGGCGCCGTGCTGCGAGAGCGCGGCTCGCTCGAGGCGGCGTTCGAGGGTGAGACGCAGCACGCACGGCTGGCGAACCTGACGAAGACGGTGCGCGGGGCGGCGCCGCTGAAGCTCATCACGAAGCACCTGGGCAAGACGCGGGGGCTCGCGCACCTCTTGCCATCACCGCTGGGGCCCGGCGCGGCGAAGCGGCTCAACCTGTTTCTGAGGTGGATGGTGAGGGGCCCCGACGGCACCGACTTCGGCGTGTGGAGGGTGGTGAAGCCGGCGCAGCTCATCATCCCCCTCGATACGCACGTGATGCGCATCGCGAAGCTGCTCGGGCTCACCGCGCGCAACGACGCGTCGTGGCGAACGGCCGAAGAGGTGACGGCGTCGCTCAGGCTGCTCGATGCGTCTGACCCGGTTCGCTACGACTTCGCCCTGTGCCACTACGGCATGAGCGGGGCATGCCCGGCGGTGCCGATCAGAGACAACTGTCTGACCTGCGAGCTGAAGGGTGCGTGCAGACGCGGGCGAGTGCTGAGGCAGACTGGCCCCGCAAGCTCGGGTCAATGCTGAAGCCTGAAGATGGACCTCAACCGCCGCAAGATCTCGTTCGCCTTGGTGCCCTCGGGCGCAGGCGCCCCCGACGCGGCAGCGACCGCTTCGAGCTGGGCCCGTCGCTGCGCGAGCAGCTCCGACATCTGGCCGGCACGTTCGGGGTGTGCGGCGAAGTGGCGGGCGAAGGCGTCGCGATCGAGCTCGAGCACCATGACGTCGGTGGTGGCGACGACGGTCGCCGAGCGTGCGTCGCCCGTGAGCAGAGACATCTCGCCGAGGTAGGCGCCTCGCGCGAGGCGGGCGACCTCGGTGCCGCCGCGGGCGACGGCGACCTCACCCGAGACGATGACGTAGAACGTGTCGCCCTGCTCACCCTCACGAATGAGCGCCTCGCCCTTGCCGAAGCGGCGCTCGCCGGCGGCGCGCGCGAGGTCGGCCTTCTCTTCGGTCGAAAACGGCTGAAACAGATCGAGGCGCGAGAGCAGGGCGAGGTGCGTCTGTTCGGAGCTCGTGTCGACCGTACGGTTGTGCACCACCCGCTGCGGGTAGGGGATCTCGATGTTCGCGCGCGAGAACCGGTACCACAGGCGCGTGTAGGCCTCGTCTTGCGCCGAGGGCCAGTCGTTGAAGTCCATCACGAAGAAGCGAATGGTGTAGATGACGGCCGACTCGCCGAACTCCTTGACGCGGCAGAAGGGGGCAGGGCTCTTCAGCACCGAAGAGATCTCGCCGAGCGCGGCGAGCACCTCGGTGCGCACCGTGTTCGGAGGCACCGCGTAGGCGATGCCGATCTCGAAGTCGATGCCGACGGGCAGGCCGCCGCGCGGGAAGTTCTTGAGCGGCTGTTTCGCGATGACGCTGTTCGGCACCGTCGTCTCTTCGAGCCGAGGCGTGACGATGCGGGTGGCGCGCCACGCGATCTGCACCACGCGACCGACGTGCTCGCCGTTTTCGCCCACCGAGATCCAGTCGCCTGCCCGGTACGGCCGCTCGAGCTGCAGCGAGAGGCCGGCGAAGAAGTTGCCGAGCGTCTCTTGCAGCGCGAGGCCGAGCACGACCGACAGAATCGCCGACGTCGCGAGCAGGCCGGTGAGATCGACGTCGAGCTGCGTCTTGAGAATCGGCACCGCGGCGATGACGTAGAGAACGAAGTCGAGCAGGTCGCGGAGGATCTTCGGCGTCTCGCCGACGTTCAGCCGCCGGTAGCCGAACAGCGCGACCGCCACGAACGCGCGCACGCAGCCGAACGCGAAAGACAACATCCACGCGACGCGAATCGCCTTGTCGACCCCGTGGAAGTTGATCTGCTCGAGCACGAAGCCGAGCCCGCGCAGCGCGAGCCACCCGGCGAGGAACATGAGCGCGCCGCGCAGGTCGGCCTTGAGCTGCTGCTCTTTCGCCAGCGCGCGACCGATCGCGACCAGCGTGAGCAGCACCACGCCGATCACGAGCGCCGTGTTCCCCTGCAGAAAAGACATCAAGGCGCAGCGGCCATTAGCATATGTAGCCCGCATGGCACTGAGCGAAGTCCACGGGCAGGCGCGCGCGGTCTCGGCGCTCGAGCGCTCGCTCGCCTCGGGCCACGTTCACCACGCCTGGTGTTTCGTCGGCCCCGAGGGCGTCGGCAAAGAGCTCGCGGCCGTCGCCCTCACGCAGGCGCTGACGTGCCCCGAGAAGCCGAACGTCGGCTGCGGCACGTGCTCGAGCTGCCAGCGCGTGCTGCGCAGAAACCACCCCGACGTGACGTGGGTGCTCACCGAAGACGAGCAGGTGTCGCGCGGCATCGTCGGGCGCGGCGACTTCGATCACACGCCGTCGCGCGACATCAAGGTCGAGCAGGTGCGCGCGCTCGGCGAGCGGCTCGCGTTTCGCGCGCTCGAGTCGCGGCACAAGGTCGCGCTGCTCGTCGACGCGCACGCGATGAACCCGCAGGCACAGAACGCGCTCTTGAAGACGCTCGAAGAGCCGCCGAAGGGCACGGTGCTGGTGCTCATCACGTCGATGCCCGACAAGCTGCTGCCGACGATTCGGTCGAGGTGCTCGAAGGCGCACTTCGGCCCGCTGCCCGAGGCGTTTCTGGTCGAGAAGATCGTGGCGAAGAAGAAGATCGACGCGGCGACGGCGCAGCAGGTGGCGCGGCTGTCGGGCGGGTCGCTCGCGCGCGCGTTCGAGCTCGACGTGAAGAAGCTCGAGAAGCGGCGCGAGATCATCGAGGCGTTCGAGGCGCTGAAGCGCGACGATGCGCGCGGGTGGCTGGCGTTCGCCGAGAACTACGGCGACGGCCGCGTCGAGGCCGAAGGCGCGCTCGACGTGCTGCAGGTGTGGCTGCGCGACGTGTTGGCGGCGCAGGCGGGGGCGGTGTCGCTGGTGAACTCCGACCTGGCCGAGCTGGCCCAGAAGGCGGCGGGGCGTGATGGGGCTCCGGCGATCTTGAGGCGAATGACGGTGCTCGACGAGGCGCGCAACGCGATCACGGCGCGCAACGGCGCGGTGCGGCTGCAGCTCGAGCGCATGTTGATCGAGATGCTGGCGTGAGCGTGGCGCGACCGGAGCGGAAGCCACCTCCGGTCGGGACGCTGTCGCTGCTCTCGGTGCTCTACTTCGTGCAGGGCCTGCCGTACGGGTTTCAAGACACGGCGCTGCCTGGGTTTCTGACGAAGCTGGGCGTGTCGATGACGGCGATCGGGTTCGCGAGCGCGCTGTCGTGGCCGTGGGCGCTGAAGCCGCTGTGGGCGCCGGTGGTCGATCGGTACGGGCACACGGGGTTCGGGAAGAGAAAGTCGTGGATCGTGCCGCTGCAGTTCCTGCTCGCGGTGGCGTGCTTCGCGGCGGCGTACAGCGAGCCGTCGACGTCGCTGACGCGGCTCATCTTCATCGTGCTGGTGATGAACGTGTTGACAGCGACGCAAGACATCGCGGTCGACGGTTACGCGGTCGATCGCCTCGGCGCGGCCGACCTCGGCTTCGGCAACTCGGCGCAGGTGGTCGGGTACAAGATCGGCATGCTGGTGGGCGGCGGGCTGCTCTGGGCCTGGT
>JAEUJP010000314.1 GCA_016793725.1 Myxococcaceae bacterium | reverse complement strand
GAACCACTGAACCACTGAAAGGAAGACACACCATGAGAAGGCCATTGATCGTGCTGTTGGGGCTCGGAGTTCTGATCGGCTACGGCTCGGCGTTCGGCTCGGCCGCGCGCTGGCACCGCTGGCACCACGGCGGCGGGTGGGGCGAAGGCGGCTGTGACCGCTGGTCGCAGCGCTACGACGCTCCGCGGCAGGTGGTGACTGCGCCGGCTCCGGTCGCGGCGCCCGCGCCGGTGGCAGCCCCGGCTCCGGCGCCGGTGCAGCAGCAGCTCGCCGTGCCGCAGATCATCATCGTTCAGCCGCAGAGCCAGCCTGCGCCCACGGTCATCGTGCAGCAGCCGCAGGCGGCGCCGCAGAAGACCGAACAACCGCAGGCGAAGGCCCAGGCCCAAGAGTAGAGTCGTGAGCGACTTGGCCTCCCGCGTGCTGCTCATCGACGACGACGCTCGGCTCCCCGAGCTGCTCACGAGCTACCTCGAGCAGAACGGGGTCGCGCTGAGCCACGCCGCCGATGGGCCACGCGGGCTCCAGGCGCTCGAGCAGGGCGCGTTCGACGCGGTGCTGCTCGACGTGATGATGCCCGGGATGGACGGGCTCGAGGTCGTGAAGCGCCTTCGAGCGAAGTCGAACGTGCCGGTCATCATGCTCACCGCGCGCGGCGACGAGACCGACCGGGTGGTCGGGCTCGAGCTGGGCGCCGACGACTACGTCGCCAAGCCGTTCAGCCCGCGCGAGCTGCTCGCGCGCTTGAAGGCGGTGCTGCGGCGCTCGCGCCCCGACGTGGTGGCGCAGCAGCTGTCGGTCGCGAACATCTCTGTCGACGTCGGCTCGCGGGTCGCCACGGTCGCAGGCAAGGCGGTCGAGCTGACCGGGCTCGAGTTCGACATACTGGTCGCGCTGCTGCGGCGGCCCGGGCGCGTGATACCCCGCGACGCGCTGCTGAAAGAGGCGGGCCGCAGCGACATCGTCGTGGGTGAGCGCACGGTCGACGTGCACATCTCTCACCTGCGGCAGAAGCTCGGCGACGACCCGCCGAAGCTCATCAAGACGGTGCGCGGCGTCGGCTACGTGCTGGCGAAGGAGTAGCGCGTGGGCTGGCGTCACGACCATCATCGGCACCGCGGCGGCCGCCGAATGGGGCCCGCCGGCAGGTACATTCGGTCGTCACTGCGGCGGCGGCTGTTCTGGTGGTTCGTCGCGACCATCTTCGTCACGGTGAGCGCGATCGGCTGCACGATGGGGCTGATGTCGCACGCGTCGGGCACGGGCTGGTGGCGCGAGTACGAGCGGCTGCAGAGCTACGTGAGCCGCGAGCTCGGCACGAGCTGGCACGACCCGGCGACCCGGGACGGCAAGCTGGCGTCGGCTGCCGAGGTGTTCGACGTCGACGCCGAGCTGCGCGACGTGAACGGCAACCTCGTCTCGCGGGTCGGCGACCCGTGCGAGCACCCCGGCTTCAAGGCGCCGGTGCTCCGCGACGGCGTTCGGGTCGGTGACGTGAGGGCATGCTTCAACCACCGGCGGCACGCGCCGTACGGGCCGCTGCGCACGGTGCTGGTGCTGCTCATCGCGGCGATCGTGCTCTCGGCGGCGACGGGCAAGATCGCGAGGCGCATCGCGCGGCCGCTCGACGAGCTGACCGAGACGGTGAAGCGCATCGGCGCGGGCGACTACAGCGCGCGCACGAAGCTGGGCTGCAACGAGCCGGGTGAGATCGGCGTCGTCTCTGAGGCGGTCAACGACATGGCCGCGAAGATCGAGCAGCAGCTCAAAGATCAGCGCGAGCTGCTCGCGGCGGTGTCGCACGAGCTGCGCACGCCGCTCGCACGGGTGCGCATCATCAGCGAGCTCGGCCGCGACAACGGCCCGACGCAGAAGACGTGGGACGACATCGACCGTGAGGTGCTCGAGATGGACGCGCTGGTCGGCGAGCTGCTCGCCAGCTCGCGCGTGCAGTTCGAGGCGCTGAACCTGCGCGACGTCGACGTGAGAGACGCGGCTGAGCGCGCGATCGAGCGGGCGGGGCTGCCGCCCGAGAAGCTGAAGCTCGAGACGTCGGCGAAGACCATCAAGGTCGACGCGACGCTGCTCGCGCGGGCGCTCGCGAACCTGCTCGAGAACGCGAAGAAGCACGCGGGCGGCGCAGATCAGCTCGAGGTGCGCGACGAGCCGGGGAAGATCGTGTTCGAGGTTCACGACCGCGGGCCGGGCTTGAACGGCGATGCGGGCCGGGTGTTCGAGCCGTTTCAGGGCGGCACCGACACGAGGGGTAACGGCCTGGGGCTGGGCCTCGCGCTGGTGCAGCGCATCGCGCTGGCGCACCGCGGCGAGGCCTTCGCCCACAACCGCGACGGGGGCGGGGCGGTGGTCGGGGTGAGGCTGCCGACCCTCGCAGGTGCCTGAAGTCACTCGAAGTTCACTTCCAGCGCAACCGGGTCGCACCCCTGCCGACAATGACTTACTCAAGATGAAGGTCGGTCAGGCACTCCTCGACGTGGTGAACCGCGCGCAGCGTCTGCTCGAGCGCGTCGAGGTGCAGCCGACGGAAGTGCAGAACGTGCTGCAAGAGCGTCGGTACCGCGACACGTTCAGCGGGGGCAGAAGCCAGGTCGACAACTGGCTGGCGAACCAGAGCTTCAAGGCGCAGTACCAGCAGGCGGTGAGCGGCACGTCGTACCGCGCGGCCGAGGCGAAGAAGATTCAGGCGGCCCACTTCCAAGACTCGTTCACGGCGTTCAGAAGAGCGCCGGTCAAGCTCTGATCGAGCGGGCCCCGGCCCCGTCAGCTCACCTGGGCGCGGGTTCAGCTGATCACGTCGAGCTTGTGGCCCTTCTTCACGGGCTTCTGCTCGTCGGGGTTGCTTTCCATCTCGTGGGCGAGCTCGAGCAGATCGAGCAGGGCGGCCTTCGAGTCGACGTCGTCGGGTGAGAGCACCACGACTTCGACCGGCAGGCGGTCTTCAGCGGCGACGGGCTCGGGGTCGATGGGCTTGCCGTTGGCGTCGAGGTCTTCGACGAGCAGGTCGCCGTCTCGGTGTATCGTGTAGCGCCGGTGCACGGCGCCATCTTACAGTGACCGCCGACCGTGCCCATCGGCTTCTCCTACTACTACCGCCGGTACCTGACCGAGGCGGAGCTGTTGAGAAAGCAGATCGACACGCCGCTCCTCTTCTGGGAGGTGCCGATGACGTCGGTCGGCGAAGAGGCCTGGGCCGGCACCGCGAGCGGTGCACCGCTCAAAGAGCCCCGGGCTGGCGAGCCCGTCGTGTTCGAGCTCAAGAAGGTTCAGGGCAAGGCGAACGCCTTCGCGATGGGCGTCACCGTCGGCCGCATCGACACGAACGACATCGTCATCGACGACGCCTCGGTGAGCCGCTTTCACGCGTACTTCCAGAAAGACCTGCGCACCGGCGACTGGAACGTCGTCGACGCCGAGAGCAAAAACGGCACGTGGGTCGGCCCGCTGAAGCTCTCGCCGAACGAGCGGGCGCGGGTGGGCGACGAGACGAAGGTGCGCTTCGGCGACGTCGAGCTCGTGTTCCTCACCGTCAACGGCCTCTTCGAGCGCATCAAGAAGGGCCTGCGCTGACCCGGCTCACGGGTCGAAGCGGTAGCCCATGCCGCGCACCGTGACGAAGTGCTTTGGCGCGTCGGCGTCTTTTTCGAAGCGCGCGCGCAGCTGCGACACGAAGTTGTCGACCGTGCGCGTGGTGCCCTCGTAGCCATAGCCCCACGCTGCAGCGAGCAGCTCGTCGCGGCTGAACGTCTTGCCCGGGTTCGAGGCGAGGTGGCACAAGAGCTTGAGCTCCTGCGCGGTGAGGTTCACCGCCTCGCCGGCCTTCGTGACGGTGCGCGCGACGAGGTCGACCTTCACGTCGTCGAAGGCGACGGGCTCGACGTCGCGCGAGTGGCGGCGCAAGACGGCCTTGATGCGGGCGAGCAGCTCCTGCAGGCCGAAGGGCTTCACGACGTAGTCGTCGGCGCCGAGGTTCAGGCCGAGGATCTTGTCGGGCTCCTGGCCGCGGGCCGAGAGCACGATGACGGGGGTGACGCGGCCGCGGGCGCGCAGCTCTTTGATGACCTCGAGGCCGTTCATCTGCGGCAGCATGATGTCGAGCACGATCAGGTCGGGGGCGAGGTCGATGGCCTTCTGCAGCGCGGTCTTGCCGTCTTGCGCCTGCTCGACGTCGTAGCCCTCGAACTTCAGGTTCATCGAGACGCCGGTGAGAATCGACAGGTCGTCTTCGACGACCAGAATGCGCTGCTTGTCAGGCATGGCTCTCTCTCAAGGTGTGGCGCGCCGCGGGCAAGAACACCGAAAACGTCGAGCCCTTCCCGGGCTCGCTGTCGACGCTGATGCGGCCGCCGTGGGCCTGCACGATGCGCAGCGCGATCGACAGCCCCAGCCCGGTGCCCTCGGTGGTGCGCGTCGCGAGGTTGTCGACCCGGTAGAAGCGCTCGAAGATCTTCTTTCGCTCGGAGCGGGGAATGCCCATGCCGTTGTCTTGAACGTCGATGCGCACGCCCTTCTGCTCGGGCGTCACGGTCATGCGAATCTGTTTGTCTTCGCCGCTGTACTTCCACGCGTTCTGCAACAGGTTGAGCAGCGCGCCCGCAACGGCGTCGCGGTCGACCTCGACCTCGGGCAGGCCTTCGCCCAGCTGAACGTCGAGCGCCATCTTCGAGCCCATGCGCTGGGTCTTGAACGCCTCGAGCGCCGCTTGAGCGACCTCGTTCACGGGCATCACCTTCACCTCGTACCTTTTGCGGCCGCTCTCGATGCGCGCCCAGTCGAGCACGCCTTCGATCATCGCCGAGAGGCGGGTCGTCTCTTTCGAGAGCATGCCGAGCACCTCTCTCTGCTGCGCCATGTCGGTGACGCGGCCCATCTCGAGCGTCTCGATGAAGAGGCGAATCGACGTGAGCGGCGTGCGCAGCTCGTGGCTGACCAGCGACACGAAGTCGGTCTTGAGCCGCGACAGCCGCGCTTCTCGGTACAGCGTGCGCCCCGTGTAGACGACCCCGATCGCGAGCGTCAGGTAGAAGACGCCGAGCAAGATGCCGTAGACGGTGCGGTTGCGCGCGCTGTCTTCGACGACGGGGTCTTCGCCGACCGCCTGTGCGGCGACGCGAAAGTCGTGCAGCGGCGAGGGCAGCACCAGGCTCGCGAGCTCTCGGGGGCCGAGCACTCCTTCTTTGACGTCGGCGACGCCGGTCGCGAGCCGGTTGATGAGGCCGCCTTCGGGCACGGCGCGCGTGACGGGCTTGAGCGCGAACGTGGCGGCCTCGCCCTGGGGCACGACCCCGGCCGAGCTCTCTTTCACGATCACGTCGAGGGCCTTGGGCGAGATGCTGGCGCCGATGACCCGAGCGCCGTCGTGGGTCGCGGCGATGAGGTAGGTGCGCTGGGGCGCAGTGACCGAGAAGAACACCGTGCGCTGAGGCAGGCCGATGAGCTCGCCCGCGAGGTCGGCGAGGGCGGCCTCGAGGCGCTTGTCGTCGCTTTGAACACCCGAGGCGCTCGAGGTGAAGCCCGACTCCGAGAGCACCGCGCCGCTGGCCGTCTCGATCACGAGCCCCCTGGGGTCGGCGCGAACCTTCGAGGCGTCGAGGGCGGCGATGACGCGGCTCGAGATGGTGGTGAGGCGCCCGAGCCACACGCCTTCGAGGCGTTTTTCGACGGCGGCGCGCTCGTTGATGATCGCGAGCACGCCGAAGCCCGACAGGCCGGCCGACGGTACGACGACGAGCAGAATCAGCAGGGCGAAGGTGCGCCTGAACGACAACAGCTCGATCGGCTCGCCGCGGGCCATCGATGCGCCGGTGTACTGGCCGGAAGTTCTGAGGGCAATCGTCTAACCGACGGTCTCGCAGTTGGGAGTTGGCCGGGGACTTGCGATAGGCTGCCGGCGCCGCATCGACCTTGCGCCCAAGCGGCTTCAACCACATGAATTTCGGCAGAAAGTTGAACCCGCGGCCTGACGCGGGTGTCACGGCAACGAAGCACTTTGAGCAGCGACACGGAGGCACCATGTTCAAGACGAACGCGATGTTGAAGACGAAGCGGAGCTGGTTGAAGCGGGGCATGCTGGTCGGCGGCGTTGCGACGGCGATGTTGTTCGGCTGCGGCAACAACCAGCAGGTCAAGAACTCGTCGTCATCGGGTTCTCTGGCCCTGTCGAACGACGACACGATGCTGTACGCGGTCGACACCGACAACGGGGTGGTCTCGGTGGTCGACACCAAGGCGAACTCGAAGCTCTACGACGTGCCGGTGGGTACGCGGCCGATGAAGGTGACGGTGGGCTCCGACGACACGGTGTTCGTCGCGAACCGGGGCAGCCGCAGCGTGTCGGTGATTCGCAAGGGTGAGCGTCAGGTCTCGGCCGAGCTGTCGACGGGCGTCGACCCGACGGGCATGGCGGTGAGCTTCGACGGCAAGACGCTCTACGTGGTGAGCGCGACAGCGAAAGACAACAACGAGTACGGCCTGATTCAGGCGTTCGACACGGCGACGCTCGAAGAGAAGTACGCGAAGCCGCTCGGCTACGAGCCCCGCGCGATCGCGCTGGTCTCGAACGACAAGGCGCTGGTCACCGAGTTCAAGGGCCAGGAAAAGGGCGCAGACCTGATCGAGGTCGACCTGAAGACCGGCGAGCCGATGAACGCCGGCACGACGGGCATCTACGAGAACGTGAACTTCAGCAACGCGGGCACGAACCCCGGTTCGCGGCCGGCGTCGTTTCAGTCGCGCGGTCAGACCGAGGTCGTGGTCTCGCCGCAGGGCAACCGCGCGTACGTGACGACCATCTGGGCGCGCGAAGACAACCTGACGCAGACGCCGAACAGCATCACCGGGTATTACTCGGCGGGTGGCCCGTGCAGCGTGGGCTCGGTGGCGACTGCGGGCATCGTGACGGTCGATACGGGTGACAACGCGCCGACGAGGGCGGCGACCGATGATCTGACGGCGTGCGCGTCGAGCGGCACGAACACGAACACCGAGGCGAACTTCCCGCCGACGGCGATCGGGAGCGTGGCCACGAACACGATGCCGGCGATTCAGGGCCCGTCTGCGATGGCGGTCGACCCGACCGGCGAGTGGATCTTCATGGTCAACAAAGAGACGTCGAACGTCGCGATCATGCCGGCCTGGCGCCGCAACGGCAACGACGTCGACTTCAACACCACGGGCAACTCGCTGCGCGGCGTGGTGGCCGTGAACCAGCCGGGCATGACGTCGGGCGCCGACGGCATCGCGCTGACGAAAGACGGCCGTACGGCGTTCGTCTACAACCAGTTCGATCACAACATCAAACGCCTCGGCAACAGCGTGGGCGGCTCGTCGTCGGTCGTCACCGTCACCGCCGACATTCAGCTCGGCCTGAGCGACACGCTGCCTGCGGCTGCCGTGCTGGGCCGGCGCGCGTTCTTCGACGCCGAGAGCAAGCAGATGAGCAGCGAGCAGACCCACGTCTCGTGTGCCACCTGCCACCTCGAAGGCCGCGATGACGGGCACGTCTGGGGCTTCACGCACGGCCAGGTTCAGACGCCGTCGCTGGTGGGCCGCAAGACCGAGGTCACCACGCCGATGCACTGGCGGGGCGAGTTCGACGACGTCACCGAGTTCCTGACCCACACCGTCAACGAGCGCATGGGTGGCCGCCTGCAGCCCGCGACGCAGCAGAACATGCTCGCGTGGCTGAACACGCAGGAGCTGCCCGAGAACCCGAACAAGCAGGCGGCGCTGACCGAGGCGCAGGCGCGCGGCCAGGCGGCGTACGTGAAGGCCGAGTGCAACACCTGCCACAGCGGTGAGAACTTGACCGACCGCAAGATGAACGCGGTGAGCGCCATCAACAGCGAAGCGTTCGACACGCCGTCGCTGCGCGGCAT
>JAEUJP010000301.1 GCA_016793725.1 Myxococcaceae bacterium | reverse complement strand
CGGTTTGAAAGGAGGTGGGGGAACCCGGACCGCGTAAGCGGCACCGGCGCCCCCATCCACCAATGAGCTCTCTCTCTCTGCTCTTCGGGCTGCGGTCGCGGGTGACACGGGCGCAGTACGTCGGCTGGGGCTTCTCGCTCGCGGCGCTGAAGGTCGCGCTCGACACCGCCATCGTCTACGCGTTCACGAGCCACGTCTGGTCGCCGATCGCCTACTTCGTGCCCAGCATGGTGCTGCGCAGCAAGAACCTCGGCAGCGTGCCCCAGGCGATGCACGTCGCCCTCGCGCTCACGTCGCTGCCGTTCATCTGGGTCGGCCTGTCGATGAGCGTTCGCCGCGCCGCCGACGCCGGGCTCTCGCCGTGGCTCGGCGCCGGCTTCCTGCTCCCGGTCTTCAACTACCTCGCGATGGCCTGGCTCAGCTTGAAGCCCACCAGCACCCACGGCCACTGGGAGCCGCCCGCCCTCGGCCAGCGCGGCGACGAGGCCCTCTCGCAGAGCGGCAGGTCGTTTCTGCTCGCGGTGCTCGGCAGCGTCGCCATCGGCCTCGCGATGCTCGGGGTCTCGGTCTACGGGCTCAAGCACTACGGCACGACGCTGTTCTTCGCGACGCCGTTCGTCATGGGCGCGGTGGCGGCGGCCCTCTACAACCGGGTCAAGCCGCACGCGTACTGGCCGACGATGGGCGCCGCGATGTCTGGCATCGCGCTCACCGGCCTCGCCGCGCTGCTGTTCGCGATCGAAGGGGTGCTCTGCCTCGCGATGGCGCTGCCCATCGCGATGTTCATCGCCGGCGTCGGCGCCACCATCGCCTGGTTCATCACGAGCGAGTCGCGCAGGCCGCTCGGCGCTCCGGGCACGATGGTGCTGATGCTGCCGCTCTTCGCCACCGCCGAGGCGTTCGTCGTCACGCCCGACGTGCGCGAGGTGACGACGGTCATCGAGGTCGACGCGCCGCCCGAGCAGGTGTGGCCGAACGTGGTGGGCTTCAGCGAGCTGCCCGCTCCGCCCGAGTGGTTCTTCAAGCTCGGCATCTCGTACCCGCTGCGCGCGCGCATCGACGGCGAGGGCGTCGGCGCAGTGCGGCGCTGCGAGTTTTCGACGGGGCCGTTCGTCGAGCCCATCACCGTGTGGGAGCCACCGCGACGGCTCGCCTTCGACGTCACCTCACAGCCGCCGTCGATGACCGAATGGAGCCCGTATCGCAACCTGAAGGCCCCGCACCTCGAGCACTACATGGTGTCGCGCGGCGGCGAGTTTCGGCTGGTGCCGCTCGACGGCGGGCGCAGAACACGCCTCGAGGGCACCACCCACTACACGATGGCCATCTACCCCGAGCTGTACTGGGTCGCGTACGGCGAGGCCGTGCTGCACGCGATTCACAGCCGCGTGCTGAAGCACATCAAGGGCCTGTCAGAGCGTTAACGCCACTCGACCTTCGACGGGTCGACCGGCACGGCCTCGAAGCCTTTCAGCACACGTGGCTTTGGATTTCGACGGAGGGAGTGCAGGCGGCGAGCACCTAATCCGGCTGCGACGTGAACAGCTTCGACTCGAACGCTCCATCGTATAGGCGCCAAATCGCGCGCAACTTGTATTTCATTCGAAGTCCGATGCAATTGTGAGATGTGAATGCACTCCATTTGTGCGCCTCAATTTGGCGACCGCGCCGCACACCAGAAGGTACGAAAGATGGACGCGTGGTCGACTCCGAAACCGCAATCCTCACCATGCTGGCAGACCGCCATAGACAACGTTCGGCTCTGCCTTCCCAGGCTGCCTCGAACAAAGGTGCGGAGGTGCGCGGGCAGAATGCGGACGGTTCGTTCGCGGGGGGGGGGCTGCGAACGTGCAGCTCCATTCATGACAACTGCCAACACCGCAGGCTAGAGTTTAAGGGTGGCCAAAGGCGATCTGAAGGACACCCTCGAAAGAACTACCTCTGCAATATCGAAGGTCGAGGAGCGGCTCCGTGGAATGGTCTCCTCGGCCGAGGAGCTTCAGAAGAACGAATGGGTACGGAAGGCACTCGTCGAGTGTCGCTACTGTCAGAACAACCTCGAATACGGCCTAGACGACAGCGACATTGAGCTCCTGGATCGCATCGCAACAGCGGCTCGGCATCTAGAGCGCAGCATTTCGGAAAACGGACAGGGAGCGCGAGGTAGTGACGCACTGCTCAAGGCGTTCGAGGATGCAGGTCGTGAGTTAAGCAACCAAATCAATTCGCGCCACTTGCTCGAAGGGAATGAGAGCGCGACAGGCCTCGACCGCAATGAAGATTTGGCGGGAAAACTAGCCGCCGCAAAACGAATTGTCGGACAGCTGCAAAGGCTTCGAGCTGAAGCGCGAGACCTCGTTGGAGGAATAGGGGAATCCGCGCAGGGCGGCGGCTACGACGCAATGGCTGCGGCCGCAGAGAGAACATCGCTCTACTGGCAAATTGGGACGTTTGCCGCAATCGGGATTGGCGTCCTTATCGTTGCATCTATAATCGCCGGAGTCCTGCCTCCGATTTCTTCTGACGTAAACGGAATCGCAGCAGCCGTTGCTCGGCTTGCCGTGGTGCTCTCTGCCGCCGTCGTTTCACGTTACTGCGCTCTAATGGCGTCCCGCTCCCAGCGGGAACGCCTCTGGGCCAAACAAAGAAGCCTCGAACTCAAGGCCCTCACCGCATATCTCGAGCCCTTTGAGCCTGAAGCTCAAATTGCGCTTCGAACAAAACTTGTAGAAAAGTACTTTGGAGTTGGCTCGACGCTTCTTGCTGAAGTCAGCTCCGCTGATACGACTGCGACGAGTTCACACGACATGGTTATCGACTTGCTTCGCGCGCTCATTTCTTCAATTCCGTCAGACTCGGTGGGAGGAATCATTAAAGCACTCAACAAGAGGACGCCGCAAACTTCGACGCTGAGCAAAAAACTCAGTAAGCCTAAATGATTAATCGTTTCCGGGGTTGGCGAAGGCATCAATCGCGACCTTGGTAGGGGTGCGACATGCGCGTAGAGTTGATGAATGATGTGATCTCTTTAATCGAGCAGACGGGGTACTTTGTTGCCAAGGACTTTGTCGTCGAGCACAAGACATCGAAAGACGCTGAGACCAGTGCGCTTATGGTTCAGTACAGGTTTGACGGCCAATATCTGTTCAGGGCCATTCTGCCGCGGCGGAGGACCAAGACAAAGGACTCCCCATTCACCGCTGGGGAGTTCGAGATTGGCGTGCGTCTCTCGCCAGGAGCGCTTTCTAGTGTCGAGGAGGTCACCTATCGTGGCAAGAATGAACTGTTAGAGGGAATCGGTGCGTGGCTTGGCTGTGTTCGGGGCGAACTCGAGGCTCTGCCGATGGCCCGTCGGCTTCAAGAGCAAGAGGAAGTGCTTCAGAAGCTTGTGGCGGCAGTCGGCGACACTCCGGATCGAGTTCCGACCCGCGAAGAAGTCAGCAATATGCAGCAGAAACTCAAGGACCTCGAGTCCAAGCTCACCGAGAACATACACAGCAATTTTTCAGACAAAGCCGTTCTTCAGCAGAAGATTCAAGAGCTTCAACGCGAATTCACGCAACTGAAGTCGACCATTGACGGGTTGACCTTAAGAGCTTGGATAGGGACGTTCCTGGTGCGAATCGCACGCTGGTCTACGCGACCTGAGAATCAGAAACTGATGCCATCCGGCGTCGAGATGGCAAGAAAGTTCCTGGGTCCGGGAGAGACTGGAGAGTGAGGTCACGCGAAGCCACGTTGCGGAATCCTTCCTCCGAAGGCATCTGACCCCTCAGCGCCACTCGACCTTCGACGGGTCGACCGGCACGGCCTCGAAGCGCACGTTCACTTCTTCGTAGCCCTGGTGGCTGACGCGCAGCTTCTTCGGCGTGACGTCGACCGTCGCCTTCCACTGCTGGCCGTCGTTGCCGTCGAGAATCAGCTCGTACGGGTTGTGGCCCAGCGGGCGCTCGGCGACCTTCGACGAGATGGCGCCGCTGCCCGAGTCGATGGGGAACGAGACCGACGCGTGCACGCCAGCCGGGTCGAGCGCCTTCACCGTGAGCGCGCGGAAGGCGCCCTCGAAGCCCTTCAGCACCGGCTGCTTCTGGCCTTCCATGCCGCGGGTGCCCGGCGCGAACACCTGGCCCGACTGCGAGATGAACAGCTTCGACTCGAACGTGGCCGGCGGCTGCGGCGCCTCGGGCTGCGCGGGCGGCACGCGCGTGAACTCGGGCGCGACCGTCTCGTAGCCCTGGTGGCTGCTCTTCACCTTCGCGGGCGAGACGTCGACCTTCGCCGACCACTGCGCGTCGCCCTTCACCAGCGTCAGCGTGTACGGGTGCGTGCCCAGCAGGGGGTTCGACAGGTTCGGCTTCACCGCGCCGTTCGCGTCGAACTCGAACGTCGCCTTCGTCGTGCCGTCGCCGGCCGTCACCTCGAGGCGGTCGAACGTGTGGCCCGGCACGAGCGGGCGCGCGGGGTGCTCGCCGTTCGCGATGCGGCCGAACTGGCTGATGAGAAACGGCTGCGACTTGAAGTGCTCGAGCGGCGCGGCCGAACCGCCGGCGACGAAGGCTTGCGTGTCGACGGCCTTCGCGGGCTGCTGTTGCTGCGGCGCGGTCGCCTTCGCGCCGGCGACGTCGTCGGTGCGGAGCGTGGTGACGGGGCGAACACCTGCGTTGACCGAGAGGTTCGAGCTCATGGCCCCACCGTCTAGCAGCACCGGGGCGCGCGCCAAAACGAGGGGCTCGCCGAGGTGTCGCGCCCGCGCGACTACTTCGTCGAGCCCGCGAACAGCACGGCGACGGGCTGGGCGTGGTGATACGCGGTGACGGCGACGGCCTCGCGGCTCTTCAGCTTCGCGACGAAAGACGCGGCGCCGGCCTCGATGGCCTTCTTGCTCGGGTTCTTCGAGCCGAAGTGGGTGTGCAGCTCGTCGCCCGAGAGCACCCAGCAGGTGCCGGCGCCCTTCTTCGCGCCGAGCTGGTGAACGTCGAGCACGCTCTGCGCGGTCTGCTTCGCGCGCGCTTCGTCGACCGAGTCGTCGCCCGCGTGCGCGACCTGCGCGTCGGCGAGAGAGTGCTGCACGTCGCGGTTCCACTTCGCCCAGGTGCTCCAGTGGCTGTCGGCTGGCATGGGCCGGCAGCTTACTGCTTCACCGCGCGGTAACGCGCCTGCCGCGCGCGGCGGCGGCGGTTAGCACCACCGGGGTGACCTCGCGCCACGTCTGGCTGGTTCTGGTGAACGTGCTCGCCGCCGCGGTGGCCGTCGCGGTGCTGTGGAGCCTTCGCACCATCGTCTCGTGGGTGCTCGTCGCGCTGTTCCTCACGCTCGCGCTCGAGCCGGTGGTGAGCTTCCTCACGCGGCGCAAGCTGAAACGCGGCATCGCGGTGGGCGTGGTGTTTCTCGGGCTCGTCGGGTTGATCAGCACGCTGGTCGTGACGCTGGTGCCGATGTTCGTGGCGCAGGGCAAAGCGCTGGTGGCGCGGGGCCCCGAGCTGATTGCGGCGCTCGAGTCGACGGCCCCGGTGCAGTGGGCCGACGAGCACTTCGGCGTGCTCGAGCAGGCAGAAGGGGCGGTGCGCGACGGCTTCA
Organism: Myxococcaceae bacterium; assembly: GCA_016793725.1. Lineage (GTDB taxonomy): Bacteria > Myxococcota > Myxococcia > Myxococcales > Myxococcaceae > Xiheicaenimonas > Xiheicaenimonas phototrophica. The sequence continues at coordinate 3,662 of JAEUJP010000301.1, read as the reverse complement.
GCACCGCCGCCGTGCCCGCCTTTGCGGCCGCGAAGAGCGTGCTGCACGGGCTCGCGGGCACGGTGACCATTCTCGCGCTCACCGTCTTCATGCTCGTGTTCGGGCCCGAGCTCGTGAACCAGGGCCTCGAGTGGCTGCCGCCCGAGCGGCGCCCGCACGCGCGCACGCTCACCGACCGCATGCGCAAGGGCGTCGGCGGCTACGTGTCGGGCACGATGCTGGTGGCGTGCATCGGCGGCGTGGTGATGGCGACGGCGCTCGCCATCATCGGCGTGCCGTACTTCGTGCCGCTGGGCCTGGTGATGGCGGTGCTCGGCATCATCCCCTTTCTCGGCCCTGCCCTCGGGGCGGTGCTGCTGGTGGGCACGGCGTTCGCGTCGGGGGGCCTGAAAGCGGGGCTCATCACGGCGGCGGTGTTCTTCGTCTACCAGCAGGTCGAGAACCACCTGCTGCACCCGCTCGTGCAGCGCAAGACGCTGAAGATGAACCCGCTGCTCATCACGCTCGCGCTGCTCGCCGGCGCGAGCCTGGCCGGCGTGCTCGGCACGCTGCTGGCGCTGCCAGTGGCCGGCGCGATTCAGGTGCTGCTCGAAGACGCGCTCGAGACGCGGCGCGCGCGGTTCGCCGCTGAGCCTGCGGTCGAGCCGGCCACGCAGAACCGCACCGCTCTGCCGACGTACGTCGCGACGAGTCGCGCCGATGCGAGCGGGCGTCGCTCCGTGGGGGCTACTGCGGGCCGATGAGCGCGCAGAACCCGTTCACGCAGACCGTCATGTTCGGGTTGCAGCAGTCGGCGGTCGCCATGCAGCGCTCTTGGAGCATCGAGCAGCTCGACGTCGGCGGCGTGTTCGAGCACACGAGCGTGCCGGCGTCGCCCGGCTGGCAGTAGCCGTTGCAGCACTCGTCGCCCGTCTCACACCCGTTGCCGTCGTTCTTGCAGGGGTCGAGCGTCCAGAAGGCGCGGGAGTTGCCGGCGAGCAGCTCCTGACCGGGCAGGTAGAACGCGGGGTGGCTGAAGTCGTTGCCGGGCGTGCCCGAGAGGTCGACGGCCGCGACCCACAACTTCTTCGGCGTGATGTTCTGCACGAGGTCGACGCCGCGCGGGTCGCTGCAGAACGGGGGAATCTGCGCGACGTTGCCGTAGAGGCGGCGGCTGGTGAACACGACCCACGCGTAGCCGCCGGTCGCGATGGGCGCGACGGTCGGCTCGTAGTTCAGGTTCACGTCGTCGGCGTGCGACGGGTCGATGCCTCCGACCGCGTGGCCGTCGGCGGTGCACGCGAGCGTGATGGGCGTCGTGAGCGAGGGCAGCACCGACGCGCCTGCCGCGTTGCGGCCGTTGAGCTTGTTCAGCGGCGTCACGCTGGCGGCGTCGGTCGTCTTCGTCCACGCGATCTCGGCCTTGGCGCCCTTGCGCGAGCGCAGGTCACCCAGCCCGTTGCCGTCGATGCCCGCCGCGCTCTGCTTGTGAAAGACGACCGACTTGCCGTCGGGGAAGAAGGCACCCCAGCCCGGGCGCGTCTCGGCGGGCTGCCCCGTGAAGTCGGCGACGGTGGTCGCGTTCGAGAACGTGTACGTGCCGGCGTCGATCTCGAAGTCCATCACCACCAGCTTCTGCGCCGGGTTGGCCAGCGAGCCGTTGATGGGGTTGAACACCAGCTTCTTGCCGTCGGGCGAAAACGCCGGCGTGCCGATGGAGGTCGAGATGGCCGAGAGCCCCGTCGCCGGCAGCGGCGTCGCGCTGTTCGGCAGGGGTGAGAGCGTGCCGTTCGGCGCGAGCATCATCGTGCCGTCGGGGTACATCGCGGGGAACTCGGCGCGCGCGGCCAGCACCGTCTCGGTCGAGCCGGTGGGCGTGAGGTCGTACGCCGAGCTGCGGCCGTCGTCGTGCTGCACGACGAGGCGTGAGCCGTTCGCGGCCACCGAGTGGCAGACGCGGCACTCTGATGGGCCACCGTTGGCCCCAGCGGTCAGCCGTGGGCCCGGGTCGCCGGCGCGAATCGAGAGCACCGCGCCGCCGAACTGGCCGTCGCCGCCGACGGCGCCGGGGTAGTTCTTCGCGAGCTGCGTGCCGTACGAGTTGTAATAGATGGTGCCGGTCAACCGGGCGGGCGCGATCGTCCACGTCTGGCTCACCGGCCCGTACGCCTGGCCGCCGCGCGCGAGGGTCACCTCGAGCTTCAGCGTGTCGGAGCCGCCCGCCGTGTCGGTCGCCGCCCGCCAGATGCTCTGCGGAATCGGGTGGCGAATGAAGGCGCCGCCCGTGGTCGTGAGAATCGCCGGCCGCCCGAACGTGCCCGACCAGCGGAAAGAGCCGGTCGACGTCGCCAGCGTCAGCTTCACCGCGTCGGCGTCGCCCATCGACCAGCGCCACATCACGTTCGGGGCGAGCAGCCGGCGGGGAAACACGGTGCCGTCGTACGGGTAGAGCAGCTCGAGGTTCTGCGCCTGGCCGTTGCCCGCGGGCGTCGAGAGCGCGGTGAGAATGGCCGAGTCGGTGACGGGCGGCCCGAGGCCTTCGCCGCCGATGCCGCCGACGCCGCCGCCCGACGTGAGGGCGGGCACGCCCGCCGGCACCTGGGCTGCCTGCGTGGGGTCGGTCAGGTCGACGCCGTTCTGCGTGCTCTCGAGCTTCACGAGAATGACGCGCTCGAGGGTCTGCCCGTTGAGGCCGGCGCGAACCCTCACGAGGCCACCGACGCGGCCGCTCGGGGTGAACGTGACGTTCGAGCCGGTGCCGGGCGCGACCTGGCCGATGCTGCCCTGGTCGACGTTCCACCCTGCGCTCACGGGCTGACCGTTCAACGTCGAGCTGAACGTGAGCGTCGGCGCCTGCGCGCCGAGCGGCACGGTGAGCACCTGCATCATCGCGGGCTGAACGTCGAAGACCGACGCGGTGGTGCCGCCGGCGTTGCTCGTGCCGCCGCCGGTGGCGGTGCCGCCCGCCGTCGAGCTGCCTCCGCCGGTGCCGGCGCCGCCCGCGGTGGCGGAGCCGCCTCCGGTGTTGCCGACGGTGAGGTCGTTGCTGCAGTTGCAGGCTGAGAAGAAGACGACGAAGCCGAGGGTGAGCCAGCGTGAGGGCGACTGCATGGCGCGGAGGGTACGCCTGCCACCGTCAGCTGTCGACGGCGCTGCCGCTCAGGGCTGCGACTTCGCAGGCTCAGAGATGAGGGGCAGCAGCTCGATGTAGGTCTGTTCGCGAAGGCGGCAGAGCTCGTCGATGAGGGCGCGGGTCTGGTCGCGGTCTCTGGCGGCGATGGCGGCGACGAGCGCTTCGAAGCGCTTCGGAGCGGGCTCGAGCTTCGCGGGCTTCTCATGATTCATCGGCACGAGGCGCTCGAGGATGCGGAAGATGGCCTGTGCGACGAGAACGACGGGGATGTTGTCGGTGACGTAGGCGAGCGTGGTGAAGACGTTCTCTTCGGCGATCAGCACGCGGGGAAGGTCGTTCCAGAAGTAGATGCCGGGCGAGCCCCACTGAATGTCGTGGGCTGCGGCGGCGAGTCGCTCGATGTCTGGTTTGCCTGTGATCAACGGGTCGACGACAGGCGGTTTTCTCACGCGCTGCAAAAGAGCTCGCGGCCCCGGAGAGACATGGGATGTCTGGGGGTGTCCGCCGAGGTCCCGTTTCGAAAATAGACATCCCATGGGATGTCTTTTTT
>JAEUJP010000280.1 GCA_016793725.1 Myxococcaceae bacterium | reverse complement strand
TGCGGCCCGAGTTCGTGCTCGAACGGCATCGAAGACGGCACCGAGAGCGACATCGACTGCGGGGGCAGCTGCCCGACGAAGTGTGGGCTCCACCGCGCGTGCGCCGTTGGCGCCGACTGCACCTCGGGCACGTGCACGCTGGGGGTGTGCCGATGATGCTCACGCTCGCCCTCGGCCTGCTGCTCGCGGCAGAGGCGCCGTTCAACGTCGCCGCGACCGACTTCACGACCATCGGCGACCTGAAGCCCGAGACCGTGTCGTTCTTGAACGAGCACTTCGCGCAGCGGCTCGCCGAGCACACGAAGGGCTCGGTGACGACGATGAAGAACATGGCGGCGCTGATCGGCCTCGACCGGCAACGGCAGCTGCTCGGGTGCGACGGCGACTCGAGCTCGTGCCTCGCCGAGCTGGCTGGCGCGCTCGGCGCGAAGGCGATCATCGTCGGTGAGTGCGCGCGGCTCGAGACGACGTACCAGCTCAACCTGCGCATCGTCGACGGTGCCACCGGGCGCGCGGTCTTCACGCGTGCCGTTCGGTCGCCCACGGTCGACGCGCTCGTCGATCAGCTGTCGGTGGTCGCGGGCGACGCCGGCTCGGAGCTCGACGCTCGGTACGGGCCGCGCATCGCCGTGCGCGACTGGGCGCCGTGGGTGCTGGTGGCGGCAGGGGCCGCGACGGCGGGCGGCGGCGCGGCGCTGTTCTTCGTCTCGTCGGGCACGCGCGCGCGCATCGGTACGCCGATGATTGGCTTGGGGCCCGATGCCGCCGACGCCATCGCGGGCGACGCTTCGCTGCAGGCGACCCTCGCGCTCTCGCTCGCCGTCGGCGGCGGCGTACTGATTCTCAGCGGCCTGTTGTGGCGGCTGTTCGACTCGGGAGCACCATGAGCCCCTCGCGCGCGTTCACCCTCGTGCTGCTGTTCGTCGCCTGTCAGCCCGACGTCGACGGCTACCGCGAGGCGTACTGCCGCGACTTCTGCTCGCCTCCGCAGGCCGGCGCCGACTGCAGCGAGTGCTCGGGCGGCAGCGCGGGCGGCGCTGCCACCGCAGGCGGAGGGGCGGCGGTCGCCGGAGGAAACGGTGGAGGGATGAGCGGCGCGGGAGGCACCGCCGGAGGGATGAGCGCCGCCGGCGGCCAGGGCGGCGGCTCGACGGCGGGAGGCATGGAGCTCGACGCAGGGGTGGATGCCGGCGTCGATGCGGGCGTCGATGCCGGGCCGCCGGCTTCGTCGGAGGTGTACTGCCGACCCGATGCAGGCTGCGATCTCGAGACCAACCCGTACGTACTGGCGGTGCGGGCCCTGTGCGTCGGCTTCTCGGTGCAGGCCAACGTCTCGCCGCCGCAGTACCCACCCGTGTGCGGGCTCGCTCCTGCTTTTTTTCAGTTCGACGGGGGTTACGAGCACGAGCGGCGGGTGCGCGAAGCCCTGCAGGCAGTGCCCGACGGGGGCCCGGCGCCCGTCATCGCCGCCTACGACGAGGTGGTGAACAACCTGCTCGACAACCCGCCGCTGCTGACCCGCTGGGCGTTCAACTACTTTCAGGCCACCCTGCAGATTCCGCTCGTCGACGGGGGAATCGCCGACGCGGGCCGCGCCTTCGCGCGAAACCTCACCGCAACGTGGAGGGACCTGCCCGCGATTGCGGCCAACCAGCGGTCTCTCAACCTCGAGAGCGCACCAGCGCTGGTCGCGCGCACCTTCGCCCAGGGTCGTGACATTCGGACGACGTTCGCGAGCACCACGAACAACTGCCCCACCTACAACCCCGTCTCAGGCGTGTTCACCGACGGCAACTGCTTCACCGGCGCGGGGCCGGGTAGCACCCCCAGCACCAACATGGGCGGCGGCATCGCCGAGTTCCACCAGGCGAACATCTTCACGAGCCCGGGGTTCAACGCGGTGCACGCCAGCCCGATGGGGCTCCGCCGTGCGCGCCGCGTCACCGAAATTTTCGGCTGCGCGCACGAGCCCTACGGCGTCGCAGGTGCGGTTCCCTATGCACCACCGGTCGACGGCGGCATTCGTTTCACCTCGCCGCGCAAGCTGCGAGACGGCGGCACATCGACGTCGACCGCGCACGTGAGCTTCGAGGGCGAGTGCCAGGCGTGTCACGCGACGCTCAACCGTCACGCGTGGCTGTTCGCGGGCTTCGACGAGATCGGCTTCAACGCTGCGACGGTTCCCGATGGCGGGTCGTCGCAGATTGCCCCCTACGTCGTCAGCCCCGTCGCCGACCGGCCCTTCATGCAGATGCAAGAGCTCCTCGCGTTGCCCGACGGCGGAGTCCCAAAGACCATCGAGGCGAGCTTCCTGAACCTCGGGCCCGCGTCGACGTATCTGGAGTACGGCCAGCTGGCCCAGAACAGCGGCCAGGCCGCGACCTGCTACATGAAGCGCTTGTACTGGTACGTCATGCAGTTTCAACCCGGCACGTACGGCTCGCCGGTGCTCACCCCCGAGCAACAGTTTGCGATGTTGGGCAACGTGCCGATCGTGGCCGACGCCGACATCGACCCGCTCGTCACCGAGCTGTTCGCCAACAACTTCGACGCGAAGACGGTGCTCAAGAACTTCCTCAAGTCGCCGAAGTACATCGACCGCATTCGCGGCTGCGGCGTGTGCCCGGCCGGCACCACCTGCGGCGCCGAGACCCCGCGCGTGTGTGGCGTCTCGTCATGCACCGACGGCCGGCAGAACGGCGCCGAGACCGACATCGACTGTGGCGGGCCGTCGTGCCCCGGCTGCACGATGGGCCACGCCTGCCGCACGCAGAGCGACTGCGACGCCGGCGTGACGTGCCGGTTCGGCATCTGCCACTGAGCTCCGCTCGCGCGCGCGTCATGCCGCGTTTCACCGGGAACGTTGCGCTACGACATCAGCTCCCGGTAGTGGGCGGGGCCCACCCGCGTGCTCGCGCTCACCGCCATCTTGCTCGCCGCCGCGCCGGTGCGCCTCGACTACCGCGCCGCCGGCACGAGCTGCCCCGACAAGGCCGCGCTCGCCGCCGCCGTGCGCGAGCGCCTCGGCTACGAGCCCTTCACGGAAGGCGGCGACGACGTCATCGAGGTCGTCATCACCTCGAGCGGCCAGGCGCTCTCGGCCCGCATCGTCGGCAAGCGCGGCCGCCGCGAGCTCGCCTCGCCGACCACCGACTGCACCGAGCTCTTCAAGGCGCTGCACCTCGCCGTCGCCATCGCCATCGACCCGCGCGCCGGCCTCGTCTCGCCGCCGCCCGAGCCTCTGCCGGCTGCACCTCCAGCGCCGAAGCCGCCACCGCCCACGCCGCTCACCTTCCACGCCGGGGCCGGGCTGCTCGGCGCCGCCGGCACGGGCCCGCAGGTCACCGGCGGGCTCTCGGCGCTCGCCGGTCTGCGCTACGGGCTCTTTCAGGCCGACGTCGGCGGCCGCGTCGAGCTGCCCGTCGGCGTTCAGCTCGAGGCCGCGCGCGTCACCACCCAGGCGCTCGCCGCCGAAGGCGCCGGCTGCCTCGCGGTGAGCCTCGCCCGCGCGTGCCTGCTGTTCACGCTCGGCGGCCTGCGCGTTCAAGGCCCCGACGTCGGCACGGTGCTCGTGCTCGCCACCGCCGGCACCCGCCTCGCCGCCGACTGGCAGTTCTCGAAGCTGTTCATCGCGCGCGCCTTCTTCGACCTCGCCGCCCACCTCGCCCGCACCACCGTGCTCTACCGCGGCGTCACCGTGTGGGAGATGCCCCCCGTCATGGGCACCCTGGGCCTCGCGCTGCTGCTCACCTCGGGCGGGTAAATGGGTTCGCCCCCGTCGGCCCAACACCCGGTTCAGATGCAGGCCAGCTTCGAGGCGGCGTACCGCGGCGAGTTCAAGCCGGTGTGGCGATTCGTGTCTCGCCTCGCCCCGCCGTCTTTCGTGGAGGACCTCGTGCACGACGTCTTTCTCACCGCCCACCGGCGCTGGTCGACGTACGACCCGTCGCGCCCCTTGCGGCCGTGGCTCTTCGGCATCGCCTGCCGCGTCGCCGCCGACCACCGCGCGCTCAAGCGCCACACCGTCGAGGTGCCCGAGGCCGACCACCCGAAGCACGAGCCCGCCGCCGAAGCCAACCCCGTCACCGACCGGCTCGACGCGCAGCGCCTGCTGACGCTCGCGCTCTCACAGATGCCCGATGACGCGCGCGCCGTGTTCGTGATGCACGAGCTCGAAGAGCAGCCGGTGCCGGCCATCGCCGAGGCGATGGGCACACCGGTGCCGACCGCGTACACGCGCCTGCGCGCCGCGCGGCAGGTGTTCGAGCGCGTCGTCGAGCCACACCGAACCCAGGAGGGCGCACGATGAGCGACCCCACGTTGCCAGACCTGCCGCCGCACGCGCGCGCGGTGCTCTCGAAGGTCGAGGCGCCCGAGCCTCCAGAGGGAGCGCAAGAGCGCGTGTTCGGGAAGCTCGCTGCATCCATCGCGGCCGGCGCCGTCGTCGGCGCGAGCGCGTCGGCTGCCGCCGCTTCGACGAGCGGCGCGGGTGCGTCGGCCGCCGGCGCGGGCGTCGCCACGAAGCTCGTCGTCGTCATCGCCGCGGGCTCGGTCGCCGCCGGCCTCGCGGGCGGCACGATGTTGGGCCGCACGGTGCTCGCCCCCGAGCCGGTGGTCGTCGAGAAGGTGCGCACCGTCGAGAAGGTCGTCGAGGTGCCGGCCGCTCCCGCTCCGCCGCCTGAGCCCGAGCCGGTGCCCGAGCCCGAGCCCGCGCCGAAGCGCCCCGCCGCCGACACCCTGCTCGCCCGCGAGCGCGAGCTGCTCGACGCCGCGCGCGCCGCGCTGATGAAGGGCGACGGCGCCGCCGCGCTCGACGCCGCAGATCGCCACTCGAAACAATTCCCCAGAGGCCGGCTCGCCGAAGAGCGCGAGAGCCTCGCCGTGCAGGCCCTCGTCGCGCAGAAAAACCTGTCGGCCGCTCGGGAGCGCGCCGCCGCCTTTCACCACAAGTACCCGAAGTCGCTGCTCGGAGCGACCATCGACGCCGCATTGCCGCCGTAATCTTTTTTGCGCGTCGAGGTGGGGAAATGGGTTCCAGCACCAGGTCCCAATACGGCTCTTCGGGAGGCCGTGAACTCGTGATGACGAAGAGCAAGTCGCTGCTGCTGTGCCTGGTGCTCGTGTGCGGTGCCGCCTGCAACCAGAAGGTCGACGTCGGCGGCGAAGGTGGAGGCAGTGGCACCGGCGGCGGGTCTTCGAACGCGTGCGGCGGCTGCCCCGAGGGCTTCTACTGCAGCGACGCGTCGTGCCGGCCCATCAGCGGCGCTGGCGGCGGCATCACCGACAGCTGCGGCGGCGGGTGCCCTGCGGGCTACTACTGCAGCGACGCGGCGTGCTGGCCGTACGGCGGCCGGGGTGGCGGCAGCGGCAGCGGCTTTGGCGGGGGCTACGAGGGCTACGCCGGCGGCGGCACGTTCGGCTCGGGCGGCGGCACCGCCGGCTTCTCGGGCTCGGGCGGCGGCACCTTCGGCTCGGGCGGCGGCACGGCCGGCGCGAACGACAGCGGCGTGACGACGGCGACGGTGGCGGGCCCGTGGTGCCAGCAAGACGGCTGGTGCCTCGAGGGCCCCTTCCCCACGCAGCGCATCAACACCTTCTGGGCGAGCGGCCCGAACGACGTGTGGGCCGGCGCAGACTCGGCGACGGCGTTTCACTTCGACGGCCAGCGCTGGGAGCAGTTCAACCTGCCCGCCGGCGCCGTCACCGCGCTGGGCGGCAGCGGCCCGAACGACGTCTGGGCGACGACGCAGCTCGGCCTCATCTACCGCTGGAGCGGCACCGGGTGGCGCGAGGTGCCCAGCTCATCGCAGGGCACGGGGCTGTACGGCGTGGTCGCGCTGTCGCCGACGTCGGCGTGGGCCATCGGCACGAACGCGATTCACCGGTGGAACGGCGTCGCCTGGAGCCGCCTCACGCTCACCTTCTCGGGCAACTTCAGCGCGCTGTGGGCCGCCGCCGAAAACGAGGTCTACGCGGTCGGCAGCGGCACCGTCGCGCGGTGGGACGGCGCGGCGTGGTCGAAGGTGACGAGCGCTCCGAACGTGACGTACCACGCGGTCGCCGGCACGGGCCCCGGCGACGCCTGGGTCGTGGGCGCGCAGAGCACGGTGCTGCACTGCGTGAACGGCGCGTGGCAGTCGGTGCCGGTGAACCCGCAGTACACGAGCGGCTTCGAAGACGTGCGCGCCGCCGGGCCGGGCGCGGTGGTGTTTCGCCACGACGGGCTCTTTGCTCAGTACGCCGCGGGCACCGGCTTCACCACGGTCATGAACCACACAATCAACCCCGAGGCCGTGTGGGCGTTCAGCCCGAGCTCGGTGCTCACGTACGCGGGCGGCCTGTGGCGCCTCTCACCCGCGCAGCGCGAGCGGCAGACCTCGGCCGCGCCGGCGGGTCTGCGCGACGTCTACCTCGCGAGCGCGAACGACCTCTGGGCCGTCGAGTACAACCGCGTCGTTCGCTACGACGGCGCGACCTGGCGCGAGGTCACGAAGAACGGCCCCGGCTCCTGGGAGCGGTTGTGGGTCGACGCTGCGGGCTCCGACGTGTGGCTCGCCTCGTTGGACAGCACGGGCCAGCTGTGGCGCCTGCAGGGAGCCACCATCACCTCACACCCGCTGACGCCGGCCGGCCGCGTGCTGGCGCTCCACGGCAGCGACGTGATCAACGTGTTCGCCGTCGGCTCGGGCGGCAGGGCCTGGCGCTGGGCGGGCTCGTTCTGGAGCACCGTCGCGACGAACGTCTCGGTCGACCTGCACGGCATCTTCTTGACGTCGCCGACGTCGGGTTGGGCCGTGGGCGCGAACGGCGCCATTCTCGAGTGGAACGGGCTGGGCTTCAGTGCGTCGCCGAGCGGCGTGAGCGACAAGCTGCTCGCCGTTCACGCGAGCGGCAACGACCTCTGGGCCGCGGGCGAAAACGGCGTGACGCTGCAGAAGACGCCGACGGGGTGGACGAAGTGGGTCGTGCCGGGCGCGCCGACGCTCGAGTCGGTCTACGTCGCGGGGCCGTACGAGGTGTACGCCGGCGCTGAGACCGCGCTCTACCGCTTCGACGGGTTCGAGTGGCGCAAGCTCGCGAACGCGACGGCAGCAGCTCGCCTCACCGGCCTCGGCCGCACCGTGTGGGCGGCCGGCTCGTCGGCGCTCGGCCAGACGCTCGCGAAGCTCGGCGGCGGCACGTCGTGCGGCGCCGCGTGGCCGCTGACGCCGGGCAAGGTGGTCTCGCTCAACGCGGCGATGTTCGGCGAGCACTACTCGGGCGCCATCAACGGCTGCCCGAGCGGCGCCGACAACGACGTTGCGTTCAGCATCGACGTGCCGGCGGGCCAGTCGGTGTCGGTGACGGTGACGCCGTCGGGCTTCGACGCGACGCTCGCGCTGGCGGCCGACCCCGCCGCGTGCTCGAGCCGCACGTGTGTGCTCGGCGTGAACTCGGCGTCAGGCGCCCTGCCCGAGACGCTGACGTGGAACAACGCGAGCGGCGCGTCGCGCACGGTGAACGTCATCGTCGACTCCATCGTCGATGGCGGGTTCTTCCAGGTGTACCCGACGCTCGGCGCTCCGGTGGCGTGCTCGGCGGCGACGTGCCCGATGGGCTGCTGCGACAACGGCACCTGTGTCACCGGCAACACGAACGGCGCGTGCGGCAAGAACGGCCAGACGTGCGGCGCGTGCGGCCCGTACCAGCAGTGCAGCACGGCCCAGGCGTGCGTCGACCAGATTCGGCCGACGGGCGCGCCGTGCAGCAACGCAGGGCAGTGCACTGCGGGCGTGCTGCTCGAGACCGCGACGTGCCGCACCACGTGGCCCGGCGGCGGCTACTGCTCGGCGAGCTGCCTGCTCACCGACACCCAGTGCGGCGACCTCTTCAACCCCGGCTACTGCACGTCGCAGTTCACGTGCCTCGCGCGCTGCACCGCGGTCGGCGCAGGCCAGTCGACGTGCCGCCCCGACTACGTGTGCATCAACGGAGCGAGCTCGGGCATGGCGCAGCAGGGCGTGTGCGTGCCGCGCTGCCAGGCGACCGGCTGCTCGGCCGGGTTCACGTGCCAGGCAAGCGGCTACTGCGGCTGAAGAAGACTCTGCTGACCCTGAGCGGAGCCGAAGGCGAAGTCGGAGGGCGTGAAGTTGCAACTGCCGCCCCCTTCGACTCCAGAGCCCTTCGGGCTCTTTCGCTCAGGGCGAGCGGAGTCAGAACGTCGCGACGAGCATCGAGCTCTCGGGCCCCAGCCACAGCACATCACCCGGCTTCGCGCCCTTCGGCGCCTCGGGCAGCGGGTTCTTCTGCGGGTCCATCGCGTCGAGCCGCTTCTGAATCTCTTCGCGCCGCTCCATCGCCTCGCGGCGCCGCTCGAGCGCGGGGAACAGCCGCGTCAGCCCGACGGCGAGCAGAATGCCGCCCGTAATCAGCGCGACGCCGCCGAGCCCGATGAACACGTAGCCGGCAACCTGCACCGCCGTCAGCGCCGTCGACATCATCGTCGTCGCCAGCCGCGGGACGATGGCGGCCAGCACGCCGGCCACACCGAACACCGCCCCCACGATGATGAGCACCGCGCCGACGCCCGACATCACGGTCGGCCCGATGAACTTCGTGCGGTACGGCTCGAGCCGAATCATCTCGACCTTCATCTGCTCGGGCGTGAGGTTCGCGACCGGCACGTCGCCCAGCTCGGCGAGCGGCTCGTCGCTCAGCGCGCCCGCGAAGTGAGAAGCATCGATGCCGTTCAGACAGAGGGTCAGCGCGAGCGCGGTCAGCATCACGCCGGTATAGCGCGCCGCCGCCTCAGCATCAGCAGCGCAGCGAGCCCCAGCACCCCGAGCGACGGCGCCGCGCCGCAGCCACACCCGCCCATCACCAGGTCTTCGCCGCCGCCGCCCGCGCCCGAGCCACCGCCGGTGCCGCCCCCCGCATCAGGCATCGGCAGCTCACCCGCATCGACGCACTGCCCGCTCGACAGCTCGCACACCACGTTGTTGCCCGTGCACTGCCCGCACGCCTGACCGCAGCCGTTCGGCCCACACACCTTGCCGGTGCACATCGGCGTGCAGCCCTCACACATGCCGTTCGCCGTGTTGCACGTGCCGCTCGCGCAGGTGCCGCACGTGCCGCCGCACCCGTCGGGCCCGCAGCCGCGGCCAGCACACTGCGGCACGCACGCGCACGTGCCCGCGGCGTTGCACATCATGCCGCCGGGGCATGCGCCACACGAGCCGCCGCACCCGTCGGCGCCACACGTTCGACCCGTGCACGCCGGCACGCACGTGCACGAGCCGACGCCGCTCCCGAGCGCGCACGCGCCGGCGGGAGCCGCAGGCCGGGGGGAACCTCCCGAGAACTGCGCGCGGAGGCCGTAGCGGCGAGTGCCCACGCCGGGGTCGCGCAGCATGCCCTGCAGGTACCAGGTGCCCGCCGTCGGCTGGGCGGGCAACGAGGCCGGGAGCGAGGTGAAGCTCACGTCGAACGTCGGGTTGCCGTTCGCCCACGCGACCTTCTGGTTGAAGCGCGCGTACACCGTCGGCAACATGCCGAGCGTGATGGCGAAGCGGTCGAAGTTCACGACGGTGTTCGCCGGCACCGCGAGCTCGTACTGAAAGGTGGCCGGCTTGTTGCCGCTCGGCGCCCCCGGGATGTCGTCGCCCAAGAGCCGCGACTCGTGCGTCTCGCCGGCGTACATGCGGCGGGTTCGAGAGCTGCAGGCCGCGAGCTCTCTCTCGCACTGCAGGCAGGCGACGAGCTCCCCGGCCTGCGCGCCGAAGCGCCGGGCCATGTGGTCTTGCATCGCGATGCCGAGCTCGTGAAAGCCCGCGCTGCTGCCGACGCTCGCGAGCGCGCGCACGAGGGCAGCGCTCGCCGCGTCGTGGCCGAGCTACTGCGAGCGAGAGAGCAGCGCCAAGAAGAACGAGCCGAGAATGCGGCCGTCGTCGTGAATCGTGCCAAACCGACCCGGGTTCCCGCCGTCGAGATTGCCGTCGTAGCCGTGACACGTGAAGACCTGGTCCATGCGGCGCAGGTACGGGTTCACCTGATTGCCGCCGTCTTGCAGATAGGGGCCCAGAAACTCGGCCAGCACGGGGTCGCCGCTCAGCGCCATCGCGAGACAGTCAGACGCGCCCTCGTTCAGTGCGCCACCTTCGCCGTTCATGCCCTGTGAGTCTCGCGCGTAGAAGCCGAAGTTTGCGGTGCTCTGCACGACGCCGTGGCCGAGCTCGTGAAAGGTGACGTCGCCTTCGTACGCCCAGTCGGCCAGCGGGCCCTGGCCCAGCTCGATGGAGTAGCCCGTCTGCGGGTCGCCTCCGCGGAAGAACCCCTGGTTGCTGTTGCCGACGTTGGTGTACGCGGTAATCGGCGGCAGGTTCACGCCGGCATCGAGCGACGACAGCCAGCGGCTGAAGCGATCGACGGCGTAGTACGCGTTCACCTCGCCGAAGCGGTCGTTCGGGCTCGTGCCGAAGCTCGGTGTCTCGACGAAGTCGAAGCTCGCGTTCGCCGTCGCGCGCGCAACACAGCCCGCCCCGACACCCGCGCCGTTGCAGTTGCGCATCGTCGCCCGTGAGCCCACGAGCGTCGTCGCGTTCGCCGGCAGCCCACCCAGCGCGCGCATCACGACGGGGCCCTTCGCGGGCGAGACGTCATACACGGCCCCCATGCCAACGCTGCGCTTCTCGCTGAAGCGATCAAGCAGCCGGCCCGTCGCGCCGTCGACGTGCGCGCGCCACGGCTCGGCGCCCACCGAAAAGCGCACCAGCCACACCGGGCGCAGCGCCTCGCCGTCGCTCTTCCAGTACGCCTGCGAGTGCGTGACGCTGACGACGTCGAGCGTCGCGGTCGCGACGAGCTCGGCGCGCACGACATCGACGTAGAAGTGGCCCACCACCCGCGGCAGCGGCGGCCCGACGTACACCATGACGAGCCGGCCCGCGTCGTCGAACGTCCCCTTCACCTCGCCGCCATAGACCGAGACGCCGGCGCGGCGGCGGTCGAAGGTGACGACGTCGCCCTCGTCTTTCATGAGCACGAGCTCGTCTTCGGCGAGCAGGCCGAAGTCGCTGCGGTGCTTCGACAGCCAGCCGCGGGCGGTCTCTTCGCGGGTGCCTTCGACGGGCACCTCGAGGCCCCAGGCCATTCGGGCCGCCGCCTCACCGTCGACGGTGAGGAACCGGGGCGCAGCCGCGAGCAACGCGAGGAGGGCGCTCGTCATCGCGAGCCGCAGCTTCTCACACTTAGAACGTGACGTTCAGGTTCACGGTGCCGCCATCACCCGCCAGGTCGCTCGCCGTCACGGTGGCCGTGCCGTGCACGGTGTAGGCCTCGCCGATTGCAGAGACGTTGTACGCAGCGACGCTGCTGAGCTGGAGCTGGCACGTGCCCGAGCCGCCATCGATGAGACCGCCGTCGAGCTGGGTCGCGCGAGCCCACGTCCAGTGGGTGCCGCCGTCGGTGTCGACGAAGTCACCGCTGCACGTGAAGCCCAGCGTCGACCCGCTCGCGAACGTGCCGGTCGTCAGCTTGCCGGTCACCGTGTACGCGTAGAACAGGCTGTAGCGGCCGGTCGACGGCGAGTTGAAGCTGACGCCGGTCAGGCCGCTCGACGCCTGGTAGGCCGCGAGCGGCGTCACCGTGACGTTCGTGGTGACCGCGCCCGTGACGTTGACCGTCGCGGCCATGTTGCCGCCGGTGCCGCCGTCGCCGCTGCCTCCGCTCGAGCCGCCCGTGCCGCCCGTGCCGCCCGCACTCGAGCTGCCGCCGCCGGTGCCGCCCGTGCCGCCCGTGCCGCTGCACGCCATCGCCGCCATCACCGTCACCACGAAGAGAGCTCGCATGGCGCGGAGTTAGCCACACGCGCCGAGCCGCACAAGTTCGCGGCGCGTTCGGCGCCCCGTGGCGTGGCGCAAAGTGTCGTGACCGCACGGTCATTTCATTTGACGCGCGGGCGGTGCAGGGAGCACCTTCCCGCCACATATCCGTCGGCCGCCGGCAGTAACCGGGTACTTCGTCCCGCTGTGACGCTGGCGCGTCACCGCTGACCGTCGGCCGACACAACCCGTCGTTGCACCGGAGTGAACATGCGCCCTTCGCTTCTGCTGAGCAGCCTCACGTTGGTGGCCTGCGGTACGTCGAGCCCCGTCGCGGTCGAGGCGGTCGACCTCTCGGAGCTGCCGTACGCCGACACCGACCCTCGCGCGAGGCTCGAGCCCGAGCTGCTCGCCGTGCCGCCCGAGCCCGAGCTGTCGGGCCGGTACGAAGAGCTGCCGGTGAGAGACGGCGTGGCGCTGTTTCACGACGTGCTGACGGGTGAGACGCGCGAGCTGGCGACGATGACGGAGCTGCGCGAATGGAGCGCGAGCGGCAACCTCGGCGTCGCGAGGCAGGAGCTGCGCACGAACGTGAGCAACACCGCGGCGTACCCGGCGCGGGCGGTGGTGAAGCTGTACAGCACGTACCCGAACGGGCAGACGTTCTCGTGCTCGGGGTCGTTCATCGGCACGCGGTTCGTGCTGACGGCGGCGCACTGCATCTTCAACAGCGGGCGCGGCGGCTGGGCGTCGACGGTGCGGGTGATTCCCGGGCTGTCGGGCTCGTACAAACCGTACGGCACGGCGTACTCGAACGGGTTGATCAGCGTGACGGGCTACACGCAAGAAGGGAACAAGAGCTCGGACTACGCGATGATCTACCTCGACCGCGAGCTGGGCAGCACGGTCGGCTGGTTCGGCATTCAGGCGGCGTCAGACGGCCAGCTCGACGGCGCGGCGCTCGCGATGAACGGCTACCCCGCCGAGAGCTACGACGGCGTCACGCAGGTCGCGGTCTCGGGCAGCGAAGACGACGAGAGCGACGACATGATCTATTACACGCTCGAGTCCGAGGGCGGCTTCTCGGGCTCCGGCGTTCGCCGCGCAGCGAACAACCTGTACGTGACCGGCATCAACACGCGCAGCAACTGCTACGCGTTTCCCATCACGTTCTCGCGCGCGTGCGGCGTGCGGCTCAACGGCGGGCGCGTGAGCCGCATCATCGGGTGGATGCAGTGACGCGCTACTCACCCGCGCACGCCGTGTACTTCTCACACATGCGATAGCCCGGCTGCCCCGACCACGCGAACGTCGCGCAGAACTGCAGCTGCGTCTTGCACTTGTACGGGCCCTTGTACCCGGTCGCCGACGACACGTGCCCGGTGCCCTTGATGGGCCCCGACGCAGCCACCAGCGTACCCGCGACGTACAGCTGCACGCCCTCGACCGCCATCGTGCCCGAGCTGCCGCTGATGGCGCCGTACGCGCGCACCTGCTGGTTCGACGCCTTCTGCAGCCGAATGCACGTCGTCTTCCCCGATGGCAGGTGACCGATGCAGCGGCTGTCGATGTTCGTCAGCGCCGACTCCACCTCCGCGGTGTCATCGAGCTCGGCCATCTCTTCAGGGTCGAGCGGCCCACAAGCGGTCACGAACATGCACAGCGACAAGAGACGGAGCGTTGAAGGGGTCATGCCCGTTCTACGCAGACCCCGATTGCCGGCAACCTGTAACCCGCGTTGACGATGCCGCACGCAACTCGCAGGTGATCGATTCTCCGCGGTGCCGCACACCAGACAGGCATGAGCGTTCGAGGGAGAGCGGCAGCACTCGCGATACTGCTGTGCTCAACCGCTCTCCCCGCGCTCGCCAGCCCACACCCCGAGCTGCCCCGCGCCGCCGTCGTCGCGAGGCACGCCGCCTTTCTCACCGCCGCCGCCCAGCGCGAGCTGCGACGACGCTGGAGCGCCGAGCCCGAACGCCACGCCGAGCTCCTCGCCACCGCGCGCGAAGCGTTCGGCACCGCGACCTCAGACGCCGCGCTCGCCGCCTGGTTCGCCGCCCCACCCTCGCCCGGCCGCTACGAGCCGCCCGCCCGCGCCCTCGCCCAGACCGCACGTTGGGTCCGCGCCGTGCGAGGCACCCCGCTCGTCGCGCTGCCGCTCTCACCGAGGTGGAAGACCCGCGCCGAGGCCGCGTGCCTCGAGCACCCGCTCGGCGACGGCGTCGAGCGCCTCGCCCTCAACGGCCACACCTGCCGCGAGCTCGCCGCCGACGTGCTCGACGTCGTCACGCCCTACGAGAGCCCGCTGCAGCCTGGCCACCTCGAAGCGCTGAGCGCGGGCCTGCTCGCCAGAGACGACGGCTTCCTCGACGAAGGCCTCGCCGCGCTCTCGCGCGTGCCCGAGCTCGACCGCTCGAGAGACCTCGTCGCTGCCGTGCGCGCGCACCTGCCGGGGTGGTCTCCACTGCGCGTGCTCCGCCTGCTCGGCGCGGCCACCCACAACCACGGCATCGAGCTCGCGCTGCTCGAGCGTAGCGACGACGGCGCCCGGCTCGACCACCTCTACGACCTGCTCTCGGCCTGGTACGGCCACGCCCACCCGCGGCCCTACCACTTTCACGCCGCAGCCCTCGTCGCGTGCGAGCTCACGACGCGCGGCTACCCGGCCTGGGCCGTCGCCCTCACCGGCGACGCACTCGGCGAGACCTACGAGGCCGCCACGAACGGCGACGCCGGTGACGTGCAGCTCCACCGCGAAGGCACCCGCTACGGAATCGACGTGTGCTCATGAGGCACGCGCTCTTCGTGCTGTTCGTCTCTGCCCGCGCCGCCGCCGAGCTCGCCACCTTTCACGTGCTCGACGAGAGCGGCACGCCCACGCCCGCACGCCTCGAGGTGCTCGACGCCCTCGGCGTGCCGTACGTGCCCGACCTCGCCCTGCCCATCGACCTCGCCTGCCCGTCGGAGCCCGTGCCCAACGACGCCCCCGGCTGTGCGACCGGCTTCAAGGTCAGCAACTACCTCGACAACCCCATCACGGGCACGCGCCAGTTCTACAGCGACGGCACGTTCACCCTCGAGCTGCCTCCGGGCCGCTACACGCTCGGCGCCACCAAGGGCCTCGAGCACCTCGCCGTGAAGCAGGCGTTCGAGGTCGCGAAGAAGACTGGCGCACAGGTCACCGTTACCCTGAAGCGCTGGTCGAACCTGCCCTCACGCGGCTGGTTCAGCGCCGACGACCACCTGCACATTCAGCGGCTCTCGCCGACCGACGACGCCGAGCTCACCACGCTCGCGCAGGCCGAAGACCTGAACGTCGCGAACCTGATTCAGATCGGCAACGAGCAGGCCTTCGTGAACGCCGTGCAGTACGCGTTCGGCGACACCGGCGCGTGGCTCACCGGCGACACGCTGCTGCTCTCGGGGCAGGAGCACCCGCGCACCCACCTCTTCGGCCACACGCTCATTCTCGGCGCGAGCGAGCCCATCGACGTGCGCGAGACGTACAGCGTCTACGACACGTTCTTCGCGCTCGCCGGAGCGCTGGGCGGCGTCTCGGGCTACGCGCACTGGGGCCTCGGCGCCGGCCAGCTCGGCCTCGCGCTCGACGCCCCGAAGAGGCGCATCTCGTTCATCGAGGTGCTGCAGTTCGAGTACCCGCACTACGAGGTCTGGTACCAGACGCTGAACCTGGGCTTCCCGCTCGCGCCGACGGCGGGCACCGACTTCCCCTGCGGGCCGTACAGCGTGCCGGGCCGCGAGCGCTTCTACGTGCGCGTGAACGGCAAGCTCTCGCGCGCCTCGTGGCTCGAGGGCCTGAAGGCCGGCCGTACGTTCGTCACCAACGGGCCGCTCATCGACTTTCACGTGGGCGACGCCGAGCTCGGCGACCAGCTCACGCTCGCGGCGGCCGGCACCGTCGCCATACACGCCACCATCACGTTCGACCCCGCGCGCGACACGGTGAAGCGCGTCACGCTGATTCGCAACGGCGAGCCCACCGAGCTGAAGCCGACGACCGTCGCGCCCGGAGTGCTCTCGGTCGACACGATGGTGCGGGTCGCAGAGAGCTCGTGGTTCGCGCTGCGGGTGAGCGGCGACAAGCTCGGCGAGACGCCGCTCACCTCGCAGGGCTACTCGAACGTCGCGACCAGCCTCGCGAGCACGTACAGCGCGGGCGTCTCGATGACCGAGCGCGAGACCTTCGCCGGCACCGCCGGCGTGCGGCCGAGCGAAGCGCACACCGCGGCCATCTGGGTCACGCTCTCGAGCGGGCCGGCCGTCGAGCGGCAGCCGCGGTCGCACGTGATCGCGCGCGAGTGGCTCGAACGGCTCGACGTGCTCGAGGCGAAGCTGAAAGACGAGAACATCGGCACGCTGCAGCTGCCGTTGTGGGCGCTGCCGAACAGCGACGCCGTGAACGTCACGACCCTGCTCAAGAACCGCGAGCGGCTGCGCGAGCTCATCCTCGAGTCGCGCGCGTACTTCAAGGCGCTCGGCCCGGGCCCTGCGCCCGTGCTTCAGAAGCGATAGACGGTGACGGGCAGCTCGGTGTTGATGCCGCGAAACGAGATGATCAGCGCCTGACTGCCCGGCTCGCCTGCGGTGATGCTCAGGTCCGAGCCGACGACGCCCCCCCGCGCGACCACCAGGTCGCCCGAGCCGAACACCGAGCCGGCTTGCGTCTCGACGCAGACCTTGTTGCCCTGGGCATCGACCGCCCAGAGATCGAGCTCGGTCGTCTGGCCCGCCTTGAGAGAGAGCGGTAGCGTCACGTCGGGGTAGCTGTTCTTGTCGGGCGTGAGCACGAAGCCCACGACCGGCGAGGCGCTCATCTCGACCGCGAGCGTCGGCGCGTTCGTCGCCGTGAACGTCACCGTGTCGGTGCCCTCGCCCACCTGCCTCAGGTCGAAGCTGTACTCGCCCGCATCGCTCGGGCCGATGGCCCAGACCGACGAGCCGCCCGCCGTCACGGTGACGCCCTCGGGTACGTAGCCGTCGACGAGGGTGGGAATCTTGCCGCCGTTCACGCGCCGCCCCGTCGGCCCCTGCGCCGTGACGCTCAGCGTGCCGTTCAGCCCGGTCGCGAGACGAAGCTCGCGCTCGCCCAGCTCGCTCCCGATGCCGCGACAGAGCGGCGCCATGTCGCCGTTCAGCACGTATCACCAGTGCAGCGTGTCGCTGCCGCTGCAACCGAAGCAGCTGCTCAGCGAAACACAGACCCCCACCACGAAGGTGTTGCGCATGCCGCGAGAGACTAGCGCGCTCAGCGCTTCGTCACGACCTCGAGGTCGACGCCCGCGCCGCCCATGAAGAACACGCCGCGCGTGAGCGACGCGTCGGCTTGGGGAAAGAACACCGTGCCGCCGCTCGCCACCACGTACAGCGACGGTATGAAGCGCACCCGCACCTCACCCGTCGCCGCGTAGCGCGGCAGCACGCCGACGGCGACCGCCGTGAACCTCGCCAGCGTCACCACCCGCGAGCCGAACAGCTCGGCCTGCAGCGTCACGTCGACGTCGGTGCGGTTCCAGAAGAAGTGCTCGATGGCCACCTCGGCGATGACCAGGCCGCGGCTCCCGACGCGCAGCTCGCCGTAGACCGAGCCCGAGTCGGGCAAGAGCTGCTGCGCCAGCAAAGGCCCCGAGAACCCCGCCGCCGCGAACCGCGAAATTTCGTACTGGGGCCCGAACAGCCCGTGGCGAAACACGCCCCCCTGCTTGCGCGCCTCGACCTTCGCGCCGAACGACACCGGCCCCACGTCGAGCTCGCCCGTCATGCCGGCGAGCGCGCCGAGGTCGCCGCGACCCGACGCGAAGCCACCGCCCAGCCCCGCGAGCAGCTGCAGCTTCGCGGTCTGCGTGCGCGCCACCATCGCGCTGAAGTCGGCCTCGAGCACCGTGACGCCGGGCGTCGTGCGCCGCGCCCCGGCCGGGCAGCTCGCGTCGGTCGACGCAGGCGGGCACTCGGCGCCGCCCGCGTTGCCGAAGTCGTGCGCGAGCTCGGCCGTCACCCAGAACCGGTCGTGCCACTTCGGGTCGTTCGCGATGATGCGCCCGAGCTCGACGCCCACGAGCCCGCCGAGAATGCGCGGCCCCAGCACGTCGCTCGCGAACAGCTCGGCGCGAAACGGCCCCACGTGCAGCCCGCCGTTCGCCGAGGCCGGGTGGTAGTTCGGGTTGTCTTGGTTCGAGTAGCGGTTGATGACGTGGCCGTTGCCGAGCGTCTTGAGCCGCACCGCGCCCGCGCGCAGCCACGCCGGGCCGCCGTCTGAGCCGATGCGCAGGTGCCGCAGAATCTGGCCGAAGTCCGACGGCTCGTCCCAGTCGGGCTTGCGCAAGATGCCGCCCAGCTCGCGCCCGCTGTTGTACGGCGTGGTGTCGAGAATGAGCAGGTTGAACGTCGCGCCGAGCTCGGCGGCGAAGAGCTCGCCCGCCTCGAACGACAGCAGCGGCCGCGCGACCGCGAGCCCATCGAACGGGTTGCCCTCGGGGAAGAGCAGCACGCCGGTCTCGATGCCTGCCCGCATCGCGAACGCCGGCGCCCGCGGGGTCTCGGGTTCGGGCGACGGCGCGGGCACCGGCGACGCCCGATGAACCACGGCGGGCGGCGCCCCGGCGTCAACGGGCTCGGGCGTCATCGGAGCGGGAATCACCTCGACGTCGACCTCACCCGCATCGAGCTGACCCAAGACGACGATGAAGAGCAGCGCCGCCATGGGGCGCGCACTCTACCGTCGGTGTGATGGGCGCACGGAACGGAAACGCCGTGGCAGCTGGCCGGCGTTACCCGCGACGAAGCCGCGTTCGACGCGCGACGGCCGGAGTGGGCGCTGCGCAAGACCGCGCCCGCCTCGATCGCGCGCGCGCCGCACCGGGCCATGTGTACTCCCGCGCGGCTGCACCGTGGCACACCCGATGCTGCTCAGTGGGTGAACAGGAGTTGCACCATGGCAGCACACACGATGAGCGCGGGCGCCGTTCGCCCAAGAGCCTTTTCCTTCTCCACCCGCCACTTCTTCACCGGCGCCCCCGTCAAAATCAGCTGGGGCGCCATCGCCGCAGGCGTCGTCTCGGCGCTCGGGCTCTGGGCCCTGCTCTACACGCTCGGGCTCGCGCTCGGGCTGTCGACCGTCACCCCCGAGAACGCCGCGACGGCGAAGGCCTCGGGCATCTTCGCGGGCATCTGGGGCCTCGTCTCTCCGCTCGTCGCGCTGTTCTTCGGCGGCTTCGTCGCGGCGCGGTCGGCCGGCATCTACGACCGCGGCGCGGGCGCGATTCACGGCTTCGTGCTCTGGGGCGCGACGCTGCTGCTCGGCGCGTTCATGGTCGGCTCGCTCGTCTCGTCGGTCGTCGGTGGTGTCGCCTCGCTCGGCAAGAGCGTGGTGCAGGCGGGCGGCAGCGCCGCGGCCAACCTGGCAGAGGACACGAAGCCCGGCGAGGCGCTGGGCGTGAGGGCCGATGACCTGCTCGGCCCGATCAACCAGCGGCTCGAAGCCGAGGGCAAGCCTGCCGTCACCGCCGAGCAGCTGTCGGCGGCGGGCAAGAGCGCCCTTCAGCAGAGCGTCACGAACGGCAAGGTCGACCGGCAGACGCTGGTCTCGTCGATCACCGAAAGCACCGAGCTCTCAGAAGCCGACGCGAACGACCTGGCCGGGCGCCTCGAGGCACAGCTGAACGCGGGCAAGCAGACCGTCGCGACCGGCGCGCTCAAGGCAGCCGACGCCACCGGCAAGGTGTTCTGGGGCATCTTCGCCGCGCTCGCGCTGGGTCTCGTCTCAGCGCTGATCGGCGGCAGTGTCGGCGTGGCGAGCCGAACCGCCGTCGCACCGTGAGCGTGGGCGCTACTTCGCGGGCGACAACACGAGCCAGAGGTCGCCGCCCTCGTGCGCGCCGGCCTGCACGTACAGCGAGCCCTTCTTGCCGAGCTTGTACGTCGCGTCGGCGGGCGGCACCTTCACGCGAATGGTGGCGACGTCGTCTTTGATGCCCTCGACGGCGAACGAAGCGTCGACGCCGTTCGGCAGCTTGAGCGGCGTGGGCTGCGACGTGAGGTTCAGCTTCGCGTCAGAGAGGCGCTTGAGCGAGCCGTACTTCACCTTCTTGCCGAGGGCCTCCTGCATGGCCTTGAGCGTCGGCGGGTCGATGGTGTTGCCGGCGACGAGCGCGTGAACGACCTCGGCCTGCACGGCGACCTTCGGCTCATCGGCGAGCGCGGGCAGCGCCAAGACCGCGACGGCGATGACGGCGGCGCGAATCAGAGATCGCCTGCCTTCTTCGAAGGCGCGTCGGGGTCCGGGTCGAGCTCTTCGTCGTTCTTCTTCTTCTCGTCGTTCTTCGCGGCGTCCGGCTCGGCGCCCGAGTCGTTCACCATCCAGATGATGGCGTCGCCGGTCTCGGTCTCCATCACGACCGGCGCCACGTGGGCCCCCTGGTCGACCTTCACCGTCTGCAGCTTCAGCTGCTCGTTCGCGTAGCCCGTGCTCTGCGACGAGCCCAACAAGAACGCCATCGAGCCCACCGTCACCAGGAGCGCCGCCGTCACCATCGCCCCCACGAACGCCCCACGCTGGTACGTGAACATCTCGGCCAGCGACGCTTTCAGGCGCTCGAAGAGCGGCGGCTTGTCGGGCGTCAGCTTCGCCAGCACCTCGTTCGAGAAGTCTTTCCAGTCTTCGGCGTCGGCCTGCTGCTCGAACGTCAGCCGCATCAGCCCCGAGGCCGCTCGAAAGTCTGCCACCTGCATCGCGCTCTCCTTGTTCGCTGCGAGGTGCTGCTCCACCTGCTGACGCTCTTCGGGAGTCAGCTCGCCATCGACGAACGGCGACAGCATCGGCTCGAACTTCTTGCGTGCGGGGTTGTCCTGATTGCTCATGGTTGGCGGCCCTCAATGGCCCGACGTGAGGCCCTGCGGAGAAATTCCACAGCGATTCACTCTGTCCCCACTCCGCTCTTCGCTTCGTCCAACTCCAGGTATTCATTGAGAACCTTCTGCACCTTGAGGCGTGCGTGAAAGAGGCGGGACATCACGGTGCCCTTGGGGATGTCGAGCGTGCGCGCCAGGTCTTCGTACGACATGCCCTCGATTTCGCGCAGGAGGAGGATCGCACGGTGCTTCTCGGGCACCTGCTCGAGCGCGTGCTGAATCTTCTCGGCCAGCTCTTTGCGCAGGGCGCTCTTCTGCGGGTTCGTGCCCAGCCGCGAGCCCAGCGCCCCCAGGTTCGCCTCGCTCACGTCGTGCTGCACCGTCTCGTCGAACTCGACGTTTTCGGTCTTGCTCGAGCCCTTGCGGCGCATCACGTCGATGCAGATGTTCACCGTGATGCGGTACAGCCACGTGTAGAAGCTCGCGTCGCCCTTGAAGTGGTCGAGGTACCGGTAGACCTTCACGAAGGCCTCTTGCGCGACGTCGCGGGCCTCTTCGCGGTCTTTCAGCATGCCCAGCGCGACCGAATAAACCTTGCGCTGGTACCTCTCGACGAGGGTCTTGTAGGCGCGCTGGTCTCCACTGCGCACGCGTTGAACCAACGTGAGGTCGTCAGTGGCCAATGCGCCCGGACTCTTAACACCGGTCTCTAGTACTGTCGTGAACGTCGTGAGCGTCGACCTCTCTCCTGCACAGCTCGACCGGCGCGTGATGGCCGGTGCCCTCGACGGGGTCGTCTTGGTGGCGCTCTGCGCGGCGTACTTTCTCTTGCCGGTGCTGACGCTCGGGGTCGTGCTTCCGATGTGGGGGGTGCTCGCGGCCATCATCGGTTATTCGGTGGTACCGCTCGCCGTATTCAAGAAGACGATTGGCATGAAGATGTTCGGCATCGAGCTCGTCTCGAAGTCGGGCCACGCCGTCGACCTCGGCAACCTCTTGTTTCGCGAGCTGCTCGGGCGAGGCTGGTTCCCCGCCGCGTTCTTGTTCAACCTCGTGTTCGCGTACGTCGCGATGTTGATGGGCGCCGCGCGCTTCGCCATGCCCGCCGGCATGCAGGCGCTGTTCACGCTCGCCTCGGCGCTCGCGCTGTTCGTCGCGGTGCTCGGCCACTTTCTCGTGCTGGGCATGAAAGACCGGCGGTCGATCGCCGACATGATGTCGGGCAGCTGGGTGGTGCCGCAGCAGCCCGCGCCGCTGCCTGACGACGCCGACGAGCTCGCCGAGCGCAAGGCCGCCCGCGCGCGCGGCGTTCGCAACGTCGTCATCGCCGAGGTGCTCATTCTGCGCCTCGGCCTCGGCGCCCCATGGGTGCTGACGCGCAAGACCGAGAGCACCGACCAGCGCGCCGCGCGCCTGCTGCGCCAGAAGCTCGAGAGAGAGTTCAAAGACCGCCCCGACAGCGAGTCTCTCGCCGGGCAGCTCATCGCCTCGTACCGCATCGCCGGCGACCTCGAGGCGGCGCAGCGCGTGAGCGACGAGCACTCTGCGGCGCGGCAGAAGGCGAACGAGCAGCGGCTCGAGGGGCAGCTGCGCGCGCTCGACCAGAACCCCGGCGACGAGGCGACGCTCATCGCGGTGCTGGGCGAGCTCGAAGACCGCGACCGGCTGCCCGAGGCGAAAGAGCGCTACGGCAAGTTCCTCTCGGTGCACCCCGAGCCCGAGTACCGCGCGGGCTTCGCCGAGTGGCTGGTGCAGAACGGGCTCGTCGACGAGGGCATCGCCGAGTTCCGCGCGCTCGTGAAGGCCGAGCCCGGCTTCGAGGGCGGTCACAAGTTCCTCGCGCGGGCGCTCGTGCGCGGCGGGCAGCTCGAAGAGGCGCAGCTCGAGTACCACCGCGAGCTCGTGCTCGACCCGTCTGACGACGACGCGCGCGAGGCGCTCGAAGAGCTCGACGAAGAGCTCGGGCCCGTGCCGAAGGCGAAGCTGACGGCGCTGGCGAAAGAGCTGCAGGTGATGAAGAAGTAGCGTTCATGACCACGCGCTACGTCGCCCTGCTGCGCGGCATCAACGTCGGCGGCAACAACCTCATCAAGATGTCGGCGCTCAAAGCGTGCCTCGAGGCGCTCGGCATGTTGAACGTGTCGACGTACATCGCGAGCGGCAACGTGCTGTTCGACGCGCCCCGCGCCTCTGGCGCGGAAACGGGAGCGAAGCGAGAGCGCAGCGACCGGGGGCACGAAGCGAGGCTCGCCAGGGCGCTCGAGACCGGGCTGTCGAAAGCGTTCGGCTACGAGGCGCGGCTCACGCTGCGCTCGCCCGAAGAGATGCAGGCGCTGGTGAAGAAAGCGCCCAAGGGCTTCGGCAAAGACGCGGCGAAGTACCGCTACGACTGCATCTTCTTGTTCGAGCCGCTGACGGCGAAAGAGGCGCTGCCCCTCGTGCCGCAGAAAGAAGGGGTCGACCAGCTGTGGGCGGGCGACCGGGTGTTGTACTCGGCGCGGCTCATCGCGAAGGTGACGTCGAGCAGGCTGAACCGCATCGTGGGCACGAAGGCGTACCAGTCGATGACGATTCGAAACTGGAACACGTCGTCGAAGCTGGCCGCCCTGCTCGCAAAGTAGTCGGGGGCTGAGGTACAGGTCGGCCCGTGGTTCGCCTCGTGTTCCTGAGCACAGTTCTCGTTCTCGGCGGGTGCCGCAAGAACGACGTGCGCGCGAGCCTCGAGAAGGGGCGCGACGCGGTCTACGCGCACAAGCCGAACGAGGCGCTGCGCTGGTACCACACGGCGCTCGAGGGTCTCGAGCGTGACGAGAGCCCCGAGGCGCAGGTGATTCGGGCGCGGGCGCTGCGGGGCGCGGGCGACGTCTATTACCTCGAGCTGAAAGACTACCGCCGCGCGGTCGAGGCCTACCGTGAGCTGGTGCAGCTGTGCCCCGAGGCGCCCGAGACGCTGGGGGCGCGGCTGCACCTGGCCGACGTGCTCGAGCGCGAGTTTCACGACCTGCGCGGCGCCATCGCGGCGCTGAACGACGCGCTCGCGCGCAACCCGCCGCAGAGCGCCGAGCTCGCGTACCGGGTGGCCAAAATCTACTTCGAGCTCGGCGACTACCGGCAGTGTGAGCTCGAGGCGCAGCGGGTCATCACGAAGTACGAGACGAGCCCGTTCGTCGACGACGCGATGATGCTGCGGGCGCAGGCGGTCGCGATGGTCGAGGGCCGGCGCGGCGACGCGGTGCGGCTGTATCAAGAGCTCGTCGACAAGTTCCCCGACTCGGAGCTGCAGCCACACGCGCTGTTCGAGATCGGCAAGCTGACGTCGGACTCGGGCGACACCGAGAAGGCGATCGAGGTGTGGGTCGCATGTCTCAAGCGCCACCCCGAGCCGCAGGCGGTGCAGACGGTCATTGCCGTGGCGCGCCGCCAGCTGCGCACCGCGACGCCGGTGGGCATCGGTGATGCGACGAAGGCGTTCGACCGGGACGTTCCCGGGAGCTTCGTGCCGCACAAGATGGCGAAGTCCTCCATCGAGGCGGTCGGTGGCACGCCCGACGAGGCCGCGGCCGAGGCGAAGATGCGCGGTGAAGAGGTGCCGGCCGGTGAAGCCCCGAAGCCGGCGCCCAAGCCCGAGGCTGCACCCGCGCCTGCGCCCGCGGCGCCCTGAGCTACTTCTTCTTGCCGTTCGGCTTGCCCGGCTTCGTCGCTGCCGCGGGCGCGCCCGCCTTCAGCGGCACGTCGCAGTGCACGAAGGCACCGTCGATGGTCGCGCCGACCCAGCGCCCGTTCGGGTGCCAGTAGACGTTGCCGAGCTTGCTGTCTTCGCGAATGCCCGAGACGTAGCAGGTGACCTTCTTGCCGCCGCCGACGTCGACGACGTAGCCGGCGCGCTCGATGTCGAAGCTGTATTCCTTCTCGACCTTCATGCCGTTCGGGCCCGCCATCGACGGCTTGGGCACGGCGAGCATCGTCTTCCACTTGTAGGGGGCGCGGTTCGGGTCGGCGTAGCGCACGCACGAGACGCGGCCGTCGAGCCGCTCGAGCTCGTCGACGTCTTTCGGCCACGACGGCTGCACCTCTTTGTCGGTGGCGCAGAAGAACAGCTCGTTGATTTCGTTCGGGCCCGAGACGGTCTGATGCGCGAACCAGGTGCCGTCTTTCGACCAGCCGTGAAAGGTGTCGGAGTCGGAGGCGTACGCGGCGAAGGCCGAAAAAAGCGTGAGGGTCAGGGCGAAACGCATCGTCGAAGACTGTAGCCGCAATCTCGACGGGCGCTGCACAGACTTCTTCACCGCTACGATTCCAGCTCGCGCTACATCGTGGTCACGCCGGCATCGGCAGCGACCTCGATTTCAGACGGAGCCGCAGGCGGCGGCGTCGGCGGCGGCGCGCCCGGCTTCTCACCCGGAGCCACGAGCTGATAGCCGCGCACGCCCTTCGGCAGCACCACCACCACGAGCGCGTTCTCGTCGGCGTACTTCTTCTCGATGGGCAGGCGAAACACGCCGTCCTGGTCGGTGAGCGTCTTGAAGCGCACGCGGTCACCAATCTCGATGCGGGCGCCGGGCACCGGCACGTCGTTGCGGTCGAGCACCTGAATCTGCACCTCGGCCGGGGTCGTCTCGGGGGCGACGAAGCGCGTCGTCAGGTCACCGTACCGCGGCCTCAGCGCACAGCCAGACAGCAACAAGAACAGGCACGCGGCACGAGCGAACATGGTCGCCGCACTTAGCTCAACGCCCGCCCATCTGCGAGATGCAGCTGATGGCCTCGGAGTCGTAGTACCGCGCGCCGTCGCAGTACCGCACCACCTCGGCCGCCCGCCCGCCCAGTGGCAGCGCGGCGGCGAGGCACTTCTTCACGTCGGCGTCGTAGTACATCGCGCGGTCGCAGGCGGCGACGGCGCCGGCGGCCAGCTCGCCGCTCCAGCCGTTGGCGGCGGCGATGCCGACACACTCGCGCACGTCGGAGTCGTAGTACATCGCCCGGTCGCACGCGGCGACCGCGGCCGACGTGTCGCGGCGCGACTGTACGGCGGCCTCGATGCACTCGAGCGCGTCGGCGTCGTAGTACATCGCCCGGTCGCACGCCGAGATGACGGCGAGCGCGTTGAACGGGGCGCGCGACGTCACATCGAGGCACCGCTGCGCGTCGGCCGACG
Organism: Myxococcaceae bacterium; assembly: GCA_016793725.1. Lineage (GTDB taxonomy): Bacteria > Myxococcota > Myxococcia > Myxococcales > Myxococcaceae > Xiheicaenimonas > Xiheicaenimonas phototrophica. Next base: position 14,877 of record JAEUJP010000280.1, on the reverse strand, counting down.
CGTACATGGCCCGGCGGCAGGCCTGGTCGAGCTCCATCAGGCTGACGTGGAGCCCGCGAGGCGGCCGCATCGGGTCGGGCCGTCGACGGGGGCCGGCATCGGCGGAGGCTGCGAACAACGCCAGGGCGAGAATGAGAAGGGCGCGCATGCTCTTACCAACGCATGAGCGCCCAAAAGGTTCAGTGGCCTGTGTGTTCAGTCGTGCGACGTCGACCGTGAAACGGAAGGGTTTCTAGATCTTGGCGCCGGGCGTCTTCTGGAAGGTCTCGTTGAACTCGGTCAGGGCCTTGTTCAGCGCGGTCTTGATGTCCGCGGTGAGCTCCTTCTTCTCTTCGATGTCTTTTTGAATCTGCGGGTAGCGGGCGTCGCAGAAGGCGGCGAACTCTTTCGCCCAGCGGGCGACGTCGCTGACGGGAATCTCGCGGAGCCAGCCCTTCTTGCCGGCGTCGTCGCGGTTGGTGCCGGCGTAGATCTGCATCACCTGCTTGCCGACGCTCATGGGCTCGTACTGGCCCTGCTTGAGCAGGTCGGTCAGGCGTGCGCCGCGCGCGAGCGTGTCTTGCGTCGCCTTGTCGAGGTCGGAGCCGAACTGCGCGAACGCGGCGAGCTCACGGTACTGGGCGAGGTCGAGCTTCAGCGAGCCGGCGACCTGCTTCATCGCCTTGATCTGCGCGGCCGAGCCGACGCGCGACACCGAGATGCCGACGTTGATGGCCGGGCGAACGCCGGCGAAGAACAGGTCGGTCTCGAGGAAGATCTGCCCGTCGGTGATGCTGATGACGTTGGTGGGAATGTACGCAGAGACGTCGCCGGCCTGCGTCTCGATGATGGGCAGCGCGGTGAGCGAGCCGCCACCTTCTTCGTCAGACAGCTTCGCAGCGCGCTCGAGCAGGCGCGAGTGCAGATAGAAGACGTCGCCAGGGTACGCCTCGCGACCCGGCGGGCGGCGCAAGAGCAGCGAGAGCTGGCGGTACGCGACGGCCTGCTTCGAGAGATCATCGTAGATGATCAGCGCGTGCATCTTGTTGTCGCGGAAGTACTCGCCCATCGCGCAGCCCGTGTACGGCGCGAAGAACTGCATCGGGGCCGGGTCAGACGCGTTCGCGGCGACGACCGTCGTGTATTCCATCGCGCCGTACTGCGAGAGCTTGTCGACGACCTGCGCGACGGTCGACTGCTTCTGACCGACCGCCACGTAGATGCAGAACATGTTCTGCCCACGCTGGTTGATGATGGTGTCGATCGCGACGGCCGTCTTGCCCGTCTGCCGGTCGCCGATGATCAGCTCGCGCTGGCCGCGGCCGACCGGCACGAGCGCGTCGAGCGCCTTGAGGCCCGTCTGCATCGGCTCGTGCACGCTCTTGCGCTTCACGATGCCGGGCGCCTTCAGCTCGACGCGGCGCGACTCGGTCGACTGAATCGGGCCCTTGCCGTCGATGGCATTGCCGAGGGCGTCGACGACGCGGCCGAGCAGGCCCTTGCCGACGGGCACGCTCGCGATCTGCCGCGTGCGCTTCACGGTGTCGCCTTCGCGAATGTCTTTGTACTCGCCCATGATGGCGATACCGACGTTGTCTTCTTCGAGGTTCAGCACGAGGCCGCGCACGCCGCTGTTGAACTCGACGAGCTCGCCCGACTCGGCGCCGTCGAGGCCGTACACGCGCGCGATGCCGTCGCCGACGCTGAGCACGGTACCGGTCTCGGCGACGGTGACCTTCTTCCCGTAGTCTTGAATCTGATCGCGAATGATGCGGCTGATTTCGTCTGCGCGGATTTGCATGTTCGGCCCCGGCTCTAGCCGCCCACTGTTCCGCCGCCAAGGTTTTTGTTAGGTGGCTCGCCGTGCGTAACTTCTGGGTCGCTTGCGCAGTGCTTTTGGGCGTGCTGACGGGCTGCACCGTGCCCCAGGCCGTGCAGTCGCCGTGCGTCGACAAACCGATGACGGGTGCGCTCGGCGAGTGCCCGCAGTGCCAGAGCGACCTCGACTGCGAGCTCCTCTCGAACCTCTGCGACCCGTTCGCCTACTGCGTTCACAAAGACTCGAGCTTCCTCCAGCCGGTCACGACCTGCGACGAGCGAGACCAGTACCGGCCGCCGATTCACTCGTGCCGGTGCCTGAGCTTCAAGTGTGACTGGTCGGGCCGCCCGCCAGACCCGTGAGCTTCACCCTCACGGGTACTGCAGGGCCAGCGTGTCTTTCGCCCACTGCTTCTCGAACTTCGCCACGTCGGGCCCGACGAGCGCCTTCAGCACGCCGTAGCCCGAGGGGTCGTCTTCGCCGCGCGCCTGCATGCCGCGCACGAGCTTCACGAGCAGGCCGCGCTCCTGGAGCCAGTAGCAGAGGTACCTCGCCTGGGCGTAGTTCGTGCCCGAGTCGTCGTCGTAGAACTGCGTGTCGCTCAGCGCCATGAGCTTCTCGAACGGCGGCACGTCGCCGGCCTTCAGCGCGGTCTTGAGCGAAGGCAGGCGCCAGTTCGGCAGGCCGACGAGGTGGCCGTCGCGCTCGCGGGGGCGCTCGAACAGCGAGGCGAGGCCTTCGTTGAGCCAGGCCGGGCAGGTGGGGCAGTTCTTCGCCACGTACGGGTGCACGAGCTCGTGCACGAGGGTGCCGTAGCCGGGCTTGATGTTCATCACCATGGCGCGCTTCGACGGCAGGTAGAAGCCGTAGGGCGTCTCGGGGGTCTCGCCGAAGAGGGCCTTCGCGTTCTTCTCGTAGCTGGGCTTGTCTTTGAAGACCCAGACGTCGGTGAAGCCGTCGGGGTCGTGGTCGAAGAAGTCTCTGCGCAACAGCTCGCTCGTCCACCGCACCTGCTCGGCGGCGCGCTTCTTCACGACGTCGGGCGCCTCGTCGCCGATGACGACGAACGGGCCGGTGTCGACGTAGGTCATGCCCTTCGGGGCCGTCTCTTTGAGCGCATAGATGTGCTGGGCGAGCTCGGCGGCGCGGGTGTCGCTCGGCAGCGCTGCGGGTGCGGCGCCGGCGCGCCTCGCGAGGGCCATTCGAATCATGGTCCAGCGGGTGTCTGAGGGTTTGAAGGTCCACAGGTCGATGAAGCGGTCGCGCTTCATGCGCTCGAGCGAGGTGGGCTCACCGGGGTCATGAAAGAGCACCTCGTCGGTCTGGGCGTCGTAGCCGGTGACGAGGCGCATGTGCTCGGTGCGGCCGGGGCCGAAGCTGCTCCAGCCGCAGATGATGCTGGGCACGCCAGCCTTCAGGTCTCTGTGCAGCGCCGCGAACTGGGCCTCGCGCTCGACGCCGGCGTGGCGCGGGTCGATGCGGTGCCACACGCGGCCGGGCTCGAAGCCGAGGAGCCGCAGGGTGTGGGCGAGCTCGTCGGTCCACACTCCCCTGCCCTTCTGGGGGTCGACGCCGCTCAGCGTAAAAATCTGGTTCTGGTTCGCCTTGATGCCGAAGTGGGCGAGGCCCATCTCGGCGCAGGCTTCGCCGCAGAAGTCGGGGCGCTGCTCGACGTGCGGAACTTCGATGAGCACCGAGGGGTACACCGCCGCCAGGAGCAGGAAGAGCATCGAAAGGCGGTTGTGCAACGCGAATGCCCCGCGGGCTCTGCGGGGGTCTGCAGCGCGGGGAGTGCCCGCGGCCGAGCACTTCGTAACGAAGCGAACTTCAGGGGTACGGCTGAGGCGCAATTCCCAACTTCCGCAGGTCGGGCAAAATCAACAGCCGCGCCCGCCCGAACACCAGGGCCCCGTCGTACTCGCGCCCGCCCACCAGCACGGCCGTCTCGTACGCGGCGTCGTGCGTCATCGTCGTCTCGAGAAACAACCACTTCGTCGTCTTCGCCCGAGCGTACGGGTTCGGCGGAGGCCTCGGCGTACCCGCATCGGGCTTCGGCGGAGCGACCTCGGCGACCGCGACCCCCGAATCGAGGTCGGCCCCCGCATCGGGAATCGCGACCTCTGCGGGCCCGACACGGTCGGTGGTGCCGGCGTCGGGCGCGGGCGGCCTCCACGCGTTCGCGAACTCGACGTCGCCGGGCGACGCCTTCCACCCGACGAACGCGTGGCCCGGCACCAGGACAATCGCCGGCTGCAGGCCGATCGCCTCGAGCAGCGTCGCGTACAGAATCGCCCCCTCGAGGCACTGCGCGTTCGTCGACGTGAGCACGTCACCGGGCAGCCGCGCCCGCTGCCCGTAGCCGGCCCCCGACAACATCTCGGGGTTCATCACGTACGAGACGCCGCGCGCCTTGAGCGTGTCGAACAGCGCCTTCACCTGCGGAATCGTGGCCGACTGCTCACCCGAAAACGTGTTGCGCGGCGCCCGCGACTTCGCCTCGGTGAGAAACGCCTCGATCGCCTTCGCGTTCGGCGTGACCCACGCCGCCATGTACATCGAGTGGCTCTCGCTCATCGCCTTCTCTTCGTCGACGAACGTCGCCGTCGGCAGAAAGTCGCGCGGCTCGAGCTCGAGGGTCTGTGACGCCTGGTAGATGACCTTCTCGCCCTTGTCGTCGATGGCCACCACCTTCAGGTCGAGCTGCCCCGGCCTCGGCGTGCCCATGCCCGCGAGGTCGAACCCCGGCGCCAGCTGCGGCGTCAGCTCGAGCTCGGCCGGCTGCCCCTTCAAGACCGTCTCGGTCTTCGACAGCGGCACCGTGACGCCCTCGATGTTCGCCTCGACGCGGAACTGACGGTCGGCGCCGATGTTCGCGATGTAGAAGCGCACGAGCCCCTTCGCGCCGCCCTTCTTGCCCATCAGGTGGTAGATGCCGAGCGCCACGATCGGCTGGTGGTCGGTCTCGATCACCGCCTTGAACTGCTTCGCCGGCACCAGCGCCTTCTTCACCTCGGCCAGGTCGTCTTTGTCGCCGCCCAGCTTCTCGCTCTGCGTGATGGCCTTCGCCGCCACGTCGAGCTTGCCCGTGTGGAGCAGCGCCCGCGCCCGGTACTTGTGCGCCCGGTTCAGCGTCTCTTTGCCCTCGGGCGAGGTGGGCTTCTTCACCAGCTTCACCGTCTTGTCGGCCGCCGCGAGGCACTTGTCCCACTCGCGCGTGCGGCACCGCACCTTCGCCGTCGTCAGCGCAATCTCGGGGTCTTTCGGCAGGTCGGCTTCGGCCTTCTCGAGCACCTTCAGCGCCAGCTGCGGGCTGTTCAGCCCCACGAACGCCCGCGCGAGCAGCTCGGGGTGACCCTTCTTGAAGTTCGCCTTGAACATCAGGTCGCCGATGTCGCCCAGCAGCACGTAGTACTTCTGCTTCTCGGCGCAGCGCGCGAGCTGCAGGTAAGACTCCATCGAGCCTTCGATGTCGCTCGTCGAAGGCCGCGCCAGCGCGAGCATGAGCCTCGTCCACGGCGAGATGAGCGCCTTGCAGTCGCGCTTCGGCGACTTCGCGTCGTTCAGAATGCGCTCGAGCTCGACCCGCGCTTCGAGCTGCGTCGGCAGGCGCTTCGAGGGCGCCCTCGGCAGCTCGTTGCCGGTCGACGGCGGGGCCGGGTCTTCAGCGAACCGCTCTTCAGCGGCGAAGGCGAGGCCCGAAACGACGGTCAGCATCAGCACGGCCCGGTGGCGCATGGGCCTGCTTTCTACAACTACTCGTCAATCACGCCGAGGAGCATGCACAGTTCTCGCGCCGTGCATGCCCCGGTTGCGGATTCTCGCGGGGTTGGAAAAGCGACTCTCGCCCGCTGAGAATTTTCGGGAACCAGCCCGCTACTTGGCGCCGATGCTCGTCTTCACCTGGCTCATCGCGATGGTGAACGACTCGTTGTTCGCCTTGGCCCAGGTGTCGACCGTGCCGGTCACCGCGCCGCCCGGAGGCGTATCGAGCTCGGTCGTCGACTCGCCGCTCAGGATGCCGCCCCAGACGCGGTTGCCGTCTTTGTCGAACAGGTTGATGGTGTACCGGGGCACCGTGTGGGCCTTCAGGTTCATGAAGCCGAACTGCTGAATCACCCAGCTGTCGTAGATGGCGACCACGCCGTCGACGCCGAGCGCCTCGCACAGCTTCTTCGCGACGTCGGGCGGCAGCGTCGCGTTCTTCAGCTGCTCTTCGTCGGGCGAGAAGTAGTGCATGCCGGTGGCCGAGTAGTAGCCCTCCCACGTGGGCTTGCCGCCCGCACCGGTGTACGCCGCGTTCGCGAGCACCTCGCTGGCGGGCACGATCTGGTACGTGTTGCCGAGCTCCTTGCCGAACGTCTCGACGTTCAGCTTCGCGACCTCGAGCTTCGCGTTCTCATCGTTGGGGATGCCGACGAGAATATGCGGGTTGATCGCGTACTGAACGACCGCGACCTTCTTCACCGCCTCTTTCTTGTCGGGCGCGACGAAGAACGATGCTCCGCACGCGGCGAACGCGAGCGAGAGAAGCGAAGCCAGGGCTGCAATGCGCGTCTTCATGTACTGCCTCCTTCGGTGTGAGGTGGGCGCCTTCTAGCAGGCGCGCCGAAGTACGACGCACGCGCTTTTTCATTCACTGCCTGGCTGTTTCAGTTCGGTGACAGTGCCGCCGCGGCCCAGAAGAGCCCGACCGCGATGCTCACCGAGCCCGACACACCCAGCAGCGCGCGCCGCGCCTTCACCACACGGCTCAGCGGCAGCCCCGCGAGCGCCGTGAGCCCCGCCATCGCCGCCGCCGCACCCAGCCCGAACAGCGTGATGTAGAGCAGCCGCTGCCCGAAGCCCGGCAGCTCGAGGAGCACGAGCGTGACGAGCGCGCCCGAGCCCGCGAGCCCGTGCAGCGCGCCGACGAGCAGGGGCCGCGTCGCGAGCGTCAGCCCGAAGAAGTGCAGGTGATCGCCGCCCGCCGCGTGCGCGTGCGCTTCTTCACCGTGCGCGTGCAGCGCCACCGGGCCGGCGCGCCCCTCGGCCAGCGCGCGCAGCACCGCGCGCACGCCCAGGCCGATGATGACCGCCGCGACCAGAAGCTCGAGCAGCGACTCGGCGCGCTCGGGCAGCGAGACCTCGAACAGCGAGAGCGCGCCGCCGAACACGAGCAGGGTCAGCGCGTGCCCCAGGCCCCACGAGAGGCCGATGCCGCCCGCCGCCCGCCACGAGCGCTGGTCGGCGCTCAGCGCGCTCACCGCCGCGAGGTGATCAGGCTCGAACGCGTGCCTCAACCCGAAGGTCAGGCCGAGCAGCGCGGGCAAGAGCGAGGTCACGCGGTGGCCCATAACACGCCGAGCCTTTTTCAGCGCGCCATCGACGCGGTGAGACGGGCGCGCCACGCCTGCGGGCTCTTCTCGCCCGCCTGCAGCGCCGCCCACACCTCTTCGCAGAGCCAGCGGCACCGGCGCTTGCCGAACCCGTCGCCGGCGTCGTGCGGCCCCGTGGCGTCGGCGCGCGCGAGCCCCGCCTGCACCGAGCGTGCGAACAGCGGGGCGCCGGTGCGCGCGGCGCCGCGGTTCACGCGCACGAAGTCGACGACCAGCCGCTGCAGCGCCTCTTCGTCGCGCCTCACGACGTCGACGACCGCCGCGTCGATGCGCTCGAAGTCGTCGGGGCTGTTCGGCACGTAGAGCGTGAACGCCAGCCGGTCGCAGTGCCGCGACGAGAGCAGCTCGATGAGGGGCGCAGCGCCTTCGAGCGTGAGCGGCAAGAACAGCTTCACGTATTGCTCGTTCGTCGGCGCCGGGCCCGCCCCGCCGTACAGCGTGAAGCGGTACGGGGTCAGGTTCTCACGCGCGCGCGGCACGCGCACCACCACCGGGTCGCCGACGCGCGCCTCGGGCGGCGAGAAGTAGCCGGGCTCGTCGAGAAACAGGCACAGCCGCCCGTCCGACACGAAGGCCCAGCCGGCCCCCGCCTTCACCACGCGCCAGCCCGGCTCCCAGCCGGCGGCGCCACGCGTGGCCGACGCGAGGTGCGCCACGAGCCCGCCGTCGCCCGACGCGCGGGGCAGGTGCGGCGGCACCGCCGACAGGCGCCGGCAGAAGAACGCCGAGTGCACGCGCTCGCTCAGCGTCGCGACCGCCTTCTCTTGCGTGAGCTCTTCGCCGTCGAACCGCAGGCCGCCGGGCGTCAGGTGCACGCGGCGAGACAGCTCGGCGAGCGCTTCGTCGAGACCCGGGCTCACTGTTGCCCCCACAGGCTCTGGGGCCAGCGCGCCGGCGCGCCCAACATGTCGAGCGCGTGCCGCGCCACCGACAGCGCGCGCGCGTCGAGCACCTGCTCGTAGTGCGAGATGCCGTAGACCGAGATGAGCATCGCGGCGCCGACCCAGCGCACCACACGCTCTTGAAACGGGCCGTCGAGCTGAAACGCGGGCTCGCGAGCCTCTTTGTAGCCGAGCAGCAGGGCACGGCAGAACGTCGAGAGCTGCGCGCGCGAGAGCACCTCGGTGCGGTGCTCGGGCGCGAGCCAGCACAAGACGTAGTCGCAGATGAGGCTCCCCAGGTCGCGGGCGGGGTCGCCCCAGAGCGAGAGCTCCCAGTCGAGAAAGACGACGGGCGCGAGCTTCGCGCGGCCGACGCGCACCAGGTTCGCCTGCCGCAGGTCACCGTGCAGCAGCGAGCCGGCCGTCGTGTGCTGCGCCTGCGCCTCGCTCAGCGCCTGCAGCCCCGCCATCGCGGCCGCGTCGGTCTGCACCTGGGCGAACAGGTCGATGCCGACGCCCGAGAGGCGCGCGTAGAAGTCGGGGCGCATGCGCAAGAAACACTCGAGCAGGTCAGACTCGTCGCGAAACGCCTCGGCGAGCGCGTACCGGCTCGGCGAGTCGCGGCTCATGCGGTGCAGGTAACCGAGGCCCAGGCCGACCTGCCGCGCGACGCCCTTCGGGTACTCGCCGCTGCGCCGGTGAAAGTGGTGCAGCGTCTCGGCCTGCGAGAGCCACTCGAGCGCGAGCAGCCCGCCGGCCGGGTCGAACGCGTAGACGTGCGGCACGAGCAGCGGCGAGCCCCGCGCCTCGGCCAGCTGCTGCACGCGCTCGAGCACCGAGCCCTCGCGCAGCACGCCGACGTTGCCGGGGCCTTCGGCCACCTTCACGAGAAAGCGGCGGCGGCCCTTGCGGCAGACGACGGTGCGGTTCTTCGACGGCGGCGGCGCCTTCTCGGAGTGGTCGCGCTCGAGCCCCAGCACCTTCAGGCGGGAGTCGAGCTCGGCCTCGGTGAGGGGGGCGCGCAAGAGGGGCGGCAACCTAGCAGGTGACGGTGCCCTGCGTGCTCGTGCAATGTTGCGAGGCCATGGGGGTCTTCGACGGCTTTGCCCGCCGCAGGCAGGTCACGGCGGCGTTCGACGCCACGCTCGCGGGCGGCATCGAGGCCGGGCTCGAGGTCGCCACCGCCGCGAGCCGCACGCTCGGGCCGAAGGTCTGGGCCGGCTTCATCGAACGGCTCGAAGAGGCGCAGCGGCTCGACGACGCGTTCGAGGCGCTCGAGCGCTTCGTGGGGCTCCACCCCACGGCGACAGAGGTGGTCGAGGTGCTGCTGCGGGTCAACGTGTCACTCGAGCTCGAGCAGGTCGTCGAGCTCTACTCGACGGTGCTCGCCGAGCAGGCGCACGAGGGGCTCGCGCTGCAGCTCGCGCAGGCCCACTTCGACCTGGGCGACGTCGCGCGGGCACACGAGGTGCTCGAGCTGTACCGCAAGAGCCCGAACCCGGTGCTGCAGGTGAAGCGCGGCATCGCGCTGCTCGCGCTGAAGCGGCCCGAAGAGGCGCTGCCGCTGCTGCATGGCGCGAACGACTACTACGAGCGCGCGAGCCGCGACGCGTTCACCGGCGGCGGCGCCGACCCGAACGACATGGCCGAGGCACGCGACGCGCTCGAAGAGGCGATCGGCCGCACCGAGGGCGCCGAGGCCGTCGTGCACGAGCTCGGGCGAAGAAAGCAGCTCGACCCCGGCTCGGGCCGCAACCTTCAGCTGCTCGCGGGCGCGTACAAGGTCGAGGGGCCGCGCATCGCGCCGACGCTGGTGCTCACCAGCCTCACGACGACGCGCGCCGAGGCCGAGCGCCTCATCGCGAGCGAGTCGAGCCGCGCCGCAGGCCTCTGTGCGCGCGGCCTCGCCCACCTGCGCGAGCAAGAGCTCGACGCGGCGAAGACCGACTTCGAGGCCTGCCTCGCGCTGCAGCCCGACCACTTCGGCGCGCGCGCCGGCGTCGGCGCGGCGGTGACGGCCCGGCAGGAGTCGTGGCACGCCCGGGTGCTGAAGCTGCCCGAGCTGCCCGCGCCCGAAGGCATCGCGCGCGTGGCGACCGACTGGGAGGCCCTGAGCCCGCTCGAGCGCCGCGTGGTGTGTGCGTCGGTGGCGCCGCTCGCGCCGCTGCTGGGCCGGCTCATCGAGACGAAGCGTCACATTCGGCTGCTGCCCATCGACGTTCGGGTCACCGACCTGCCCGAGCTGGCCGAGGTGCGAGGCGTGCGGGCCGAAGACGACCACCGCTCGTTCGCGGCGCTCGGCGGCATCGCCGGCGAAGAGCTCGCGCTGGCCGGCATCGACGGGCTGCTCGACGTCACCGCCGAAGGGTGGACGTTCGCGCACGAGCTCTCGCACCTCTGCGAGCTGGTGCTCGACGACGCGCAGGCGGAGCAGCTCGACCGCCTCTACCGCAAGGCGCTGCGGGTGCCGTACGCGTTCGGCGACTACGCGCTGAGCAACCGTCACGAGTTCTTCGCGGTGCACTACACCGAGTACCTGTGCCGGAAGTACGGCATCGAGACGCACCGGGCGCCGAAGAGCTCGAAGCCCTACGAAGACGTGCTGAAGCTCTACGACACGCTGCTCGTCAGGTAGCGTCTCATTCGCCGATGCTGCTGTGCGCGGCCCTTCAGGGCCGGGGCCGGGCCTAGAACTCGGGGCGCTTCAGGTCTTCTTTCGGCGCCTCTGCACCCGAGTTCAAGAAGCTGAAGTCATCGGCGAGCGGAGCCGGCGAGGCCGTGTCGCTCTTCGCGTCGTACTTGCCGCCCTCGAGCTTCGAGGCCGCGGCCGGAGCCGCCTTGCGCGCACCCTTCGCCCGCTTCGGCTGGTTCGGCAGCGGCAGCAGCTCGTCTTCATCGCCGGCCTCGACCAGCTCGGCCTGCGCGGCGGGCTGCGCCGGCTGAAGCGTGGCCGCAGAAACCGGAGCGACCACCGACACCTTCGCCGGCGCCGACGCCTCGCGCGAGACCACGGCACGCAGACCTGCGGCCAGCCCCGTCGTCACCACCGCGAGCACTGCGGCGGCGATGAGCATCGTCGGCTTCCACGACGTCAGCTTGAAGTCGTCATCGAGCACCGCCGCGCCGGCCGCGTACGTCTCGCCCGACACCGCGATGTTCTCTTGCACCTGCATGTCGACGACGAGCTTCGCCTCGAGCGCCGCGTCGGCCTCGGTCTTCGGGCCTTCGAACACCTCGGCCACCATCGGCGGCGTCGGCATCTCGCGGCTCTGCCGCTTCGGTATCGGGGGCGGGTTCGGCGCAGTGACGGCCGCGGCCTTCACCTCTTCGGCGGCGACCTTGGCGGCCGAGACGAGCGCCGGGCCTTCGGTCTCTTCGAGCGCTGCCTTCACATCGGCGGCCGTCGGAGCGAGCGCGGGCGGCGGCGTCTTCTCTTTTTTCGGAGCGGCTGCCGGCGTGGCCGTGCCGAACTCGAGCGTCGTCGTCGGAGCCGGCGCAATTACGAGCGAGGGAATCGTCGCGATCGGGTCGCTCGCGAGCACCGGGCGCAGCGAGTCGACCACCTGCTTCAGCTCGGCGTCGACCGCGATGGGCTGCGACATCGCCACGAGCACGCCGACCGGCACGCTGACCTTCACCGTCGGCTCGACCTGCGTCGGCACGGTGACGGCCAGTGGCTTGTGGTTCGCTTGAGCGGCCTTCACCGCGGCGTCGGCCACGGCCTTCGGCGGCAACATCGGCTCGAGCGCGCCGGGCGCCGCCGTGTACTTCGGCAGGTGGGTCTTGCTCGGCGTGGGCTTGTCTTCGCCCAGCGGCGCGCGCGGCGCTGGCCGCGGCGCGAGCACGGGCACCGCGCCCTTCGGCAGCACGATGGCCGGCATCTCGGGAATCGTCGGCACCGCGGCGGCGGGCTTGCCGAGCAGGTCGGCGACCTCACGCGCGCCGGGCCGCTTCGACGGCTCACGGTCGAGCATGCGCGCGAGCAGCGACTTGTACGGCTCGTGGAACACGGCGGGCACCGCCACCGACCAGCTGCCGCTGACGATGGCGTGCACGAGCGAGAGGGTCGTGCCGGTGGGCGGCATCGGCGCGCCCGCCGCGAGGCAGATGACGGCCGCGAGGCCATAGACGTCGCCTTCGACCGACGGCTCGGAGCCCCGCGCGCGCTCGGGCGCGAGGTACGCCGCCGTGCGAACGAGCATGTGCATCAGCCGCTCTTCGCCGCGCCGGTCGGTGAGCCGGTTCGCGATGACGAGGGGCATGTCCCACAAGAAGGCCTTGTTGTTCGCGAGCAGCACCGACTCGGCCGACAGCTCGCCGTGCACGACGGCCTGCGAGTGAATGGTCGCGAGCGCGTCGGCGAGCTGAGCGCCGATGTCGAGCAGCGCGTCGGGCTTCTGCGGCTCGCCCATGCGGGCCGAGAGGAGCTCGCCGTCTGGGAACTCCATGGCGAGAAACGCCTTGTCGCCGACCTGGCCGGTCTGGCGCACACGCGGCAGCGTCGGGTGCTCGGGCAGCTTCGCGCAGGCGCGCACGGCGGCGTCACCGCCGGCGTCGAGGGGCAACCAGCGCACCGCGAGGCGCGCGCCCGACTCGGTGTCTTCGGCGCAGTCGAGCCGCCCGATGCCGTCGCAGCGCAGCGGGGAGCGGATACGAAACTGAGGGTTCAGCTCTTCGTTCTTCATTGTCCCTCCATCACGACACCACCCGCGCCTGCCAATACCACGCGGGGGCCCATCGAAAAACCAGCCAGCAGCGCCTGCGGAACCGCGACAGGCACCACCGACCACGACGTGCCGTCGAAGCGCACGACCGCGTTGTTCGAGCCGGCGTACGCCTCGTTCGAAGACCTCACGACGAGCCCGTTGAGCACCGGGCGCGACGCCAACGTCGACCACGTGTTGTTCGCGAAGCGCGCGAACAGGTTCGGGCCGGCGATGTACACGGCGCCGCCGACGAGGCGGCACGAGGTGATGGCGCCGGCGGGCACGTTGGGCAGGGCGCTCCAGCTGCCGCCCGCGAGGCGGAGCACGGTGCCGGTGCCGCACGCGACGGCCGAGCCTGCGGCCGGGCAGTCGACGTCGGTGAACGTCGCCGAGGTCATCGTCACCTGCGGGGTGATGGTGGTGGCGTCGTACCTGAAGAGGCCGCCCGACTCGCCGGCGAGGTACCACTCGAAGTCGGAGGCCTGACACACGGCGTTGAGGGCGCCCGGCTCGACCGCGAACGACAGCGCGCTGAACGTGCTCGAGTTGTAGGGCAGGCGGTAGGCGAGCCCGTCTTTCGAGGTGAGCACCGCGAACGTCGAGCCGGCGGCGATGTCGGTGGCGCTCAGGTCGAAGGGGAAGCGGCGCAGCACGAACGTGCTCGACGCGTTGTTGCGAATCGCGACGTCGCCGTAGCCGTTCATCAGCACCGAGCCGGTGGCGAACGCGGCGCCCGCGACCCAGTCTTCGGCGCCGAGGTCGAGCACCTCGTTCGCGATGGCGCCGCGGCGGGTGATGGTGCTCGCGCCGGTCGAGGTGTTCATGTCGACGACGATGACGCCCGAGCTCTCGGTCTTCGACATCGCCTGGTAGCCGTAGAAGACGTTCATCAGCGGGTCGACCTGCGGGGCCGACGCCATGCCGGTGATGCGGTACAGGTTGCCGAGCTTCGACGTCATGATGGGCGCGGTGAGCACGAAGGTCGCGCGCGTGGCGCTCGGGGCCGCGCCGGTCATCGCGACGACGGCGCCACCGTCGATGGGCGGCACCTGCACCGAGTCGAAGTCGCCGTTCGTGGTGTAGCGGCGAACGCGCGCGGTCTCGAGGCCGGCCCAGGCGTCGCCGTTCGTGTCGAGCGACGGCCCGACCGAACGAACGGTGGCGACCGTGCTGTCGCGGTCGTCGTAGTACGTGCCGTTGGTCGAGGCCTGGAACACGACGCACCCCGCGGGGCTCGGGGTGCCGCACGAGCCCCAGTAGCGCAGCCGCGAGCCGTAGCTCGAGCCGGCGACGGCCTCCATCGCGACGCCGCGCATGCGGTATGGAGGCTTGTCGCGCGAGCCGACGTTGCCGGCGTTCACCGTGATGCCGCCGTCGGCTTCGCGGCGGTAGATGATGCCGACCTCGTCGACGACGGCGTAGTTGGTGTCTGAGATGCCGTGCACGTCGACGAGCCGGCCGGCGCCGGTGACCATCGGCAGGTTCACGCGCACGATGCCCGCGTTCGAGAAGCGGTACAGGCCGTTGTCGGCGACGACGTAGCCGATGTTCGTACCCGAGAACCACACCGACTGGAGGTTGCCCGCCATCGGCCCCTGCGGCATGGCGGCCCACTGAGCCCCGTTCCACCGCGAGGCGTTGCCGGCGGGCCCGACCGCGATGACGTCGTCGCCGCCAGAGCCGGGTTCCTGGTCGATGGCGGTGATGGCGTGGCGCACGCGCGGCAGCACCTGCGTGAACGTGGCGCTGACCGGCACGCACGCGCCGCTCGCACAACCGCCGGGGCACGGGGTGCTCATCTGCGGGTAGCTGCAGCTGCCGCCGGCACACGTGCCGGGGAGCGAAAACGTGACGGCGCTGCCCCCCACACACGTCGGAGGAGGCGGCGTCGTGCACGTCACGCCGGCGCACGGGTCGCCGACACACATGCCGTTCACGCACGCCTGCGGGCAGCCCGTGTTCATCTGCGTGTACGTGCACGCGCCCGTCTGCGGGTTGCAGGCGCCGCTGAAGGTGATGAGGACACTGCCGTTGCAGAACGACGCCGGAGGCATGTTGCAGACGACGCCGTCGCACAGCGATGAGCCGCCGGCCGTGCCGCCTCCCGCGGTGCCACT
>JAEUJP010000916.1 GCA_016793725.1 Myxococcaceae bacterium | reverse complement strand
AGCTGTGCCCAGGCGCCCAGCCCGCCGTGGCCCGACAGCTCCAGGACGATCGACCCCGCGCACGCCAGGGGCCCCAGGTACGCCCAGAGGCGACCCGAGGCGACCGCGCGCTCGAGCGCGATGACGGTGCCGAGAAAACCGCTCACCATCAGCGGGCCGTGATCGGCGGCTGCACGCGGGGCGGGTATCGGCACCGCGCCCATGCGCGACAGCCCGAGCCAGATGCCCCACCACAAGCCCACGGCACCCAGGCCGAGCAGCGGGAGCCGGAGCCGCGGAGGGATCACGACGGGTACCCTCCCCTCGCCACGAAGACGGCGAGCAGCACGATGAGCAGAGCGAGCACCCCGTTGACGCGGCCGAAGAGGCTCGCCTGGCGGCGGCCGGCGCGCGCCTCGGGCGACGAAGGGGCGCGCCGCCACGCCGCCGTCGCGCGGGGCCCGACGAGGAAGTCGTGCACGGCGCTCAGCGCGAGCACCGCTGCGAACAGCAGCAGCTTGAGCGCCAGCGGCCGGGCGACCGGGTTCTGCGCGAAGGAGCCGTCGAAGAAGTCGCCGAAGTGAATGCCGCGGAAGTGCATGTTGAGCGTGCCCGTCGCGAGCAGCGTGCCCAGGCACACCCAGCCGAGGGTCCGGAAGCGGCGGCCCGAGCCCTCGATCAGCGCCGCCGCAAGCGCGGCGTCGCCGCGCTTCACCACCGGCACGAGCACCACCACGAGGAACACCATGCCTCCGACCCACGCGCACGCGGCCAGCACGTGCAGCCACACCGAGAGCTCGTAGGCCCACAGCACGGCGTCAGGAGCTCCACCCGAGGCGCTGCTTCGCCTCGAGGCTCATGCGCTCGGGCGCCCACGGCGGCTCGAAGACGAGCGCGACGTCGACGCGCTCGATGCCCGGCACGGCGGCCAGCGCCGCCCGGGCGTCCTCCACGATCGTCTCGTGCAGCGGGCAGGCGGGAGACGTCATCGTCATCACCACGCGCGCGTAGCTCGCGTCGCGTTCGGCGCGATAGACGAGGCCCAGCGCGACGACGTCGAGCCCGATCTCGGGGTCGATCACCTGCTCGAGCGCGGCCAGCAGCTCGGGATCGCGGGGCTCACTCATGACGACAGCGTCTGGTTCTCGATCTCCATCTGGAGGAAGAGCTCCGCGTGCAGCCGCTCCAACCCGTAGAGGAGCCGCCGGTAGCTGCCGCACGCCCAGTCGGGGGGGACATAGCCGCCCGCGGCCGCGCGCAGCTCGTAGAGCAGCATTCGGACCTCGACGTGATCGGCCTTGAGGATGACGGCGTCGGCCGTGCCCGCGGGGCCGCTTCGCTCGACGGGCCACAGGAGATCTTCACGATCGAGGTGATCCGTCACGCGCTCCGCGAGCGCTCCGAGCAGCACGGTGACCTTCTCCAGGTACGGGTCGTGGGCTCCGTGGACCCGAGCCACCTTCTGGGCGAGCGGCAGGAGAGGCGGCAACGACTCGCGCAAAGTCTGCCGCCGCTCGCGCAGATCCTGCGCGGCGGAGCGTGCGTTCTCGTACATGGGCGGTGGTTGTGCAGGGCCGGTGCCACGCCCTGGCGGGCCCGCGACGGCGCGTTAGGCTCTGCCGTGCTCACAAACGCCCTGCTCGCCCTGCTCGCCGCCGAACCGCCCCCCAACGCCGTCCTCGCCGAGATGGCGCTGCTCCACGAGGCCCTCGTCGTCACGCTGGTCGGCGTCGAGACCGCCAACGTCGACGCCGTGCCCGCGGCGTTCCACAAGGTGCACGCGGCGAAGGAAGAGACGGCGCGAGCGCTCGACTCCGGCGCATGGAAGCCGAAGGCCGGCACTACCGTGGCCGACTTCAAGAAGCAGGACGAGGCCTTCCACCGCGAGCTCGAGAAGCTGGTGAAGGCGGCCGCGAAGAAGGACGTGCCCGCCACCGCGAAGCAGCTCGGCGCAGTCATCACCGGCTGCCCGGCCTGCCACGCGAAGTTCAGGCCCGAGCCGGCCAAAGCGCCGTGAGCATCACTCGTGGCCGCAGGCTCCGAGCCCGACCGCCGCGGCGAGGTCGGCCGCGAAGCGGGTCGAGTCGGCGCCCGGCGCGTGATGCTCGAGGTACGCCACCGGCTCGCTCGTGAGCGCGAAGCGCTCGACGAGCTGGCCGAGGTGCTCAGCCCGCGCACAGAACACGACGGGCCGATCGCCGGGAAGCCCGAGCGCCCAGGTGAGCGCCGGCGCGTGCCCCTGCCCCTCGACCTCGAGCTTGCTCAGCTCGTGGAGAAGGAGGACGTCGGCCGAAGGGGCGTCGGCCTCGAGCCAGCTCCGGCAGGTCGCGAACGCGTGCGCATCGAAGCTGAACGAGCACGAGGCGCCGCGCTGACGCCCCTCGGTGCGCACGCCCAGCAGCGCGCGGCCCTCTGCGGCGAGGCGCACGAGCTCGACCGTCTCGGGAGCCGCTCCGGGCTGCTTCACCTGAAGGAACCCCGCGACCGCGACGCCATGCCCGTACAGCTGATGCACGACCGCGAGCGTCGCGCCGGCGCGATCGACGTTGCGGCCGAACGTGATCACGGCCCAGCGCGGCATAGGGCCAGCTTCGCGCCGCGCGCCCTCCCCGAAGCTTGATCCAGATCAAGGCGGGCCGCCCGCGGAGGCCGACAGGCGCGGGCGGCTTGATCTGCATCAAGGTCGCGCGAGGCCGCCAGGCGCACTTTCGCCTCCATGGCCACCCGGATCCGCGGCTGGAGGATGACCGCCCCTTCCACCCTGGAGCGCTTCGAGCGCGACGCGGCCCCGCTCGGCCCGCACCGCGTGCTCGTCGAGGTCGCAGGCTGCGGCGTCTGCCACACGGATCTCGGCTTCCTGTACGGCGGGGTCTCGACGAGAAAGAGCCTGCCGATCGTGCTCGGCCACGAGGTGTCGGGCGTCGTCGTCGAGGCCGCGCCCGGTGAGGCGCAGTGGCTCAAGCGCCGCGTGATCGTCCCGGCGGTGGCGCCGTGCGGCCGCTGCGGCTTCTGCTTTGCGGGCCGGCCGACGTCGTGCCGCGCCTCGCTCATGCCCGGCAACGACGAGGACGGCGGCTTCGCGACGCACGTCGAGGTGCCCGCCCACACCCTGTGCGCCGTCGACCCTCCGGGCGAGACGCCGGCGGCCGACGCACCCATCGGCCGCGCGGGCCTTCAGCTCTGGGAGCTCTCGGTCGTGGCCGACGCCGTGTCGACGCCCCTGCAGGCCATTCGCCGGTGCGGCCTGAAGGCGGGCGACCTTGCAGTCGTGGTGGGGGCTGGCGGGGTCGGCGGCTACGCCGTGCAGCTCGCCCGGGCGGTGGGCGCGACCGTCGCCGCCGTCGACCCGGACCCTTCACGGCGCGCGCGCGCCAACGCCCTCGGAGCCCGGACCGGCATCGACCCCGCCGCGGGCGCACGCGCCGTGAAGACCGAGCTTCAAGCCCTCGCGAGGGCGGCGGGGCTCGAGCCGCACGGCTGGCGCATCTTCGAGACGAGCGGCGCGAAGGCCGGCCAGGAGCTCGCGTTCGGCCTGCTCACCCCGGGCGGCTCGCTGTCGGTGGTCGGCTTCACGCCCGAGCCCACCACCGTGAAGCTCTCGAGCCTGATGGCGCTCGACGCCACCGCGTACGGCAACTGGGGCTGCGACCCGAAGCTGTACCCCGAGGCGCTCGCGTACGTGGCCTCCGGGCAGGTTCAGATCAAAGGACAGGTGAAGAAGGAGCGGCTCGACGACGCCCCGCGCGTGCTCGAGGCCGTGCATCACGGCGAGCTGAAAGAGCGCGCCGTGCTGGTGCCGTGAAGACGCGAACCCGAAGAGGAGACGAAAATGGCCGCCGAGCTGCACGACCACCAGCTGACGAGAGTCGACTTCAGCCGCATCCGCTACGAGCACAAGCCGGTGCGCACGCCGGCTGGCGCGGTCGCGAAGGGCCTCCACCAGGTGTGGATCACGCTCGACAACGAGCGCGAGCTGAACAGCTACACCACCGACACGATCAAGGAGGTGATCCTGGCCTTCCGCCGCGCGTCGATGGATCGCGCGGCGGTGGCCGTCGTGTTCACCGGCGCCGGCACGCGGGCGTTCTGCACCGGCGGCAACACCCGCGAGTACAGCGAGTACTACGCCGGCCGGCCGCTCGAGTACCGGCAGTACATGCGGCTGTTCAACGACATGGTGAGCGGCATCTTGACCTGCGACAAGCCCGTCATCTGCCGCGTCAACGGCCTGCGCGTCGGGGGCGGCCAGGAGATCGGCATGGCCTGCGACTACTCGGTCGCACAGGACCTCGCCCGCTTCGGCCAGGCGGGCCCCAAGCACGGCAGCGCGCCCGACGGCGGAGCCACCGACTTCCTCGACCTGTACGTCGGCGTCGAGCTCGCCATGGGCAGCTGCACCCTGTGCGAGCCGTGGAGCGCGCACAAGGCCCACCGCCTGGGGCTCATCACGGGCCTCACCCCGGCGCTCAAGGTCGACGGGAAATACGTCGCGAACCCGCTCGTACACACCGACACCTGGCTCGACGAGTACGGCCGCATCGTGCACGGCGAGCCGAGGACCGGCGAGAGCCTGATGGCGGGCAAGGCGCTGCTCGAGCGCGGCACCGTCGATCTCACCCTGCTCGACGAGGCGGTCGGCCGGCTCGTCACCAGCCTGCTGATGACGTTCCCCGACTGCACCATCAAGACCGTCGAGAGCATCCGCAAGAAGAAGCTCGAGGCGTGGGACAAGAACAAGGAGACGAACCGCGCCTGGCTCTCGCTCAACATGATGACCGAGGCCAAGGCGGGCTTCCGCGCCTTCCACCGCGGCGAGAAGCAGCGCGAGGTCGATTTCGTGACCATGCGCCAGCGCCTCGCGGACGGCGAGACGTGGGACGACGCGATGCTCGACGCCATCGCGCCGCCCGACGTGAAGGGCGGGACGTTAAGGTGACGCTCCAGGTGAGACCCGCGCTCGACGGCGCCGCGCTGCGGCTGACGCTCGACAGCGGCCGCGGCAACATCGTCGACGAGCGCCTCACCCGGGCGCTTCACGAGGCGCTCGCCTCGGCGGCCACCGACCCGGCCCTGTGCTGCGTGGTGCTCGAGGGAAGCGGCAAGGACTTCTCGTTCGGCGCCAGCGTCGAGGAGCACCGCGTGCAGAAGGCCCCGGCGATGCTGAAGGCGCTGCACGAGGTCGTCGCGCAGCTCCTGACGCTTCCCGTGCCCGTGCTCGCCGCGGTGCGCGGCAAGTGCCTGGGCGGCGGCCTGGAGCTGGTGCTCGCCTGCAGCCGCGTCTGGGCCCACCCGAGCGCGAGGCTCGGCTGCCCCGAGCTCAAGCTCGGCGTCATCGCGCCGGCGGCGAGCGCCCTGCTGCCCCACCGCGTGGGCGACCGCGCCGCCGAA
>JAEUJP010000275.1 GCA_016793725.1 Myxococcaceae bacterium | reverse complement strand
CACCAGCCCCACGCCCAGGCCGAGCGCCACTGCGAGCGCGACCCTCAGCGGCCGAAAGCGCTCTGTGCTGCTCACGGCCGGTTGAAGCTCGCGTTCGGGTGCCCGAGGTAGCTGCGCGACTGCCGCGTCGAGAACACCACGTCGAGGCTCGGGTGCGACTTCTCACCGTCGCGGTGCGGCAAGAGGTGCCACGGCAGGTTGCCGTCGTTCGGGTCGAGCGGCGACTCGAGCTGCAGGTTCGTCAGCCGCGTGTACGCGGTGTCGAGCGCCAGCCGAAACGCGTCGATCTCACCGTTGTCGCGCTCTTCGCCGTGCATGAACCGGTGCCCCAGCAACATCGTCATGTCTTCGTTCAGCTGCTCGTCGCCGAAGTACACGCTCAGCGCTTCGTGCACGCGCTCGGCCGCCCGGTAGAACTTCGGGTTCGACGAGAACCCCACCTTCATCGCCACCTCGTCGCGCGACACCCGGTTCTCGTCTTCGACCGCCCAGTCGTCGGTCAACATCGCCATGCCGAGCGACGGCTGCGACCCCGAGCGCGTGCCGTTCAGCGAGCTGCCGAGCCCCCCGAACACCATCGGCGCTACGAGCGGGTTCAGCCGCTCGTTCGAGAAGTCCTGCATCCACGTCGTCGGCACCCACAGCGTCGTGTGACGCAGCCGCGAGCGGCACGTGATGAGGTGCTCGCGCGTGAGCGTGCCGCGAAACGCCTGCTCCTGCTCGGGGGCGCGCGTCGGCCACCACGGGTTCGTGCCGAAGTCGAAGCTCGAGAACGGCAGCACGTGGTCTCGCTCGAGGTAGCCGCCGGGCCGCAGGTCTCTGCGCTCGCAGGTCACGGCGCGACCCTGGAACTCGGCGCGCCCCGCCACCAGCGTCACGCCGCGCCGGCCGCTCGTCGCGTAGCTGTTCAGGTCGGCCAGCTCCGCGTCGATGTTCGTCGAGACCGCCGTCGCCACCGCGTCGTAGCGCGCCTGCACGTTCGACGGCACCGCCGCGCCGTTCGCCGTCTCGTAGTCGTGGTACCGGTAGGCCGTCACGTCCCACGCGGCCTGAATCTCGGCCTCCTGCGCTTTCGCGCCCACGATGAACAGCTCGCCCGCGTGAACGCCGTACAGCACGCACGGCACGATCAGCAGCAGCCCGAGCGCGAGCTCGACCGTCGATGCGCCCCGCCGCCTACTCATTCACCACCGCCGCCGGCAACGCCGACAGCGCCCGCGTCGTCGGCGCGTGACCCGCCTGCAGCAGCTGGTCTCGCCGCAGCGGGTGCAGCTTCGCCCGCCAGAACGGGTTCCACAGGTTCGGCGGCTCTTCCCACCGCGTCGGCTGGTGGTAGTAGACGAGGCCCGACGCCGCCGCCGCCATCTGGTTGTCGGCGCGCGCATCGCCCCGCGACGTCAGCGTCGTCAGCGACAGGTCACCGAAGATGGGCGCGCTCATCTCGAAGTCCCACGGTCGCCGGCCCTGCTCGCCCTGGAAGCTCACGTCGCGGTCGAGCGACGGCCGCGTCAACATCACCACCGTGCGCGGCATGTTCCACAAATCATCGGGCTGCGCCGTCGCCGCGAACCGCATGTGCCCGACGTACTGGTGGTCGGTGCTCTGGTTGATGGCACCCTGCCGGTGCCCGACGCTCGGCGCCTCGCCGTGAAAGAAGTGAATGCCCTTCGGCGGCTCGCCGTCGCCCTTCTGCCAGCCGCCGTTGCGCTCTTTCCACTGCGTCTGCCGGCCCTCGACGCGGCCGCACTGCCCGCACGCTCCGCCGACGAAGAACTCGCTGATGACGCGGCCGTGGTCGTACGCGCCGTGGCCGAAGTTGCGGCCGAACACCTTGTCGAACGACTCGTCTTCGAGCTCGCCCACGAAGCTCGCGCCCTGCACCGGCCGCCACGTGTACCAGCTCACCACCGGCGTGCCGGTCGTGCCCTCGACGTACGCGGGGTCGACGTCGCCGGGGCCCGTCAGCGCGCGCTCGAGCCACCAGACGTTTTCGTTCACCATCTCGTTCGCGGCGGGCGCGTAGACGTTCATGCCCGAGGTGTTGCGCCGCGTGTTCGTCTGCGGCAGCGGCAGGTCTCTCACCGACATCGCCTTCGCGTTGCCGCCGTACCACGCGTAGTTGTCGAGCTGGCCGCTCGAGCCGGCCGCCGCGATCGCCCGCGCGCCCGCCTGCAGGTTGCGCCAGTTCTCTTCGCGCAGCAGGTGGTCGCTGAAGCCGTCGACGCGCCGCTGAAAGACCCACTGCGGGTAGCGCGTGACGAACTCCATCTGGTCGAAGTCGCGGTGCGACATCGCGCGCGCGGGGCCGTCGGGGTTCGGGTCGGCGCCCGGTCGCGCGCCCGGCGCGTACTGCGGCACGATGGCGTTCATGAACAGGCGCGACGTCAGCCGCCGCGACTCGATCGTCGCGCGCACGTCGGGGTCGACCTTCTGCGCGAGCCGGTCGACGAGCGGAGTGGGAATGACGTTCGGCCCCGTCTGGTTGCGCGCGTCGTAGAAGTCGATGGTGCCGCCCGACCCCGACTCACCCTTCTCGGCCGGCGTCGCGTCGACGTCGAGGTGATTGCTGTCGACGTCGTACAGCCACTGCCGCACCTCGTCGAGCACCAGCGGCCTGTCGAGAATTTCGGGCCGCGAAGGCGCCTCGCCGCGAAGCAGGTAGACGAGCTCGCGCTGCACGTTCAGCTGCATCGCGCGCGTGATGATGGCGTTGTCGAAGTGCTGCCGCCGCGCCATCTGCATCATCGAGCACCAGTCGCCGTCGACCTTCGCGTGAAATTGCCGGTGCACCCAGTACGCGCCGCGCACGCCGCGCACGCGGGCGAGCCGCGCCTCGCAGTCGCCGCGCTCGCCGACGCCGCTGCGGCCGATGGGGCGGGGTGTCGTGCCCGCCGGCGTGCGCAGGTTGTAGCAGCCCAGGTCGATGCGGTCGGCGTCGTCTTTGTCGGGGCTCGACACCGGGTTCCACGCGGCGAACGGCACGCGGCGGGGGTTGCCTCCGTTCATTTCCCACACGCGGTTCGGAAACGGGTGGTTCGTGAACGGCGGCCACGGCTCGGGCAGGCCGGGCAACGTGATGCCGCCGCGGTGGGCGTGGCCCGTGCCGTAGCGCGGCATCGCGAACGCGTACCACTCGGCGATGTCGAAGGCGGTGCGGGCGGCCTGCGTGAGGCGGGCCTGGCAGGGTATGCAGCCGGGGTCGGTGCGACCGCGGTCGTGCAGTGCACCGGCCATGTTCCACCAGTTCTGCACCGCCCCCATCAGCATGTCTTCGTACCAGGTCATCCAGCTGTTGTGAGCCGACACGCTGAGCGTGCTGACCATGTTCGAGATGATCGCGCGGTTGGTGAGGGCGAAGAAGTTCATCGCGCGCGCCTCGGCCACGGCGCTCGAGTACGCGGTCG
Organism: Myxococcaceae bacterium; assembly: GCA_016793725.1. Lineage (GTDB taxonomy): Bacteria > Myxococcota > Myxococcia > Myxococcales > Myxococcaceae > Xiheicaenimonas > Xiheicaenimonas phototrophica. The sequence goes on along the minus strand of JAEUJP010000275.1, from coordinate 5,865 downwards.
AGTCGGCGAGCGCCTGCATGCGCATCTTCTTGCGCGTGCGGTCGCCGACCGAAAACGTGAAGAACACCATGATGACCACGACGAGCATGATCATGACGGTGATGATCAGCGACTGCCCCCGCGCCCTCACAGACACCGCCCTTGCAGCGGCACGCCCGGTAGCGGGTCGCTCATCATGCGCAGCGAAAACGTCGAGACGATCGGCACCGTGAAGTACCGGTTGGCGATCGCCGACTGCGCGATGCGCGTCAGCGACGTGTCGAGAAACGGCGTGAGCGGCTCGTTGCGCTGGTCTCTGACCGCCATGATGGGGTCGATGCCGCTCGCGAGCTGCACGCCGTTTTCGGTCTGCAGCCAGAAGCGCGACATGATCCAGTTCGCGAACGGCACGCGGTACTCGAAGAAGTAGGCGAGCCGCACGTGCACCTTCATCGGCCGCTCGCCGGGGTCGAGCTGCGTGTCGAACTCGGGTCGAAAGTCGGTCAGCCGGTAGTCGACCACCGTGAGCGGCGTGGCGGCCCCTGGCGGGTTGTTGGGGGGTCGATTGCCCGCTGAGATGACCGCCCGCGTCAGCGCGAGGTACCGCGCCTCGGGCTCGGTGTACGTGCCCGGCGGGTAGTGGCCGCTCACCGTCGGCACCAGCGCCACCAGCGCCGCGTTCGTCATGCGCCGGCACTCGAGCCGGTACAGCGAGGCCGCCCGTGCCGTCTTGTACGCCGCGTACTCGTTCACGAGCCGCGCCTGGTAGGCCATCGAGAGCTGTATGGCCCCGAGCAGCGTGAACAGCTGCAGCGGGAGGATCAGCGCGGTCTCGACCGCGGCCTGACCGCTTTGGAGCTTGCGGCGAGGGCGCAGCGGCCGCGAATGTGGCCGTGGAGCTGCCGTACCGTTCCGCGGCCTGATGAGCAGCGGAGCCCGAACTGGAAAGAGGGACATCGATGGCCTGAGGGCGAAGGGGTACGTGCCGCTCTCAACCCAGCATCGGTTGAGTGGCCGCAAGCTACAGCGCCCCACACCGAACGCTGCGACTTGGCCGACCTTGTCGCCTCCTGGTGACGTGGTTTGCCCGGGTTTCAATTTTTTGATTTCTGAGTCAAGGTGCGCGGCCATGCGCTCGGTGTTGCTGCTCCTGCTGCTGCTGGGCTGCGCGAACGAGCCCGAGCCGCCGGCGGCCGCCACGGCCCAGACCGCCCTGGTGAACGCGCCGCGCCTCTCGCCGACGCGGCAGCTGCGGCGCGTGCACCTCGCCGTGCGCGGCGTCGAGCCGACGCTGCAGCAGTACCAGGCCGCGCTCGACGCCGCCGACGCCGGCACCTTTCCCGCGTTTCTCGACGCGCAGCTCGACGCGGCGCTGGCGTCGCCCGAGTTCGCCGACGCGATGCTGGGCCTCGGCCACGATTGGCTGAAGGTCGGCGACTACAAGCGCGGCAGCACCGAGGGCGGCACGAGCGCACAGTTCAAGGGCAGCCACGCCGTGCGCCTCGATCGCTGCGCCGCGGGCACCCGTCACGCCGGCGCGCTCGGCCTGGTCTCGGGCTCGGCAGCGAGCCAGTGTGACGACGCCGCCGCGACGCTGAACGTGGTCGAGCCCTGGTGGGCGCCGGGCACGACGGTGACCGTCATCGGCAGGGCCGGCACCGGTGCGCGCACCGACGGCACGACCGACTGCGGGCGCATCAACATGGGCAACTCCGACAACGCTCTGGCGTCGGCGAACTGCTCGTGTGGCCCGAACCTCGTGTATTGCGTCGAGCGGCGGCAGACGGGGCCGGTGATGTACCCGCGCGACTACGAGGCGACGCCGTACCTCGCCGACTCGCAGCGCCGCATGTTGTTCGAAGAGCCGGCGCGGCTGTTCGCGCACATCGTCGTGAACGACCGGCCGTTCACCGACCTGGTGCTCGGCACGTACACGGTCGCGCCGCGCGCGCTGCAGCACCTCTACGTGCGCTGGGGCCGCAACAACACCGACAACGCGATGATGGACCTCTCGTCGTGGTGGCGCAGCGCCGACGACACCTGGAAGCAGGTCGAGGTGCCGTCGCTGCACCCGAACCTGCTCGCCGAGCGGCAGTATTCGTTCGACCCGCGCACCGACGACGGCGCTCCGCGTGGCGTGCCGGCGGCCGGCGTGCTCACGATGCTCGGGCCGAACGTCTGGTACCCGCGCGAGCGCGTGCGCGCGGCGCGCTGGCTCGAGATTCTCGCGTGCCGCAACTTCACCGCGCCCGACCCGAGCGTCGTCTTCACGCCCGCGTTCAACGGCGACCCGTACGCGAGCGGCAGCTGCCAGCACTGCCACCGCACCATCGACCCGGCGGCGATTCACTTCAAACGGCTCGAGGTCGAAGACGACACGCCGCGCCACGGCGTCGGCCACGCGAACTTCGGCGGCATCGGCTCCTGGCAGTGGAGGCGTACGACGCAGCCGGGCTTCGCCGACGCGAAGTCGCCCGGCGGCTACTTCTGGTACCAGCCGTACGGGCGCTGGCACGTGAACTTCGCGCCCGACACGTTTCTCACGCCGGTGCCGGCGGCGCGCATCATGGCGAACGCCGACGCGCGCTTCCTCGACTTCTTGCCCGCGGGCGAGAAGCTCTTCGGCCTCGAGGGTGACGGCACCATCGGGCCGCTCGGGTTCGCGAAGCTGCTGGTGCAGTCGGGTGAGTACGACCGGTGCGCCGTCGATCGGCTGTTCGAGCGCTTCATGGGCCGGCCGCTCGACCTGACGAAAGAGGGCGCGACCGAGACGGCGCTCACGACGCAGTTCGTGCAGGGCGGGCGCAAGGTGAAGCCGTTCATCAAGCAGCTGCTCCTCAGCGACGAAGCGGCGAGGGGCCTGTGAACCAAACCTCATCCGCTCGCCCTGAGCGGAGCGCGAAGCGCGCAGTCGAAGGGGTCGTGTTCGCGTGCGCGGCGCTGTCATTGCTCGCTGCATGTGAGGCGCGCATTCAGCAGCCGCAGCCGGGTGCGAGCGCGGGCGGCGAGAGCGCATCCGCGGGCGGTTCAGGCGGCGCCGGCGGCGGCATCGCCTCGACCGGCGACCTCTCGAACCTCGACGTGTACACGCGCCTCAAGCCCACGTGCGGCGGCTGCCACACGGTCGACATGCGACCGTTCTTCGGCTCGCTCGAGGCGTTCGAGAACCTCATCGTCTACGACACGAAGTACGTGGTGCCGATGGACCCTGCGGGCTCGACGCTGCTCGCGATGCTGCGCGGCACGGCGGCGAAGCCGATGCCTCCGGTGCCGAGCGCGCCGTTCAGCGGCCTCGAGGCTGAAAGAAAGACGTTCATCACGATGACCGAGCTCGAGGAGTGGATACGCAGGCTGCAGCCGCGCACGGTGCCCGTCGTCATCGACCCGCCGCTGGTGCGGCGCAAGACGGCCGAGCAGGTGCAGGCGGCGCTTTACCAGCAGCTCGGGCTGACCGAGGCCGACTTCTACGACGCGGCGTTCAACGTGCGCGGCGGCGACGCGTACGCGGTGCGCAGCCCCGACGCGACGCCCTACGCCGACTCGACGGGGCAGGGCGCGACGCTGTTCGTCTCGCTGGGTGGGCCGCACCGGCTCGAGGGGAAGTGGCGCAACGACGGGGTGACTCCGGGGTTCTTGCAGGCGCTGACGCACACGTCGCAGGCGTGGTGCCGGGCAGCGGTGACGAAGCCGGGCAACACGGCGGTGCTGTCGAGGGCGACGCTGGCCGACGCGAGCACGACGGCGCCGGGCGCGGCGGCCATCAAGGCGAACATCGCTGAGCTGTACCTGAAGCTGTTGGGCGAGCCGGCGCCGCAGGCCGAGGTCGATGACCTCTTCACGAACGTGTTCGTCCGCTACGAGAGCAAGGGCGCTGCAACCGCGTGGACGGCGGTGTGCGCGGCGCTGATTCGAGACCCGCTGTGGATTCTGTACTGAGAGACCCATGACGCTCGGCCGACGCCAGCTGCTGAAAGCCTGCCTCGGAGCGACCCAGCTGAAGCTGCTCGAGCAGCTCGCGCCGTCGGTCGCACGCGCCCAGAGCGCCACCGACGCGCCGACGAAGCTCCTCACGCTCTTCATGGGCGGAGGGTGGATGTCGCTCTACACGTTCTACCCGCTCACCTCGAGCGAGACGGCCGCGGTCATTCCCGCTCCGTTCGTCGAGAACGGCGAGCCCATCTACTTCGACGCCTCCAACATCAAGGCGCTCGACGGCAGCGCCTCGGCGACGGCGCTGAGAGTCCCCGCGCTGTGGGACGAAGCGGCGCTGACCGCCGGCATGGCCGACCCGCGCACCGGCGGCGCCACGAGCCCTCACGGCTGGGCGTGGAAGCAGCACCAGCTCTGGAGCCACACCGTCGCCATTCACGGCGTCGACCAGCAGACGGCCGCGCACGCCGCGGGCCAGGTGAGCGCGATGTGCGGCGTGGCCTCGAGCGAGTTCAAGAGCCCGAGCCTGCACGCGTGGGCGGCGCACAGCCTGTTCTCACGCTTCCCCGATCGCCCGATACCCAGCGTCTGGGTCGGCGGCCCTGCGCCCGCATCGCTCGACCTGCGCAGCGAGGCGTCGCCGTCACGCATCGAGCGGCGCAGCGACATCGACTTTCTCTTCAGCAACAAGCTCGCGCGGCCCTGGGCCAACCTGAAGGCGTCAGACGTCGGCTCGACGGTGCCACCGGTCGCGTTCGACGGCAGCCCGGCGGCGGGCGGCTTCTTCTTGAACCCCATCGAAGAGCGGTCGCTGAGGCGCCTGCGCGACCAGCGCGGCAAGCTGAACCCGGCCTCCGAGGCGGTGCTGGGGAAGATTCACGACGACCTCGTCGGCGTCAGCCGCGTGCTCGCGCGCGACGTCTCGACCATCGTGCAGAACACTCAGGGCGTGCAGTACACGCCGCGCCCGTTCTGGGCCCCGGCCGCGGGCAGCCACTTCGCGACGAACATCGGCGGCTTCGGCACCGACAGCGGCGCGAGCTGGGACAGCCAGTTCGACCTCGCGCTCAGGCTGCTCAAGAGCGACCTGTGCACGTCGGTCGCGGTCGACTGCCAGGGCGTCGGCCGGTACGGGTTCGACAACGGGCACAGCCAGGGCCACCGCGTGCAGTTCGCGCAGGTGCGCGCGACGTTCGACGTGGTGGGGCGGCTGCTCGGCGAGATGAAGGCGACGCCGGGCACGCAGGCGGGCAAGTCGCTGCTCGACGAGACGCTGGTGGTGCTGCTCAGCGACTTCGCGCGCACCTGGCCGAAGAGCGGGCCGACGAGCGACCACTGGCCCTCGAACACCGTGATTCTCGCGGGCGGCGGGCTCAACGCGAACCGCATGGTGGGCACGTACGCGGTGAACACGGCCGACGCGAACGCGAGCGGCTTCGACGGGGTGCCGGTGGCGGTGCGCGAGTCGACGGGCGACGTGACGCGCAAGCCGCGCAGCGCCGACGTCGTGACGACCGCGCTCGCGGTGATGGGCGTGCACAACGTGCGCATCCCGGGCGGCAACGGCGAAATTCTCGGCGTGCGCACGGGGACGTAGTCGCGGGTTATTCTCGCGGCCCATGACCCCATCGACCCAAGGCGCGATGTGCGCGAAGCACCCGATGTCGAACGCCGCCGGCACGTGCACGCGCTGCGGCAGCTTCTTCTGTGCTCAGTGCGGAGTGGGCGGCCTGTGCGAGGCCTGTCGCAACCGCATGCCGGTGAGCGAGTTCGCGCCCTGCCCGCAGTGTCAGGCGACGTCGGCGACGCGCATGTCGTTCACGTGGTGGGGCGGCGCGCTCGGGCCGAAGATGTTCACGCACGTGAAGTGCGGCGGCTGCGGCACGACGTACAACGGCAAGACGGGCAAATCGAACAACACGAACATCGCCATCTACTTCGTGGTCATCAACGCCA
>JAEUJP010000250.1 GCA_016793725.1 Myxococcaceae bacterium | reverse complement strand
GAAGGTGGGGCTCATGCGCAAGCAATCGAACGCGCCGAGAGACTGGGTACGCACGCAGCGTGAGGCAGAGACGGTGAAGGGGCCCGAGGCATGAGCCAGGTCTCGGGGGCGGGCACACAGGTCTCGGTCATCGTCGCGACGTACAACCGCCTCGACTTGTTGAAGCGGCTCCTGCGCCAGCTCGACGTGCAGACGCTCGACCCGAAGAAGTTCGAGGTCGTGGTGTGCGACGACGGCGGCAGAGAGAACGTGCCCGAGGCGCTCGCCGGCGTGACGTTCGGTTACCGGCTGGTGCCGCTGCGGCAGCCGAACGCAGGGCCGGCCGCGGCGCGACACAAGGCGATCGAAAACGCGCAGGGCCGCGTGCTGGTCATCGTCGACGACGACATGCAGGTGCAGCCGACGTTTCTCGAAGAGCACCTGAAGATGCACCCGCTCGGCACGCGGCGGGCGGCGCTGGGGCGGCTCGAGCCCGACTCGCACATCGCCGACATGCCGTACTTCGAGCGCTGGTACGCGGCGGGCCACAAGCGCACGGCCGACCGGGCGCGCGCGGGCCAGCTGAAGCTCGACGGGTACTCGTTCTACACGGGCAACGTGTCGCTGCTGCGGCAAGACTACCTCGACATCGGCGGCTTCGATTTTTCGCTGCGGCTCGGTGAAGACACCGACCTGGGGCTGCGCCTCGAGGCGTCGGGCGTCGAGCTGACGTACACGGCCGAGGCGGTCGCGTACCACGCGTCAGATCACGCGAGCGAAAAGAAGTGGCTCGAGCGCGTGCACGCGTACGGCGTGAACTACTGGAAGATCGGCAAGAAGCACCACGACGTGCCGCACGCGAACGCGCTGCGGTACCTGTTCGAGATGAACCTGCTCGCGCGGCCGCTCGTCGCCTCGACGCTGCTGATGCCCGACGCGACGCGGCCCCTGTCTGACGCGGCGCTCGGCCTGACGAAGAAGATGTGGGAGCTCGGCATCGGCCGCGTCGCCCACCCGCTGACCAGCGTCGTCTACACGATGGAGTTCATGCGCGGCGTGCGCTCGCAGACCGGCTCGCTGCCCGACACGGCGCGGGCGATCGTGGCGCACTTCTTCGAGCGGCTGCGCCCGTAGTCCCCGCGCCTCTGGCGCGGAAACGGGAGCGCAGCGACCAGAAGCCCGCCAAGGGAAACGTCGCAGGCTTTCGAGGGGGCGGTTATGGTGAGCCCGCCATGAGCAAGATGCTGCTGCTCTCGTCGATGATCGCCATGATCGTGCTGCCCATTCGGGCCGCGCGCATGAAAGGCCCGAACAGGGGGCTGAAGCGGGCGATCACGACGGTGCTGCTGTTCAACATCGCGTGGGCGGCGGTCGTGCTGCTGGTGTTCATGGTGAAGATGAAAGACCCGGCGTCGCTCGCCGGCGGGCCGGTGAACCCGTGAGCGCGCCTCCTGCCCCGCTGCCGAGGCCGCACGCGCCCGAGAACGACGACGCCGAGCTCGAGCTGTTCGACTACGGCGTGGTGCGCGACTGGGGGCGGTTCGTGCTGGGCGCCTTCGGGCGGCACCGGCTGCTCGGGTTCTCGTGTCTCATCATCGTGATGTCGGGCGCGATCGGGGCGGCGGCGTTCTTGCCGCGCAAGTACGAGTCGTCGACGAAGCTGCTGACGCACCAGACGGGCTTCATGACGAACCTGTCGAACCCGTACCGCGGCGGGCAAGAAGAAGGTGCGACGCGGGCGGCGCGCGAGCGCGTGCTGGCGCGCGACAACCTCGAGAAGATCGTCACGCAGACGAACCTCGTCGAAGAGTGGCAGAAGTCGCGCAACCCGCTGCTCGGCACGAAAGACAAGATGCTGCAGGCGGTCTTCGGCAAGTGGTCGCGCGAAGACTGGAACGAAATTCTCGTCGGCACCATGGAGCAGCGCCTCGCCGTCAGCGCCGACGAGGGCACGGTCGAAATCAAGATCGCGTGGCCCGAGCCGCGCATGGCGCGCCTCATCGTCGAGACGGCGCAGCAGAACTTTCTCGAACAGCGGCACGTGAGCGAGGTCGCCGCCATCTCTGAGACGATTCACATTCTCGAGACGCACGCGACGCAGACGCAGACCTCGATCGACGAGGCGCTCGCGAACCTGCAGCGCGTCATCGACGAGCGGTCGGGCGCCTCGAAGCGCCCGGCCCCGGCACCCGCGCCGTCGCCGTCGCCTTCGCCGCGCCCGGTCGCCCCGCGCCCCGAGCCGGCGGCGGGCCCGTCGGCCGAGGTGGTGCAGCTCAAGTTCATGCTGCGGGCGAAGCAGCGGGCCATCACCGACCTCGACGACTTTCGGCAGCGGCAGCTCACCGAGCTGCGCAACCAGCTCGAGCAGCAGCGCGTCATCTACAACAAGAGCCACCCGGTGATTCTCGAGCTCGAGCAGCGGCTCGAGTCGCTCCAGAAAGACTCGCCGCAGATGCTGACGCTGAAGCGCGAAGAGCAAGATCTGATGAAAGAGCTGCAGGCGAAGGGCGGCGACCGCGAAGAGAACCCGCGCGAAGCCTCTTCGCCGCTGCCGGTGCGCCGCACGCCGACCGCGATGGAAACGTCGCTCCAGAACATCGCCCCCGACCTCGAGCGCGACCCGACGGTCACGGTGGCTCAAGACCAGCTGCGCGTCGCCCTGGCCCGCTACCAGGAGCTGCTCATGCGCGTCGAGGCCGCCCGCCTCGAGCTCGACACCGCGCGCGCCGCGTTCAAGTACCGGTTCAGCGTCGTGCGCCCCGCCCTCACGCCGCGCAAGCCGACCGCTCCGAACGTGCCGATGATTCTCATCGCCGGCCTGCTCGCGGGCATCGTGCTGTCGTTCGTCGCGTGTGCGGGCCTCGACCTGTGGCGGCGCGCGATCGTCGACTCGTGGCAGATCGAGCGCCAGCTGAAGGTGGCCGTGCTCGCCATCGTGAAGCTGCCGAAAGACTGAGCAGCCGGGCTTGTCGGGTTTGACGGTGCGGCCCAGAAGGTGGGAGCTTCGCAGGCTTTTGAAGAAGTACTGCGGGTGAGGGCGAAGCGTCAGCTGTTCTGAGCGATGGGGTCGAAGCAGAAGACGTCGCGTGTGGTGCTGCTGCTGATCGCCGGCGCGACAATGCTGCTCTGGCTCACGCGCGGCGGCAGCGCGGAGCACGATGCCGACGACAACGTCGCGGTCGCGGGCAGGTCCGAACAACAAGCAGAGGTCGAGGGGAGACCGGAGGCGGGCAGCACAACAGCAGCCCCAGCTGTCGCCTCCGCCG
>JAEUJP010000225.1 GCA_016793725.1 Myxococcaceae bacterium | reverse complement strand
GTACCTGCTGGTGCCCGATGCGGGGCCCGAGGTGCCGGCAGAGCTGGTGCTGGTGCGCGAGCCTTAGTAGGCGCGTCATCTCGTGAAGAAGATCATCGCGCTGGTGGTGCTGGTGGTGCTCGGAGGGACGGCGGCGTACTTCGGGCCGACCGCGCTGGGGTACCTGCGCATCGGCACCACGTTCGCGGCGCAGCAGACATGCGCGTGCGTGCACGTGAGCGGGCGCGAGCTGCCCTCGTGCGTGAACGACCTCGGCAAGGCGGGCGAGCTGCTCAGCGTGAAGGTCGAGGGCGACACCGTGCAGGCGACGGCGCTGCTGGGGCTGTTCTCGGGCGAGGCGAAGTACGAGCCGCCGTACGGCTGCCACCCGGTGAAGTAGCTCAGGCGGCCATGCGCCTCGCGCGGGCGCGGAAGAAGCGCTGCAGCGCAAGAGAGTGATCTTCGCCGGCGCGGAGCTCGACGTGATCGAGCTGGAGCCGCTGAAACAGCTTGGTGCGATCTTCGCGGCGCTTCTTCATCTCGGCGGCGAAGCGGCCCCGAATGCGTGGGTCGGAGGTGTCGATGAGCCAGCGCTCGCCGGTCTCGGGGTCTTCGAGCTCGGCGAGGCCGAGCGCGGGGAACTGGTCTTCGAGGGGGTCGCGAATGACGACGGGCACGACGTCGTGTTTGCGGGCGACGATGCGCAGGGGCTGCTCGTACTTGTCGGCGAGAAAGTCGCTGATGAGAAACGTGACGGTCTTGCGTCTCGCGGCGTGCGAGAGAAACGTGAGGCCGGCGGCGAGGTTCGTGCCCTTGTGCCTGGGCTTGAAGCTCAAGATGTCGCTGACGACGCGCAGCACGTGCTTCTTGCCCTTGCGGGGCGGCACGACCTTCTCGACCTGGTCTGAGAACAGAATCAAACCGACGCGGTCGTTGTTGGCGATGGCCGAGAAGGCGATCTGGGCGGCGACCTCGGCGGCGAGCTCCGACTTGGGCTGCACCTTCGAGCCGAACTCTTCGGAGGCGCTGACGTCGACGAGCAGCATGACGGTGAGCTCGCGCTCCTCGGTGAAGACCTTGACGTAGGCGTCGTTCATGCGGGCCGTCACGTTCCAGTCGATGGTGCGCACCTCGTCGCCGGGGTGGTACTGGCGCACCTCGCTGAAGGCCATGCCGCGGCCCTTGAACACCGAGTGGTAGGCGCCCGCGAGCAGGGCGCTGACCACCTTCTTGGTGGTGATCTCGAGGCGCCTGATGCGCTTGATGAGATCTTTCTGCAGCATGGGTCAGGGCACTTCGATGCGGTCGAAGATGCGCTGAATGATGCGCTCGGGCGTCATCTCTTCTGCTTCGGCCTCGTAGGTCAACGCGAGGCGATGGCGCAGCACGTCGAAGCCGATGGCCTTGACGTCTTCGGGGGTGACGAAGCCGCGGTGCCGCAAGAACGCGTGGGCCTTGGCGGCCTGGGTGAGCGAGATGGTGGCGCGGGGTGAGGCGCCGAACTCGATGAAGTCGGCCAGCTCTTTGAGGCCGTACTTCTGGGGCTCGCGGGTCGCGAACACGACGTCCAAGATGTAGTCTTTGACCTTTGCGTCGATGTAGATGTTCTGGAGCACGCTGCGCGCCTTGGCGATCTGATCGGGCGTGACGATCTTCTGGGCGCGAGGCGGTGAGTCGCCGCTCATGCGCTCCATGATCTCGCGCTCTTCTTCGCGGGTCGGGTAGCCGACGCGCACCTTCAGCATGAAGCGATCGACCTGGGCTTCGGGCAGCGGGTACGTGCCTTCTTGTTCGATGGGGTTCTGCGTCGCGAGCACGATGAACGGCTTGGGCAGCTCGAACGTGTTGTTGCCGATGGTGACCTGGCGCTCTTGCATCGCCTCGAGCAGGGCCGACTGCACCTTCGCGGGGGCGCGGTTGATCTCGTCGGCGAGAATGACGTTCGCGAAGATGGGCCCCTTGCGCACCGCGAAGCTGGCCGTCTGCTGGTTGTAGATGACGGTGCCGATGAGATCTGCGGGCAGCAGGTCGGGCGTGAACTGAATGCGCATGAACTGCGCGCTCAGCGCGTCGGCGAACGTGCGCACCGTCAACGTCTTCGCGAGGCCGGGCACCCCCTCGAGCAGCACGTGGCCGTTGCAGAGCAGGCCGATCATGACCCGCTCGAGCATCGAGCGCTGGCCGACGATGACCTTGCCGGTCTCGGCGAAGAGGGCCTCGAGAAAAGCGCTCTCGCGCTGAACGAGCTCGGTGATGGCCTTGATGTCGGTGGCTGCTGTCGTCGAACTGGCGGTCGCGGGGGCGGGCGTCATCGCCGCCGCGTTCTAGCGCAGACGATCGAGCTTGGCGCGGGCGTCAGACTGAAGCTCGGGCCGCACGTCGTTGGCGGTCGAGGCGACGTACTTCTCGTAGTACTGCTTCGCGTCGGTCGGCCGATTCATGCCGGTGTACGCCTCGGCGAGGCCGTAGAGGGGCGAGGCCATGTTCGGGTCGAGCTTGAGGGCGTACTGGTAGTCGACGGCAGCTTCCTGGAACCTGCGCAGGCCGATGAGCGCGCTGCCGCGGGCGACGTAGCCGACGGTGAGGGCGGGCTCGAGCTGAAGGGCGGCGCTGAGCGACGAGAGCGCGTTGCCGTAGTCGCGGCCGGCGATCTGCTTCACGCCCTGCTCGTAGTAGCCGCGGGCCTGGGTGCGGGTGCTGTCGGCGACGGGGCCGGTGCCGGGCGGCTTGCCCGCGGCCTGCGGCGAGCCGCCGGCCGAGGCCATCTTGGTCTGGGCGCGGGCGATGTTGTCTTGGGCGCTCTTCTTGACGCTCGGGTCCTGGGTGAGCTGGGCCACCGCGTTCCACTGGTCGATCGCCTGGGCGTAGTAGCCCAGCACGGCGTAGGTGTTGCCGAGCTTGAAGCGCGCCTCGACGTTCGAGGGGTCGGCGTGCACCGCGTCGGCGTAGGCGAACGACGCCTCGCGGTACTTCTTCTCGCTCATGAACTTGTCGCCGTCGGCGGTGCGGCGCGCGGCAGCCGCGGGAATCGGCTGGCCGGCCGGCTGCGCCGTGTTGGTCGCAGGCTGCGGGTCGGCCTGCTTCGCCGCCGGCGCCGGGTCGGGCTGCTTCGCGGCGACCGGCTGGTTCTGGGTGGCGGCGCGCAGCGTGGTGATGAACTCCTTGGCCTTGTCGACCCACTTCTGCTCGGTGGGGCGCTTCTCTTTCTTCAGGTACTCTTCGTAGGCGGCGATCGCCTTCGCGGAGTCGCCGAGCTGACGGTAGCTCTCGCCGAGGCCGTAGAAGCCGTCGGGGTCGTTGGCGTCGAGCTTCGTGTACTGCTCGTACGCGGCGGCCGCGGTCTTGAAGTCGCTCGTCTTGCGCGACGAGTAGCCCATGTTGAACCAGGCGAGCTTGAACGTCGGGTCGGCCTCGGTCGCGGCCTTGAACTGGGCGATGGCCTCGTCGCGCTTGCCCTGCTTGAAGAGTGCGCTGCCCATGCCGTTGAGTGCGGGAGCCCAGCCGGGGGTCGCCTTCAAGGCCTCTTGGTAGGCGGCGATGGCGACGTCGTACTGCTGGCTCTCGAGCGCCTTCTCACCGCGGTCGAAGTTGGCCTTCGCGACGGGTGATGGGCTGGCTGCTGCCAACGTCACAGCGAGGAGAAGTGCGTTCATAAGGGGTTCAAGTGCCTAACAAAGTTCTGGCCGCCAAGCGACCACGAGGATTCGTTGCCGCAAGATGGACGATCGGTCATCGCGAGTGGTTCCGCGCGCATGTCGCTCGCGGGTGACGCGTTCGGGGGTGCCACGGTTGTGCGACGCAGCCGAGTCGACCGACCTTCACGGGCATGTGGCGGGCGCTCGGGTTCATGGTGCTGGTGGGGTGCTCGACCCCCGAAGAGCAGAGCCGGTTCGGTCATTTCAGGGTCGAGACGAAGAGCGAAGCGCTGACGGGCCTCAACGGCACCCTGCGGGTGAACGTCGGCGGCATCGCGGCGTACGACGTCGAGCGGGTCGACGCGACGACGGTGGGCTTCACGGTGCAGGGCTCGCCGTCGACGGGGCCGGCCGAGGTGGTGGCGCTCACCCCGTCGGGGTCGGCCGCGGTGGGCAGGCTGTATTACCGGGCGCCGGTCGACGCGCGGCTCGAGCGGCTGGTGGCGTTCGGGGCGAGCCTCACGATGGGCTCGCAAGACGCGAGCATCACGCAGCGCTCGCAGCTGATGGGGCCGGCCGCGCAGCTGGCGCGGGCGACGGGCGCGTACCTCGGGCTCGCGCTGGTGAAGCGGGGCGCCCTGCCCGCCCTGACGGTCGCCGACATCGACGCGTCTCGGTGCCGGCCGCGCGAGGCGAACCCGTTCGCGACGATCGGTACCCGCGCGCAGGAAGAGCTGATCGCGAAGCTGAAGGACGAGAGCGGCGACGTGGCGATCGGGCGGGCGCGGGTCGACCCGAAGCTCGAGACGCGCAACGTCGCGATCGGCGGGTTTCGCATCGCAGAAGTCGTGGGCGGTGCGCAGACGCTGTTCGGTACGATTCTCGAGCACCTCGTGTGGGACGCCGAGGTGGGCTCGGCTGCGCTGGTGTCGCCGTCGGTCGAGACGCAGCTGGATCGGGTCGTGGCCCTGAAGCCGACGGTGATCGTGACGACCGATCTGTTCGGCAATGACTTCAACAACGTCGACGTGCACGTGGCGGGTGTGCCAGATCTCGCGGCGCTCACGTCGACCGAAGACGTGCGCACGTCGCTGCGGGTGGTGCTCGAGAGGCTCGAGCCGCTCGGCGCCGAGCTGTTCATCGCGACGGGGCCCGACGCGACGCTGCTGCCGCAGTACGACGAGAAGGTCGCGGCACTTCGGGCGGCGGGGTTTTCGGAGGCCGACGCCACCGGCTGGCGCGATGCCCTGCGGGGTCGCATCGCCTCGTACAACGTGGTGCTGCGCGAAGAGGCCGCCGGGCGCGCCTGGGTTCACGTCGTCGAGCTCGCCGCTCGGGTAGACGAGTTCGTGCGCGATGGCGTTCAGGTCGGTGACGTTCGGCTCGCCGGTGTGCCGTTCGGTGGGCTGTTCTCGTTGGACTCGATGCACTTTTCAGACACCGGCTATGCGGTGCTCGCGAACGTGTTCTTGGAGGCGATGGACGCGGCATGGGGCACGTCGCTGCCGCGCGTCGATGTCGTCGCGGTGATGCGAGAAGACCCTGCGTCGGTGGAAAATCTGCGGCGCGCCGGGCTGAGCTGTGCGGGCTACTGACGTCTCGCGCCGGCATCCCACGTGAGGGTGCAGAGCGTCAGGTCTTGCTGCCACCGGCCCGACCACGCCTCACAGGTCTCGAGTCGCGCGGTCAGCGTGTGCTGCACGGTGATCGGGAAGCCGGCGAGATCGGCCTGGCCCTGCCCCGTCGCGCGGAAGGAGCCCCCGCTCGTCCAGCTCCCGCGCAGCGTGAAGACGCCGAAGCCGGCACCGCCGTCGACGACGATCGTGATGCCGCCGTCGGCGAATTGCGTCAGCCGCGCCGTCGGGCTCGGCCACGCCACGTCGCCCGTCAGACACTGCTGCTGCGCCGGCGTCGCGCCTACCCGGTACGTCTCGTCGCAGAGCGTCGGTTGGGGCGCGCCACCTCCAGCCGTCGCGCCACCGGCCGTCGCCAGGCCACCACCGGCTGTCGCTCCGCCTCCCGCGGTGTTCCCGCCTGCGGTCGCGCCTCCGCCCGCGGTGGCGTTTCCGCCCGCGGTGGCGTTTCCGCCGGCGGTCGCGTTTCCGCCTGCGGTGCCCGTGCCTCCGGCGTTCGACAGCGTCGAGCACGCGCCCGACAGGCACGTCTGCTGCGCATCGCACGTCACACACTCTCGCGCGCTCTTGCCGCACGCCGACCTCGACGTGCCGTCGAGGCAGACGTCGTTGAAGCAGCAGCCCTTGCAGCTGGCCGCGGTGCACCGCACCGGCGGCGTGCCGCAGCTCGCGACGCACGCCACCAGCGCGATGGCGATCGCGACGCGCATCAGCCGACGAGCTTCTTCACCGCCGCGACCACGGCCTCGGGGGTGAGGCCGAGCTTCTGGTAGATGACCTCCCACGGGGCCGACGCGCCGTAGCGATCGACGCCGATCGCGACGCCGCGATCGCCGACCCACTCGCGCCAGCCGAACGTCGTGCCCGCCTCGATCGAGACGCGCGCCGTGACGTTCGGCGGCAGCACCTGGTCGCGGTACGCCTGCGGCTGCTCACGAAACGCCTCCCAGCACGGCAGCGAGACGACGCGCGTCGGCACGCCCTGCTTCGCGAGCGCGTCTTGCGCCGCGAGCGCGAACTGCACCTCGGAGCCACTCGAGAGGATGATCGCCTTGAACCCCGCCGCGTCAGACAGCACGTAGCCGCCCTGGTGCAGGCCCTTGGCGGCCGCGTACTTCGTGCGATCCAGACCGGGCACCTTCTGGCGCGAGAGCACGAGGCCGGTCGGAGCGTGGTTGCGCTCGAGGGCCATGCGCCACGCCTCGGCCGACTCGGCGCCGTCGCACGGGCGAATCGTGTACAGGCCGGGCATCGCGCGCAGGCTGGCGAGGTGCTCGACCGCCTGGTGGGTGGGGCCGTCTTCGCCGAGACCGACGGAGTCGTGCGTCCACACGTGCACCACCGGCAGGTGGCTCAGCGCCGCGAGGCGCACCGCCGGCCGCATGTAGTCGCTGAAGCAGAAGAACGTCGCGTCGAACGCGCGCAGACCGCCGTGGTACGCGATGCCGTTGCAGATGCTCGCCATCGCGTGCTCACGAATGCCGAACGCGATGTTGCGGCCCGAGCCCTTCTGACCTTCGAAGAAGCCGGCGTCTTTGAGCTGCGTCTTCGTCGAGCCGCCCAGGTCGGCGTCACCACCGATGAGCTCGGGCAGCTTCGCAGCGAGCGCGCCGAGCACCTTGCCGGCGGTGGTGCGCGTCTCGGCCGGCTCGGCCTTGAACGTGGGCAACACGGCGTCCCAGTCGAAGCCCCTGGGCAGCTCGTTCTTCTGGCGGCGGCGCCACTCGTCGGCGAGGTCGGGGAACTCTTTCGCGTAGGCGTCGAAGCGCTTCTGCCATTCGGCCTGGGCGGCCTGGCCCTTCTCGACGGCCTGCCTCAGGTTTTTGCCGGCCTCGTCGGGCACGAAGAACTTCTTCTCGGGGTCCCACCCGAGCTGCTTCTTGGTGGCGGCGATCTCGGCGTCGCCGAGCGGGCTGCCGTGAGAGCTCGACTTGCCGGCCTTGTTGGGCGAGCCGTAGCCGATGGTGGTCTTGATGATGATGATGCTCGGGCGCGCGGTGTCGGCCTTCGCGGCGGCGATGGCCCTGTCGATGGCGTCGAGGTCGGTGTTGCCGTCTTTGACGTGCAGCACCTGCCAGCCGTACGACTCGTAGCGCTTGCCGACGTCTTCGCTGAAGCAGAGGTTGGCGGGCCCGTCGAGCGTGACGTCGTTCGCGTCGTAGAGGCAGATGAGCTTGCCCAGCTTCAGGTGGCCGGCGAGCGAGGCGGCCTCGGCGGTGACCCCTTCCATCACGTCACCGTCGCTGATGAGCGCGTAGGTGAAGTGATCGACGAGGTCGTGGCCGGGCTTGTTGAAGCGGTGCGCGAGGGCGCGCTCGGCGATCGCCATGCCGACGGCGTTGACGTGGCCCTGGCCCAAGGGGCCGGTGGTGGCCTCGACGCCGGGGGCGTAGCCGAACTCGGGGTGGCCGGGGGTCTTCGACTCGTACTGGCGGAAGGCGAGCACGTCGTTCATCGTGATGTCGTAGCCGGTGAGGTGGAGCAGCCCGTAGAGCAGCATCGAGCCGTGGCCGGCGCTCAAGACGAAGCGATCACGATCGGGCCACTGGGGGTCTTGGGGGTTGTGCTTCAGGTGGCGCTGCCACAGCACGTAGGCCATGGGAGCGGCGCCGAGCGGCAGACCGGGGTGGCCCGAGTCGGCCTTCTGCACCACGTCGATCGCGAGGGTGCGCAGCGTGTTGATGCTGAGAAGATCGAGATCGCTGTTGGGCATGGGCGGGCTTTGTAGCCCGCGCGCGCGCCGAGATCAGCGAGAAGTGCGAGTTATGCTTCGCCCTCGCCGGCGAGGTACGAGAGGATCACTTCGTCGAGGCTCTTCTCGCTGATCAGATCTTCACCGAAGAGGGTCTCGACGCCGACCTCGTTGATCTTGGGCACCTCTTTGAGCTCGCGCGCGGCGAGCACCTCGGGCGGCAGCATCTTGGCGGCGGCGACCGGCGGTGCGACGGCGGTGTTCACGCCCATCGCCTTGGCGGCGGCCTGGGCGGCGGCGGCCTCTTTTTCGTTCGCGAGTTGGCCCGGCTGGTAGTGGCGCGAGTGAACGTTCTCGATGTTGTCGTACGTGCCGCCGATGAGATTGCGCAACATCTCTTTGTGCTGCTCCTCCATCATCTCTTTGACGAGCTCGGGGAGGTTCTCGGCCTTGACGATGTCGGCGTACGAGGTCTTCTTGCTCGCGAGGATGTTCCCGCCCACGAACAGGTGCGTGATGATGTGAGGATTCGAGACGCCCGAGTCCTCGGTCTGCACGTGGTAGACCTTCCCCTTGTGCTTGATGTTGTGGTTGAAGCCGGTGACGGCTTTCTCGAAGGTTTTTGGCATCGCTGAAGACGAAGAGAGGGCGCCGACGCTAACAGAGATTCACGGAATGTCGACGCCGTGACTTTTTGCGTCGGCCTCCGTGTTGATGCTGCGCGCCACCCGCGGGTCTTTCAGCGCCAGCCGCGCGAACGGCTCTGACGCGAGCAGCCCCCTCATCGAGGGGTTCGTCACCAACCGGTCACGCCAGACGGGGCCGAGCGCGGTGGGGTAGACGCCGGGGAAGGGCTCGTCACCGAACACGGCCGGGCCGTTCACCTCGAGCAGCGGCTGAACGGCCTCGACGGTGACGAACGGCATGTCGCAGCACACGATCAATACGTATGACGTGGTGGCGCGCAGCAGCGCGGTGACGACGCCACCGGGGGTTCCCCTACCCGGCACGACGTCGTCGCGCACGATGAGGGTGGCTTCGCAGACGGCGCGCAGGTCGAGCAGGCGGTCGAGCAGCGTGCGGCCCTGGTAGACGAGCTGGCCCTTGTCGCGACCGCCGAAGCGGGAGGCGCGGCCTCCGGCGAGAATGGCGAGGGTGAGGTTCACGGGGGCCCGATTTGACTCTGGAGTCGCAGTGCGTGCATATGCCCGACCGTTGAGCCCTCCCGGGGAGTGCGCATGAACATGCCGGCGCCGTCGAGTCCCTCCGTATCACCGCGTCGGTCTGCTCCGAAGAGGTCGGCCCCGCTGCCGCCGGTCGTGAACCGCACGCGGGTGGCGGTGCCGGTGCCGGTGCCGCCGCCGGTGCTGAAGCCGAGCCTGATTCCCTTCGACATCGTTCAAGACTACGAGCGCGAGGTCGTTCAGGCCGAGCAAGACGCCGAGGCGCGGGCGCGGGCGGCGGCGGCGAACGCTCCGCTCGATCGCACCCACGAGACCGACCCGGTCGAGCCGGGTTCGGTCGAAGCCGTGGCGTACGTGACGCAGGGGCCGGCCGACCCCGAGGTCGCGCTGCTGGCGCTGGCGACGGTGCCGCAGTTCGAGACGCTGCCGCGCAGGTCGGTGCTGGCGATGGCGAAGGCGTCTTGGCAAGAGAACGTACCTGCGGGCGAGTTTCTCTTCGTCGAGGGCGACGAGGCCGACTCGTTCTTCGTGGTGGTCGACGGCACGCTCGAAATTCTGCGGCAGCGCGACGGTCGTGAGGTGGCGCTGCGGCACATCGGGCGCGGCGAGGCGATCGGCCTGTTCGGGTTGTTTTCGGGCCAGCTCCGTGCGGCGTCGGCGCGGGCGATCGGCGATGCGGTGGTGCTCGAGGTGCCGTGCTCCGAGCTGAAGGCGCTGCTCGATCGCGACGACGCGCTGCACAACAACCTGCTCCGCTTCTACCGCGAGCGCATTCTCGAGGGCTTCGTCGGAGCGAGCCGGCTGTTCGCCGACGTCGACTCGATCGCGAGGGCGCGCATCATCGGCCGCTTTCAGCACCGCTTCGTCGAGAAGGGCGAGACGCTGATTCAGCCCGGTGAGGTGGCGAACGTGGTGCTGGTGGTGACGCACGGCGCGCTGATCATCGAAGAGCGGGCGCGGGTGGGTCAGGCTCCGAAGCAGTTCGAGGTCGGCGAGGGCCAGTTCATGGCGATGACGGGGGCGATGTCGGGCCTGCCGTCGCGCATGCGGGTGTACGCCGAGGGTGAAGCGTCGGTGGTGATGCTCGGGCACCGAGAGCTGGCCGAGCTGATGCGCGACTACCCTGCCCTGCGCAGCCTGCCGACGCGGCTGCCGCAGCTGACGCGGCAGATCGACCGCGACGTATTCTGCGGCCACACGGGCGTGCCGGGCCTGTAACCCCGACCGCTTCAGAACTGAAAGTACACGTACGGCTGGGTCTCGAACGAGGCGATCTGCCGAATCGCGAGGCCGAGCCCGACGAGCGCCGCGGCGCGGGCGATGACGGGCAGGCGCACGAACGTGTTGCCGGCGAAGTCGAACACGGGCTTCGGCAAGAAGTAGAAGACGAGGGCCGCGGCCATGCCGCCCCAGGCGAGGCTCGAGACGTTCGCGGTGCCGCCGCTGAGCTTCAGCATCTGGCGAAAGACCTCGAACGCCTTGTCGATGTTGTCGGCGCGGAAGAAGACGCGCGCGAAGATGACGGTGAACATCATCCACGACCAGCCGATGGCGACCTGCCACCAGTGCTCGTACTTGGGCTTGCCGAAGACCCACCACTTGATGCGGGTGAGCATCAACAGCACGCCGTGAATGATGCCCCAGACGAGAAACTTCCAGTCGGCGCCGTGCCACAGGCCACCCCACGTCATGACGAGCATGGTGTTGCGCAGCGTCTCGTACTTGCCGGTCTTGTTGCCGCCGAGCGGGCGGTACAGGTAGTCGCGGAGCCACGTCGAGAGCGAGATGTGCCACCGGTTCCAGAACTCGAAGAGGTTTCGGCCGTGGTACGGCTTGTTGAAGTTCTCGGGGAACTTGAAGCCGAACAGCGCCGCGGCGCCGATGGCGATGTCGCTGTACGCCGAGAAGTCGAAGTAGATGTAGAAGGTGTACGCGGTCGTCGCGAGCACACACTCGAGTGACGAGAAGTTCTGCGGGTTCGCGTAGACGCGGTCGATGAGCGCGACGGCCATGACGTCGGCGAGCAGCAGCTTCTTGGCGACGCCCTGGGCGATGCGAAAGAGGCCCCACGAGCCCTCGTCGGGCGTGATCTCGGGCGTGCGATCGAACTGATCCATCAGGTCTTTCGCGCGAACGATCGGGCCGGCGACGACCTGGGGGAAGAACAGCTTGAAGACGAGGTGGTCGTAGAGCGACTTTCGGCCGCTCGCCTCGCCCCGGTACACGTCGGTCACGTAGCTGACCGCCTGAAACGCGACGAACGAGAGCCCGACCGGCAGCAAGAGGCCGATCGGCTTCGGCGGCGGAGGCAGCTCGATCGTGTCGAACCAGCCGAGCACGAACGAGTTGACCCCGACGATGACGCCGATCGCGACCACGAAGATGCACCAGACGCCGCCGAGCTGCTCGAGGCGGGTCGGTCGATCGATGGCGATCGCCAGCGCCCTCAAGGTCAGCCAGGTGATGGCGACGTCGGCGATGAAGATGGCGATGCCGCCGGGCCGGGCGATGCTCGACAGCACGAGGTCGAGGTACTTGAAGACGAAGAGGCCGCCGAGGTGCCAGGTGAGCGCGGCGACGAAGATCGCCTTTCGGCCGGCGGGGTTCTTCACGCGCTCGAGGCCCTGCCCCGCGAGGAAGTTCACGAGCGCGTAGCCCATGAACAGCACGAGGGGGCCCGGCTTCCACGCGGCGTAGAACGCGAGCGAGGCGAAGAGCAGCACACCCATGCGGGCGACCTTGCGCTTCGAGACGAGCCAGTAGCCGGCGAACGTGAGGCCGACCAACAGCAGAAACTGAACGCTGTGGAACATCATGGCCGGATCACCCCTTCAGCCACGGGCTTCTTCAGCCAGTTGTCATAGGCCTCGAGCACGTCTTCGACCATCTCGGTGGCGAGCAGGCGGTAGCCCTCGGTGGTGAGGTGCACGTGGTCTTTGTTCGCGAGCGGCGGGCGGTTCTTGCGCCACTTCTCGATCGAGCCCTCGCCGCCCATGGCCTCTCGCGTTTCCCAGAAGCCGCAGTCGTTGCGCGCGGCGACCTCGCGCAAGATGTCGTAGACCTCGTCCATCGACTGGGTCTCTTTCCACGTCACGGCCTTCTTCTTCTTCGACATGCGGTCGGTGGGGCCGAGAAAGAGGCAGGCGGCGTCGGGCGCGGCGATGCGCAGGTTCGCGATGATCTTCGGGTACGCGGCGCGCACCGCCTCGAGGCTCTGAGGCGGCAGCGCCGCCTCGTTGGTGCCGAAGAACATCACGTAGAGGTCGGGCTGGCGGGCCTTGAGCTGGGTGACGAGGGTCTCGGCGTCGTAGTTCGAGAACGTGACGGCGGTGCTGCCGGGCAGGCCGAGCGCGTCGTAGACGATGCCCGGCCGCATGAGCTCGTGGCTGACGCCCAGCAGCGTGACCTCGCCGGGCCCCGGGTTCTCGACCCGAACCGCGTGGCGGCTGCCGCTCGCGCCGAGCTCGATGACGCGCACGCGGGTCATGCTCTCGGCCGGTGGAGGCACCAGGCTCTTCTCGAGCTTCTGATCGACGGTGATCTTCAACGGGCCCATGCCGGGCTCTTCGAGGGCGTAGACCTGCACGCGCGCGCTGTCGTCGTCGCCCGACCGCGGCTCGTCGAAGACGAACTCGGCGCTCGCGCCGGGGCGGCCGACGGCGCGAATGCCGGTGAGGCCCCAGCGCTCGCCGGGCGTCTTGACCTTCATGGCGTCGAGCAGCGTCCAGCTCCCGGCGAGGGTGCGCTCGACGCCCGAGTGCTGGAGCCGCTCGAAGGCCTTGCCAGCGGCGACGTAGCCTCGGCCCGCGTAGCCGAACCGGTCAGAGAAGAGCCCGCGCGAGGTGTCGGTGAAGTGTTGGGCGGCGGTGTGTGAGGCGCCGATCTGCAAGATGGCGACGCGGCCGGCCTTGGTCGTCTCGAGGGCCTTGAGGCGCTCGAAGAAGCGCGTGAGGCCGTGCGGGTTGATGAGGCCAGGCCCCTGGGGCCACTTGATGGGCGCGGGGCGGCCGCCGTCGGCCAGTGTGCCGGCGTCGAGGGGCAGCTCGACCCACGCGCCGGCGTCGGGCGTACGCGAGGTCTTGGTGAGGGTGCCGCCGTCACCGCGGCGCGAGGTGCCGCCGTCGCGGCCGGGGGCGGGGGTGCCGCCGTCGCCGCGGCGCGAGGTGCCGCCGTCGCGGGCCCAGGTGCCGCCGTCGCGAGCGCGACGTGAGCCCGCGTCGGCGCCGTCGGGGGCAGCGGCGAGCAGCCACGAGCGCACGAGCTTCGGGGCGGTGCGGTTCTGCATTCGTGCGGCGAGCTTCGCGTCGTTCTTCACGCGGGCGCGCTCGATGGCGATGTCCATCAAGTAGCCGAAGACGTCGCCGCCGACGCCGACGGGGTGAACGAGGTCTTCGTTCATGAGGCCCGCGTTCCACCAGCGCTCGATCGAGCCCTCGCCGCCCATCGCGGCCTGCATGTCCCAGATGGCGACGCGCTTGCGCTTCGCGACCTCATGGAGGAACTGCGAGACGATCGCCGTCTCTTTGCGGGCGTTGATGCTCTTGTCCATTCGCCACACGCCGGCGTCGGGCGGCGACGCCAGCAGAATGGCCGCCTGCGGAGCCCACCTTCGCACCCGATCGATCAGCACCTCGAAGTTCTTCTCGGCGGCCTCGGGCGTGTAGCGGTTGAGCGAGAGATCGAACGCCTCGTTGCCGCCCATCATCAGCACGACGAGGGCGGGCTTGCGAGCGAGCAGCTGGGCGCCGAACACCTCTTCGTTGGCGCGCAAGAAGACGTAGGCGGCGCCGCCGGGCAGGCCGAGCGCGTCGAAGACGAGGCCCGGCAGCCCGGTCTCGAGGCTGACGCCGTCGACGCGCACCGGGCCGGCGCGGGTCTTGAGCTCGAGGCGGCGGCTGCCCTCGGGGATCTCGACGACCGCCGTCGCGGGCCGCACGGCGTCGGCGTCGGTCGAGAGCTCGGCGACGACGTCGCCGTCGACCCTCACCTCGAGCTCGCCGCCCTTCGGCTGCGTCGCGATGAACAGCTCGGCGAGGCGCTGGCCGCTGCAGTTGAAGCTGACCGACTGCGAGTCGTTCGCGGGCGCGGTGAAGGCGACGCCGGCGAGGCCGAGGTTCGACGCGTATTCCTGGTCGGTGAGCTTGTCGATGTCCCACCCGCTCGTGGCCTTGCCGCAGCGCACGTCGCGCCCGGCGTTGCGCGTGGGCCGATCGACGTAGAGGTAGCCCGTGCCGCCGAGGCCGTGCCGCGCCATCAGGCGGCGGCGGGCGACGTCGGTGATGTGGTCTGACGCGATGAGCGACGTGCCGAGCACCACCACCCGCACGGGCGCCCGGGCGGTGGGCTCGCGCGCGGCGCGCAGGGCCTGGAAGAACGGGTCGAGCGCGGTGCGGGTGCAGCCGCCCTCTTTGCCCTCTTCGACGCAGGGGTCTTCGATGTCGACGTGCTGCGCCTGCACCTTCTTGACGACGAGCTCCCACTTCTTGCCTTCGCGCTCGTCTTCGTACGAGAGGCCGCGGGCGACCTTGCTCTTCGCGGTGGTGCCGCTGCCCCCCGAGAAGTCGAGCTCGGGCAGCACGAGCGCTTTGTCGGGGTCATCGGGCAGCACCGCGACGGTCGGCGGAGCGGCCTGGTTCGCCTTCGGCCACACGGCGGTGAGCAACGTGCG
>JAEUJP010000218.1 GCA_016793725.1 Myxococcaceae bacterium | reverse complement strand
CTCTACCAGTTCGGCCGCACCGTGAAGGCCGAGACCGTCGACGTCATGAACGACGGCTCGAAGGGCGGCTACGCGGTCATTCGCGCCACGGGCCCCGATGCGCTGAACGACTACCTGAACCTGCCCGGCGTCATCTCGTCGATGATCGGCGGCGCCGCGCTCGCGGTCGACCCGAACACCGCGCTGCCGCTGCGGGTGACGACCTACTACGTGCTCTCGCCCTCAGAGAGCCGCGTGCGCATGCTCACCGCGTTCTGCAACGACGGCAAAGAGAACGTCGTCGTCGCGATGGGCGACCTGTTCGAGCAGGGCGGCAGCACCGAGCTCTTCAACCCGACCGGCTGCACGAACGGCCTCGGCCTCGCGTCGGGCTGCCTCGTCGACCCCTACCCCTGGTTCGCGTTTCAGGGTGACGGCGTCGCGTACGGCCTGCGCAGCTACAAGTTCACCGACCCGAAGACGCCCGAGCCGCAGAGCGCGATGATCGGCTTCTCGGGCGTCGTCGGCACCCTGAGCGGCGGCAAAGACCAGGCAGGCGTGCTCACCTGGCTCGACACCGCGGCGCCGAGCCGCCCGGCCGCGTTCGGCATTCGTGAGGCCGAGAGCCGCCGGTACGTGAGAGATCTGCTCATCGGCCGCGACCTGGCTGACCTCTCGTCGCAGCTGCTCGCGCTCGACAACGACGGCAAGGGTCGCCTCAGCGTGAACGTCACGAACCCCGACGGCACGCCCGCCGCCGCTGCGCGGGTGGCCGTGATTCGCGCGAACGACGGCAAGCAGCAGACGCTGATGATCACCGGGGCCGATGGCAAGGCGAAGGTCGACCTGCCCATCGGCAACTACAGCCTCAAGGTCGGCCAGCGCGGCCACGCCATCGAGCCCGCCGCCGACGTGCAGCTGCCCGTGCAGGGGCTCACGAAAGATCTGCGGCTCGGCGCCGCGCGGCACCTCACCGTCACCGTGAAAGACCCTTTCGGCGCGCCGCTGCCGGCGAAGATCACCGTGCGCTGCCCCGGCGGCGCCTGCCCTGCCCCGTCGCTCGCCTACCGGCCGTTCTTCGACGTCGACCCGCTGCCCTCCGACATCCAGACCCTGGCGTTCACCGGCGCGAACGGCGTCGCCGACGTGCTCGTGCCTCCCGGCGTGTACGAGGTGCTGATCTCACGCGGCCCCGAGTACAACGGCTGGCCCGACACGTTTCCCATGGCCGGGCGCATGGTCGACCTGACGGCCGCCGACCAGGCTGTTCCCGACGCCGTGCTCGCTCGCGTCGTCGACACCGACGGCTGGCTGAGCGCCGACCTGCACGTGCACGCGGTGAACAGCGCCGACAGCTCGGTGCCGAACCGGCAGCGCGTGCTCACGTTCGCGGCCGAGGGCGTCGACGTGCTCGCCGCCACCGACCACGACGTCGTCACCGACTACGCGCCGTACGTCGCCGAGCTCGGCCTCGGGGCCCACGTCTCGACGATGATCGGCTGCGAGGTCTCGACGTTCGACTTCGGCCACCAGAACGTCTACCCGATCTCGAAGGCCGACACGCCGAACGGCGGCGCCTTCGACTGGGCCGGCGGCGACGGAGCGACCTTGCGCCTCGATCAGATCTACGCAGGGCTGCGCACCGCGTACCCCGGCGCCGTCGTGCAGCTGAACCACGCGCGCGGTGGCCTGGGCGCCCTCACCCAGCTCAAGGCCGACACCCGCAGCGGCGCCACCCACGCCGACCCCGCGACCTTCCGCATGGAGGCGAACCCCGCCGCCACCGCCGCCGACACGAAGCTCATGACCGAAGACTTCGACGCGATGGAGGTTCACAACAGCGCCACCCCCAGCATCGCCCTGATGAACGACTGGATGACGTACCTCTCGCGCGGCAAGC
Source organism: Myxococcaceae bacterium (assembly GCA_016793725.1). Taxonomy (GTDB): domain Bacteria; phylum Myxococcota; class Myxococcia; order Myxococcales; family Myxococcaceae; genus Xiheicaenimonas; species Xiheicaenimonas phototrophica. The sequence goes on along the minus strand of JAEUJP010000218.1, from coordinate 6,176 downwards.
TCAAGGCCGCCACCGCGGTCAGCGACTCGCACAGCGTGCACGGCGAGACCATCGGCTACGGCCGCACCTGGGTGAAGCTGGGCGCGTATTCGCCGGCCGCGTTCGCAGAGAGCCTCGCCGCCCGCCACGCCGTCGGCGGCAACGGCCCGTTCATTCGCCTGACCGCCCGCAAGCTCGACGCCGCCAACGTGCCGGTCGGCTCCTCCGTCGACGTCGGCGACACCCTGAGCATCAGCCCTACCGCGAACGAGAAGGTCGAGCTCACCGTCGACGTGCAGGCCCCGGAGTGGATGACGTTCGATCGCGTCGAGGTCTACACCCACGCCGCCGGCCGCGAGGCCTCGAACGGCGCGTCGAACGACACGCCGCCAGCGGCCGTCGAGACGCGCATGCTCGACTCGACGATGTTGCCCGTCGAGGCCGTGCCGATGATGAACGGGCTGAACGTTCGGCGCATTCACGTCGTCGAGCGCTTCACGTTCAGCCCCACCGCCGACACCTGGTTCGCGGTGTTCGTGCGCGGCACGACCGCCGTGCGGCCGCTCTTCCCCCTGCTCGTCGGCGGCGTGAGCTGCAACTCGAGCGGCGCCTGCACCTCAGGCCCGCGCTACCCGTGGAGCTTCACCAACGCCGTGCTCGTCGACGCCGACGGCAGCGGCAGCTACGACGACTTCCCGCTCAAGGGGCAGGGCCTGTCGGCGCCCATCAAGAACGAGAAGCCGCCCTACCGCGTGCCGAGCCTCGAAGAGGTGCTCGGCATGATTCGCACGCTCAAAGAGCACCGGCACGAATGAAGCAGAAGCTGCTCGGCTCGGCGTTCGTGCTGCTGGTCAGCGTCGGCCTCGGCATGGCCGCCGGCCTGTGGTGGGCGAGCGACACCGAAGCGGCCATCTGTGACCGGCTCGAGCTCGAGTGCGGCGACGCCGCGATGCGCCGCGACGACTGCCTCGTCGGCCGCCAGCAAGATCTGCTGCGCCACGGCCTGCGCGCCATGAGCCGCGTGAAGGTCTGCCTCGCGAAGGCCCCGCACGACTGCCTCGCGGTCTCGGCCTGCGTCGCGGCCGTCGATGACTGACTCCCGCGCGCTCGCCGCCGCTGCGTCAAGGCTCGCGGTAGAGAATCACGCCGCCGCCGATCGACGGGTTCGCGTTCGTCTCGTAGTCGAGCACGATCGTGAGCTTGTCGGGCCGGTGCGACGCGACGTTCACCCACAGCCCGCCCTGCGTGATCGTCGAGGCCATCGTGCCCGGCGTGCGCGGGTGGCACACGCTGAACGTCGCGCCGTCGGTCGAGCGCCCGAGCTTCGGGCCGCCGCACATCTGGCCGACCGCCAGCGCGCGCTGGAAGTTGGCCGCGATCGCGACCTTCTCTTGGCCCTCGCTCACGATCGCCTGGTACCACTGCGTCGTGTCGAGCATGCCGACCGGGCCGTTGCGGGGCAGCGCGACCGGCGTCGACCACGCGCCCGAGGCCCGCTTCGAGAACCACAGCTGCGCGTCGGGGCTCGTGGGCACGAGCAGGTGGTACGCCACGCGCGGCACGTCGCCGGCCAGCGTGAGGCTCACCGACGGCGTCTTCGCCGCCACGTCGACCGGCGCCGCGCTCGTCGCGATCGTCTGCAGCGAGCCGCCCGAGTAGTACGACAGCGTCACCGCGCCGAGCATGTCGTCGCTGAAGAACGCGACGGCCGGGGCGCCCGTCGAATCGAGCGCCATCGAGAACGGCCAATCGCGCGCCGCGAGCGCCCCCTGCACTTCGGTGTCGGTGAACGCGCCGGTGCCGCTGCGCGTGCGGTGAATGATCTTGCCGCACATGCCGGCCGGGCAGTTCGGGCGTGCCGCGTAGGCGACGTGCAGCGCATCGCCCGCGTAGGCGAGCTGCGGGTTCGACAGCTTGCTGCCGTCGCTGACCGCCGCGCTGACGGTCTCGAGCGAGAAGTTCACGCCCTCGTCTTCAGAGTGGCCGTAGCGCACGACGCCGCTCTCGTTGACGTACACGATGCCGATCTGACCCGTCGTGGGGTGGCGCGCGAGCGAGATCTGCCGGTTCGGGTGAGCCACGTCGATCGTGCCGACCACCTCGACCTGCACCGGCGCCTGCCACGCCTTGTCGGCGCCGTTCCACCGCGTGAAGACGAGCCGGTTGTCTGACGTCGTGCCGTCGGAGTTCGGGTCGATGATGTACGCCGCGATCATCGGCTGGCCGAACGGGTCGAGCGCCATCGACACGCTCACCCCCACCCGCGTCGACGCGCCCGCGTCGGCCGGCAGCGGCAGCGCCACCGACCAGCCCGCATCGGGGTCTTGCCCGCGCTCGCGGCCGGCGTCGATGCCGGCGTCTTGCTCGCCGGCGTCGATCGGCGTGCCCGCGTCGACCCGCGGCCGCGGTGGCCCACACGCCACCAGCGCCAACACCACGAAACCGAGTGCTCTCATGTGCTCACCGTCTTGAAGATCTCGCGGGCGATCACGAGCCGCTGAATTTCGCTCGTGCCCTCGTAGATGGTCTGAACGCGCGCGTCGCGCAGGTACCGCTCGACGGGGAACTCGTCGATGTACCCGTAGCCGCCGTGAATCTGCACGGCCCGGTCACACACCCAATTCGACGTCTCGCTGCAGAACAGCTTCGCCATCGACGCCTCGCGCGTGAACGGCAGGCCCTTCTCTTTGAGCGTCGCGGCGCGCAGGCACAGCAGCTCGGCGGCCTGCAGGCGCGTGTGCATGTCGGCCATCATGAAGCGCAGCGCCTGAAACCCGCCGATCGCCTGGCCGAACGCCTTGCGCTCTTTCGAGTATCGCACCGAGGCCTCGAGCGCCGCGCGGCCGACGCCGCACGCCTGCGCCGAGATGCCGATGCGGCCGCCGTCGAGCGCCACCATCGCCAGCTTGAAGCCGTCGCCCTCGCGCGCGAGCAGGTTCTCGAGCGGCAGCTCGAGGTTCTCGAACGTGAGCGGCACCGTGTTCGAGCCCTTGAGGCCCATCTTGTCTTCGGCCTTGCCGACGATGAGGCCCGGCGTGCCGCCCTCGACGATGAAGCACGACAGGCCCTTGTTGCCCGCGTCAGACGTGCGGGCCCAGACCACGATGACGCCGGCGTGGGCGCCCGACGTGATCCACTGCTTCGAGCCGTTCAGCACCCAGCGGTCGCCCTTCTTCTCGGCCCGCGTGCGCAGCGCCCCCGCGTCGGAGCCCGCATGCGCCTCTGAGAGCGCGAACGCCCCGACACACGCCTGGCCGGTCGCGAGCGCCGTCACGTGCTTCTTCTTCTGCGCCTCGGTGCCGTACGCGTTGATGAGCTCGGCGGCCATGTTCGTCACGGCCATGCCGACCGCGGTCGAGGCGCAGGCGGCCGAGATCTCGATCATGGCCAGCGCGTAGCTGACCACCCCGGCCTGCGCGCCGCCGTACGGCTCGGGAATGTTGACGCCGAGCAGGCCGAGCTCGCCGAGCTTCGGGTAGACGTCTTTGGGGAACAGCGCTTCGCGGTCGAGCTTGCGCGCCTGCGGAGCCACGACCTCGCGCGCGAACTTTCGCGCCGTGTCGCGAATCAGAGACTGCGTCTCGTTCAGCTCGAAGTTCACCGCACCGCTTTCAGGTTGAAGGGGAACTCGATGGGCTGATCTTTGCCCGTCGGCGTCTTGGGGAACTGCATCGACGAGAGCACCGTCACGACGCAGTCGTGCAGCTTCGGCTCTTTCAGGGTCGTGCCCTTCTTCAGCACTTCAGCCTTCTTCACGTGACCGTTGGGGCCGACCACCCACTTGGTCTTCAGCACGCCTTCGACGTCTTTCGAGTTCGCGGCGAGCGTCTCTTCGTAGCAGGTCTGGATCTTCGGCTGCCAGTACGCGACCACCGTCTTCACCGTGTCGGGCGAAAACGGCATCGTGCGCACGTCGGGGCCTTCGGCCGGCGGCGGCTCTTCGGCGGGCGTGCCGCCATCGGCGGTGTCGGCGGCCGCGTCGACGGCGATGGCGCCCTTGATCGCGCTCTTCTGGGCGGCGCTGGTCTCTGACTTCTTTTTCGGAGCCGCGGCGACGAGCGCCACGGCGATGCAGATCGCGGTGAGGTTCATGATCATTCTTTCAACAGCGAGGCCGAGATCACGATGCGCTGAATTTCGCTGGTGCCTTCGTAGATCTCGGTGATGCGCGCGTCGCGCACGTGGCGCTCGGCGTCCATCTCTTTCGAGTAGCCCATGCCGCCGTGCACCTGCAGGGCCTTGTTCGTGACCCGGCCGGCCATCTCGCTCGCGTACAGCTTCGCCATCGAGCTCTCGGCGCTGTGGCGCGCGCCGCGGTCTTTCATCAGGGCCGCGCGCAGCGTGAGCAGGCGGGCCGCGTCGATCTCGGTCGCCATGTCGGCGAGCATGAACTGAATCGCCTGGTGGTCGCGAAGCGGCTTGCCGAACGTCTTGCGCTCGTTCGAGTACGCGAGCGCCTCTTCGTACGCCGCACGCGCGATGCCGATCGCCTGAGCCGCGATGCCGATGCGCCCGCCGTCGAGCGTGCTCATCGCGACCTTGAAGCCCTCGCCCTCTTTGCCGAGAATGTTCTTCGCCGGCACGCGCATGTCTTCGAAGTAGATGGTGCAGCTCCAGGCGGCGCTGATGCCCATCTTCTTGTCGGGCGGCTGGCGGTTGAAGCCCTTCGTCGACGTCGGCACCAGAAACGCGGTGATGCCTTTGTTGCCCTTGGCGGGGTCGGTCATGGTGAACAGCACGATGCTGTCGGCCTTGGGGCCCACCGTGATCCAGTTCTTGCTGCCGTTGATGACGTACTCGTCGCCCTTCTTCACGGCGATGGTCTTCTGGGCCGCCGCGTCGCTGCCGGCCTCGGGCTCGGTGAGGCCGAAGCAGCCGAGCTTCTCGCCGCGGGCGTACGGCACGAGAAACTCGCGCTTCTGCTCGTCGGTGCCGAACTTCATGACCGGGTCGCAGTAGAGCGAGTTGTTCACGCTCATGATGACGCCGGTCGACGCGCAGCCGCGGCTGATCTCTTCGATGGCGAGCGCGTAGCAGACGTTGTCGAGGCCGGCGCCGCCGAGGGCCTCGGGCACCGCGACCCCGAGCAGCGAGAGCTCGGCGAGCTTCTTCACGCCGCTCTCGGGCCAGGCGTGGGTCTCGTCCCACTTGCGTGCGTTGGGCTGCAGTTCTTTCTTCGCCAGCTCGCGGCACATCTTCTGAATGTCCCGCTGTACTTCCGTGAGCTCGAAATCCATGGCCGTGCGCTTATCATCCGAAAAGCCTGATGCCCACCGAGGAGCAGTGCCTCAGCGCCGTGCAGGCCCTCTACCGGGTGCGGGCCGTCGAGAAGCCAGCCGGCCCCGACGGGCGCCGCGAGGTCTGGCACCAGGGCAGCCGGGGCGCCGAGCTGCTCTCGACGGTCGACGCCACCGGCCGCCTCGAAGAGCAGGAGCTCGTGCTCTTCAACGAGGTCATCTACTGGTGGCTCGGCGGCGGGCTGAAGACGGGAAAATCGTTGAGGCGAGAAGACGTGTCGAGCCGAGGCAACACCCTGTGGGACGCGGAGCCCGCCCCCGAGCGTCTCGAGCGCTGCCACAAGGCGCTGGCGGGCTACACCGGCGACGACAGGTACCTGCAGCACCTGCGCGGGGTGGTCAGCGGGGCGCTGGCGGGCGTGGAGTGGAACGACTCACACGTGGTGACGCGCCCGGCCCAGCCCGGCGAGTCGCAAGACAACCCGATGCCGCCTCGAGAGGGGCCGGTCAAGAAGCTGCTCAGCAAGCTGGCGGGCGCGGTGAAGAAGAAGTGACTACGCGCCGGTGAACGTCGCCGGCCGTTTCTCGAGAAACGCCTTCATGCCCTCGGCCTGATCTGCCGTGCGCATGAGCTCAGAGAACCTGGCGCGCTCGAGGCCGTTGCCCTGCTCGAGCGTGGTCTGCAGCCCCTGATCGATCACCTCGAGCGCCGCGGTCACCGCGAGCGGCCCGCGCTTCGCGATCTTGCCCGCCACGTCGCGGCAGTGCGCGAGCAGCTTGTCGGCCGGCAGCACGTCGACGACGAGGCCGAGCTCTTTCGCGCGCGCCGCGTCGACCATGTCGCCGCTCGTGATCAGCCACTTCGCCACGGCGGGGCCGACCAGGCGCGGCAGCCGCTGTGTGCCGCCCCACCCGGGAATCACGCCGAGCGTCACCTCGGGCAGCCCGAGCTTCGCCTTC
>JAEUJP010000201.1 GCA_016793725.1 Myxococcaceae bacterium | reverse complement strand
GGTGCTGACGCCGCCCGGCACCATCGTCGCCTGGGCCGGCTTCGGGCCCCCGCCAGAGGGCTGGCTCGTCTGCGACGGCAGCACCTTCTCGGCGACGGCGTACCCCGAGCTGTCGATGACGCTGGGCAGCACGACGGTGCCCGACCTGCGCGGCCGCGTCATCGTCGGGCTCGACTTCACGTCGGCGCGCATCACGAGCGGCCTCGCGAGCGTGATCGGCGGCTCGGGCGGCACCGACATGAACTTCGCGGTGCCCTCGCACACGCACTCGATTCCCAGCGACCCGGGCCACACGCACACCCTCACGTCGGCGTGCAACAACTCGACGTGCAACAACGGCAACGACGGCTTCACGCGGGGGAGCGGCAACCTCGACGGCTCGGCGTTTCGCACGGCGCCTGCGGGCAGCCACAACCACGGCGGCTCGACCGGCCCGACCGGCGCGAACGGCGTGACGAACCTGCAGCCGTTCTTGACGCTGCGCTACCTCATCAAGACCTGAGCCACCATGAGCCCCTACCTGAACGATCTCTTCAAGCTGCTCTCGGCCGAGCTCACCGTTCGCGAGGTCTGTGAGCGGCACGGCGTCGAGGCGGCGACCGTCGAGGCTGACCGCGCGCGGCTCGTCTCGGGGCTGACCGGGGCCGTCGAGCGGCAGGCCGGTCGCCGGCGCTGGCATGGCGCCGCGGCGCTGGTCGCGCTGGTCGGCGCGGCGATCGTCGCGCCCTCGGTGGCGTCGGCGCAGCTGACGACGTTCACGCCGGGAGCCCCGGCCATGGCGAGCGCCGTGAACGGCAACTTCCAGCAGCTGAAGACGTGGCTCGAGCAGAAGGTGGGGCCCGCAGGCACCAACGACATCACCACGACGGGCACGCTGACCGCCGGCAGCACGACGGTGAACGGTACGCTGACGGCGAGCGGAGGCATCATCACCGGGGGAGGCATCTTCACCTCCGGCGACATCGTCGCCACCGGCAACGCCGTGTTCAACGGCATCAGCATTCGCGTCAAGACCGGCAACAGCGGCCAGTTCAGCTGCGGTCAGTACTGCGCTCAAGCCACGGGCGGCTTCCAGGGAACCTGCCTGGGGGGAAAGCTGACGATCGGGACCCTCATCAGCGACTGCACGTTCGCGCCCGGCACGATGCCGCCCCTCGGAGGGCCGTACACGTGCCTGTGCGCGGTGTTCTGAGCTGGCCCGCTGCGACCCGCCGCGCCGTGAGGGGAGCGTCGCCGGTGTGCTATCAGCAGGCCGTTGGCCAACTCTTCGAGCACCGAAGCGCTCCTCCCTCTCGTCTACGAAGAGCTCCGCGCGCTGGCCTCGAGGTACTACCTGTCGGCGTCGGGCGCGTCGGTCGCGCCCACCAGCATCGTGCACGAGGCGTTTCTCAAGCTGGCGGGCAAAGGGCACTTCACGGGCGAGGAGCACTTCGCGGCCGTCGCGGCCACGGCGATGCGGCAGGTGCTCGTCGACCGCGTGCGTCGCGAGAAGGCGGCGAGGCGCGGCGGCGGCTGGGAGCGCGTCTCGCTCTCGCTCGCCCTCGAGGGCGCGGCCGAGCAGCTCGATCTCGAGGCGGTCGACGCGGCGCTCTCGAAGCTGCAAGCCCTCGACGCGCGCCAGGCGCGCATCGTCGAGCTGCGCTTCTTCGGCGGCCTCACGGTGCTGCAGGTGTCGAAGGCGCTGGAGGTCTCGACCAGCACGGTCGAGAAGGAGTGGCGCAGCGCCCGGGCCTGGCTCAGCGCGCAGCTCGGAGCGTGAGCCGGGCCGGCGAGCCGCGGCCGGTGTGGTGGCGACCCCTGAGGGCTCAGTACGTGACCTTGACGAAGTCGAGTGAATCGAGCGTGACGGGCACGGCGACGTCGACCCCGAGACGCTCGACCGGCTCCCCGAACAGGGGCTCGAGTGCTTCGCCGGGCACAAGCTCGGCGGCAGCTCGAAGTGGGCCCAAGCCCCCCAGGTGCCGTCGTGTCGCGTGCCGCACGCCGATGCGCTACCTGTTTCAGCTCACGACGAGCGGGCCGGTGCAGATCGTCAGGTGCACCGGCAGCGGCTGCTCCAGGGCCGCGGCGACCTCAGGGCGCCACCCCATTTGCGTCTGCACCGGTGCCTCCGCGCGGAGCCGGCCGACCTCCTCGTACAACCCGTCCACCAGGGCGAGCGCGCGCGCGTGATCCGTGCGCTCGAGCGCGGCCATGAGCTCCGTCATGGCGCGGCCCCAGTGCTTCACGAACTCCGGCTCGGTCGAACTGATGACCTTCAGCTCGGGCATCACGGCCGACAGGCTGGGCGGTTCTCCCGTCGGCCCCGCATCCGACGGCGCCGCGCCGATCAGCGCTCCGAGGAGGAGGCTCAACATTCGCCCGTGCAGTTAGAGCACCGCGCGCCGAAGGGTCAAATCGGCCCGCGACCTCGTGCCACGCGACCGACGGCTGAAACTACTTCGGCCAGGCAGCGTCGAACGCGCGCCGCACTTCGAGCGTGGCCGTGCGGCCGGCCTCGTCGATGAACTTCTGAACCGTCTCGCGCGGCAGCAGGCGCTCGGCGGTGAGCAGCTTCACCAGCTCGGGGCCGCTGTCGCTCCACTTCGTTCGCTCGACCATCACCTCGAGAATTTCGCGCCGCTGCTCTGTCGTCGCGCCGGCGAGCGTCTTCACGACCGCCGCGTGCAGCTGCTCGACGTAGTCGCGCGGCGGCGTGGGGTCGCTCGCGCGCGTGTACTCGAACCAGTCAGACGCATCGTGCGCCTTCGCGATCGCCACCGGGCTCGCCGGCACCTTCGCCAGCACGTCGAGCAGCTCGGCGCGGGCGGCGTAGCCACCGGGCATGTGCGTCACCGACGCGGCGAGCGCGTCGGCCTCGGCGGAGTTTTTGACCGCGCCGACGCGGGCCGAGATCATCTGGGCGACGGCCGGGTGCCACGCCTCGTCGCGCCGCGGAGTCGCCAGCGTCGAGAGGTACTCGGTCAGCGCGCCGCCCGCTGCTTCGATCGCGCGCTGCCGCAGCACGCCCGCGTCGGGGCCGGCCGCGCCGAGGTTCTCGAGCACCGCCTGCCGAACCTCGGGCTCGCTGCCCGAGTGCGAGAGCGCGCCGTCGAGCAGCTGCGCGATCGCTGCCTCGCGCCGCAGCTGGGTGGGGTTCGAAGCCTCGACCGCGGCGATCACGCCCTCGAGCGTCTTCGTGAACGGCAAGCTCAGGTTCGAGAGCAGGGCTCTCGCGGGCCCCATGATCTCTTCAGGCGTCGGGCGCTCGTCGCGGTGGTCGTCGACCTCGCGGTCGAAGTGGCCGCTCATCGCGCCGAGCACCACGTCGAGGTTCTCGGCGTTCGTCTGTACGGCCAGCATCGCCAGCGGCCCCGAGCGCTCGGCCGGGCTCAGCCGCGCGAGGTCGAACAGCGCCTCGGCGATCGGCGGGGCCTTCTCGTCCCACTTCTTCATGAGCTCCGCCGGGTCGAGCGTCGAGGGGCGCCACAGCCAGCCCAGCCCCTCTTTGGCCGCGTTCGCGAGCGCCTTGTGCGCGTCGAGGGCGTGCTTCTCGGGCTGGAGCGCGACGCCAAGCTGCTCGACGAGGCCGCGCCGCGGCTCTGCCACCAGCGCGTCGATGAGCTTCGCCGCCTCGGGCTGCCCTGTCTTGCGCAGCTCCTTCGCGTCGGCCCTTCAGCTCCGTGAGCTCGGTTCGGTCGAGCTTCCCGTCGCTCAGCGTCATCGCGACCCGTTGTTTCAGGGGCAGTGTCTTCATGGGCACACCATGTCGTGAGCTCCCACACCTTGACGATGACCTCGGGCGCCAGGGGCCGTGACCCGCGGCGCCAGCCCGGGCCCGTTCGCTCAGCCGCCCAGCAGGGCGTCGACGCGCACGCGGCTCGAGTCTCGCCCTGGCGGGAAGGCGGTGTTCATCAGGGCCGCGAGCTCGGCCTGGGTGCTCCGTGAGCGACGTGCGGCGCTTTCAGGCCGACTACCCGGCGTGGCGGTACCGCTACGGCATGCGCGAGACGCTCGAAGAGACCGTCGACGCGCTGCGCACCCGCCGGTGAGGCGGCGCCACGGGTCGCTGCGCTCCCGGTTTTTCGCGACGAGAGGGGCTTCGGCGGCAGTTGATGGTGGCGTGAGCGCCGCGCTTCAGCAGCGACGCTGATTCGCCGAACCTGGTGGAACCGAGACGCCAGATGGACCCGGTGCTCGGCAACCACCAACCACAAGGAGCAAGCAATGGGTGAACCGTGCGACAGAGATTGCGTTGGATCTGAAGTTGAAGAGCCTCGCGCCGGGGACGCAGAGCAAGTACCTGCGACCGACCGGAAGTCGAAGGCCGGAGCCCCGGTCAACGGCCTGTTTGCGGTCGCCCGGGCGCTGCTGCACGTGCTGGGCGGAACGAAGCGATTACCGGCGCCGCAGACCGGACCTCTCGACGGCGCAGCAGGCCTTCCGTGAGGGCTGGCCGCTCGTGGTGTGACGCGCCTGCCGGCCCCGAGTGCACGAGGAGGTGCGAATGTTCATGGGCTGCGGTGGACCTCGCACGAGGCGTCACCGAGGTCCGATGCGACGACTGCGCGGAGTCGTCGCTCGTCGCGTTCTCGTGCAGGACGACGAGTTTGCCCATCAGCGCAGCGCGCCGAGCGCACGAGACGGCGCTCCACCTCAAAGCGTGCGCTCGCTCAGCTCTTGCCTGTCGTGCGCGCCAGTTGATGAGCGGCTGACCTAGCGCCGAAATCCATAGCGCCTTCCTCCGCATCAAGCCCGTCGGGCACAGCGAGAGGAAGAGGGACAATGAAACGCAAAGGCACAGCCCGTCGGCGACAGACGGGTCGCGCATATGGTCGTGGCTATACGCCGCAGTTCCGGCTGCGCGTGGTGAAGGGCGTCATCGAAGAACACCTCACGCCGTACTCAGTGGCGCGGGTGTTCGGCATCACGGACAAGACGATGGCGGCCTGGCTCGAGAAGTACCGGAAGCTCGGCGACGCGGGGCTGGGCATCACCAAGCCGGGCCCGAAGCCCAAGGGGCCGACGACCGGGCCGACGCGCGACGCCGTCGTCGCGTTGAAGCGGGCCTTCCCGTACTTCGGGGCGCAGAAAATCTCCGACAGCCTCAAGCGCTTCGAGGCTCTCGGCGTGTCACCGACGCAGGTGCGGCGAATTCTGCACGACGAGGGGCTGTTGCCGGAGCATCCGACGACGGTGCCGAAGGCGCCGCCACCCGAGCGCCGCTTCGAGCGGGCCGAGCCGAACCAGATGTGGCAGTCGGACATCTTCGAATTCTGGCTGCGACGTCACCAGAAGCTCTACGTGACGGCGTTCCTCGACGACAACTCGCGCTTCATCGTCTCGCACGTGCTCGCGCACCACCACAAGGCGAGCCTCGTCATCGAGGGCCTCGAGCGCGGCGTCGCGGCCTATGGCGTGCCGCGCGAGGTGCTGACCGACAACGGCCGCCAGTACACGGCGTGGCGCGGCGAGACGGCCTTCGAGCAGCTCTTGAAGCAGTACGGCATCCGGCACATCAAGAGCAGCCCGCAGCACCCGATGACGCTCGGCAAGACAGAGCGCTTCTGGAAGACGCTGTGGGAAGAATTCCTCTCACGCACGGTGTTCTCCGACTTCGCCGACTGCGAGCGACGAATGGGGCTCTTCGTGCAGGCCTACAACTTCAAACGGCCGCATCAAGGCATCGGAGGACTCGTGCCGGCGGACCGCTTCTTTCGCGCTGCGCCGCAGGTGCGAGAGGCCATCGAGAAGAACGTCACCGACAACTCGCTGCGGCTCGCGCTCGAGCAGCCGCCGGTGAAGCCCTTCTATCTGGTGGGCCGACTCGGAGACCGCGACGTCTCCATCGCCGCGTCAGGCAGCGGGCTGCGGGTGCAGCTGGGAGACGAGCAACCTCAAACCATTCACTTGCCGAAAGAGAGCCACGATGAAGCCCACCAAGCCAGATTCACGCCGAGCGCACCGAGCGCGGCCGACTCCGAAGTGGCTCAGCCAGCAGCAGGACCTCGACGAGATGGCGCGGCGCCGGACGGTGATGGTGCTGCGCGTGTTGTCGGGGGAGCTGGCGGTGACGGACGCGATAGCCGACGCGAAGATTTCGCGCGGCACGTACTACCAGCTCGAGACGAAGGCGCTGCAGGCGATGCTGCGCGCGCTGGCGCCGGGAGCGGAGCTGACCGGAACACCGGGGGCCGACGGGATGGTGAGGCGAATCTCGGAGCTCGAGGCGCAGGTGAAGCAACTGCTGCAGGAGAAGCGGCGCGCGGAGCGGCTGCTCTTCCTCACCAAGAAGCTGGTGAAGAAGGGGCCGATGGCTTCTCCGCTGCGAGGGCGGCCGAGGAAGACGAGCTCATCCTCCTCGACGAGGCCTGGGGCCGGCGCTTCGACGAGCTCGGCGACGAGCAACTCGACGCCGCCGCTGGCGGCGGTACCTTCGACGTCGAGCAGGGATGGCGCGAGCACCCCCTGAGCTGGCCACGCAAGCTCGCGGGCGAGAACGCCCCTGGGGGAGTCGATGAGCGACGAGCAGCCGAAGCGGCAGAGCGACTACCAGAAGGCCCCCGAGGTGCCGCCGGAGCTGGAGCCGCTCTACGAAGCGGTGAAGGCCGTGCTAGCGGGCCAGCTCTCGGTGACGGAGGCGGCGAGCCGAGTTGGCTTGTCTCGAAACCGATTTCAGACGCTCATGCACCGGGGCCTGAGCGGCTTGCTGGAGGGACTGTCGCCGAGGCAGCAGGGCCGCAGGCCGAAACCTCCGCGCGAGGCGGAGCTCGAAGCGGAGCTGGAGCGCCTCAAGAAGGAGAACGGTCGGCTGAAGTCCCGGGTGGACACAGTGGACCGGCTGCTGAACGTGGCGAGCGATCTGGTGACGGGGAAGCTGCGACTGCGAGGTCGCCAGGCCGGAGCGGAACCGAGCCCGGAGGCGAAGAGCAGTGAGCGCGACGAGCCGGACGGCGAAGCACACGAGCGGCTGGAAGGAGCTCGAGCGATGACGACGCTCGGGCTCGCGCTCCCGCTCGCCGCCGCGCTCGTGGCGAGCAGCCCCTCGACGCTGCGCCGATACGCGGCGCGCGAGCGCGCAGGCCAACCGCTCGTGCGCTGCCGCGGGCCTGGCCGTCAGGCGCCGAGCGCCGAGCACCGAGACGCCGGCGAGCAGGTGGTGCGCGAGATGCGGGGGCTGATCGGCGCCGACGCGCTCTCGCATCGAGTCCCTGGTCTCAGCCGCCGCGTCGCGGCCGCGGTGAAGGCCGAGACGCTCACCGCGCTGGAGCGAGAGCGCATCGAGTCATGCACGCGCATCAGCATCACTGTGCCTGGCGTGGTGCGGGGCTTCGACGGAGTCCACATCAGCGGCGGCTTCGTGCTGCCGGTGGCTGACGCGAGCGTGCCGTACAGAACTGTCGTCGCCGTGAGCGAGTCGTACGACAGCCCAGCTGTACTGAGCGTGCTCGAACGAGACATTGCGCTCAACGGCGCGCCGCTGGTGTACCGGCTGGACCGCGCAGCCTGCCACCGGACGCCTGAAGTGAAGGAGCTCTGCGACGCCCATCAGGTGCTCATCCTCTACGGGCCACCGCGGTACCCGCAGTACTACGGGCAGCTCGAGCGGCAGAACCGCGAGCACCGCGCCTGGTTGAATACATGCGGCCCGCTCGCGCTGGGAGAGCTCGGCGAAGAAGTCGAACGGATGCAGTACGCTTGGAACTGCTCGCTGCCGCGCCGAAGCCTGGGGTGGAGAACTGCGAGCGAGGTGTGGTCAGCGCGGCCGAAGCTCGAGGTAGAC
>JAEUJP010000191.1 GCA_016793725.1 Myxococcaceae bacterium | reverse complement strand
GGGCGTGATCGCCAGCCCGGGTTCTTCTTCGACGGCCGGCTGCCGCAGCTTCACCTTCTGCCTCTTCGCAGGCTTCTTGGGCTTCTCTTCGTCATCCATGGTCACCGGATAATCCTCCTCGTTGGTGTCCACAAAATCGGATCAGGCCCACTGCTTCCGAGGGTCGGGGGGCTGAAGACTGTACAAGTGTCCGTGCCGGCCCAGCCCTGTGCGACCAACGCTCCATCGAAGCGGCTCGCGTCGGCTGCCGTCTAGCGGCGCTGACGAGCGGTCGGCACGACCTGCTGCCTGGCGTCGGCCTGCGGCCGGTGGTGCGCTGGTGCGCTGGTACGAGAGGTTTCTCTCACCCTCGCTGCGCTACGCTGCCGCACGCGTGCGCGCGAGCCCCACCGTCGTCCTGACGCTGCTCCTCGCGTCACCGGCATTCGCGATCGAAGACGACTTCCTCGACAGTGAAGCGCCCTGCTTCACGTGGGAGATGCCGCCCGAGCTGTACGGCCCGCTGCGCGCCTCGGGCACCCACCGCGCGTGCCTGCGCACCGAAGCCGCCATCAGCGGCACGATTCAGCAGGGCCCGGCGTTCACCGGCTCGGCCTTCTTCTCGTGGCGCTCGCGCAAGCGCGCCGAAGCGTTCGTGAGCTTCGACCAGCCGGGCCCGCTGCGCTTCGGCATCGCGTTTCAGGCGCCGCTCGAGCTCGACCAGCTCGCGCTCAGCTTCAACATGCAGGCGCTCTTACCCACCTTCGGCGTGAACCGTCGCGCCGGCGGCAGTGCGGGCGTCGAGGCCCTCTACACGTTCAGCCGCTGGGCGATTCACGCGCATGCGGCGGTCACGCCCGGCTTCTACGAGCGGGCCGATGACGGCGCGTGGCTCTTCGGCACCGCGCTCGACGCCACCGTCGGAGCCAGCGCGACGATGTGGCGCTTCTTCTCGCTCACCGCCGAGGTGCGCGTCACGGCCGGCCACCAGGCGCAGCTGCGCGGCGCGCTCGGCGCCCGCTTCACGACCCGCTTCGTCTACCTGGAGCTCAGCGGTCTCACGCCGGCGTTCGGGCGGCCGCTCGGCTTCGAGGGCGTGCTCACCATCTCGGTGCAGCCGTTCGAGCACATTCGCTGGCCGAACACGCGGCGGTCGTACGACTACGACTCCGACGACCAGTCGGCGTGACGGGGTGTGTTAGCTTGCGAGCGTGGAGCCCGAGCTGCCAGAGGCAACGATCGACGATGTCGACGTGAACCTCCTCGAGTACCTGCAGACGCTCACGCCGCTACAGCGTGTGTTGTTGCACGAAGGAGCCCGTGAGCTCGCGCTGGCGCTCCAGAAAGCGGGGCGCAAGCTCGATGACAACGTCGCCTCTACTCGACCTGCTGAAGCGGCTCGCTGACGCGAAGGTCGATTTCGTTCTCATCGGTGGCATGGCCGCGACGGTTCACGGCACCACGACCGTTACGTACGACCTCGACGTCTGCGTGAAGTTCGATGCGGTGACGTGCGAGCGAATTTTGGGCGCGCTCCGCGGGCTCGACCCGCGGCAGCGAATGCGGCCAGACCGGCTGCCCCTGCCCGACGACCCTGCGTACATCGTCGGGAACCGCAACCTGTACGTCGCGACTTCGCTCGGCGTCGTCGATTTTCTCGGTGAGCTCACGGGGGTCGGCGGCTTCGAAGAGGTGCGGCGCCACGCAGAGCAGATCAGACTCGGCGACCTCGACCTGCTCGTCATCTCGCTCGATCAACTCATCGCGTCGAAGCGCGCGATGGGCCGACCGAAAGACCAGCGCGCCGCTGTCGAGCTTGAGCTGATCCGCTCGCAGCGAAAACACTGACCAGGACTACGGCCGCTTCGCGCTCGTCTTCAGCTCGAGCTCGGGCACGTTCTGCGTCACCAGCTGTTCGAGCTGAACGTCGCCCCGCTTCACGAACGCCGTGTCGACCGCGGGCTGCGGCGCCGAGTAGCCGCCCCACAGGCCGCGGCGGGGCTCCTTGCACTCGACCTTGCCTTCCCACCAGTGCAGCACCGCGTAGCGCCCCTGAAAGTTGTTCACCGGCCCGCTCTTCGAGCCCTGCACCATGCGGCCCTGCGGGTCGGGCGTGTCGCGCCCACCGACGATGGGCCTCGCGGCGCGGAACACGAGGTCTTCGCCCAGCGACTCGCGCGTGTACCTCGCGTGCAGGCGCGTCAGCGTGAGGCCGCTCTGCAGCTGCTGCGCGAGCTGCGCCGACACCACCTTCTTCCCGCCGGGCAGCGGGCGCTGGCCCTTCATCGACACCTCGGCGCTCGAGCTCACGTCGACGCCGAGCGTGAGCAGGTCATTCGAGTCGAGCGTCGGCCCCGGGCACGGGTCGCACGTGTTCGACGCCCACGCGTATTCGGTCACCACGGCGCCCGGGTTCTTCGCCACGGTGGCGTCGAACAGCGCGGCGTACAGCTCGCCGAAGCGCGGCTTCGCCTCGGGCGCCACGGTGAGGTTCGTGGGAATCGTGACGTTCGCGTAGTTCGCCAGCTCGTAGCGCTCGGGCGCGAGAATGCTGACGATGAGGTCTTGTGCGGCGCCGGCGTTGATGAGGCCCAGCCGCACCGGCAGGCGAAACTCTTCGGAGTCGTAGTGAAACCGCAGCGGCGACAAGACCGCGGACCCGTTTTCGAATTTCACCTTCGACACGTCGACCTTCGCGACGAAAAACTTCCACCCTCCGGTGATGTACGGCTTGAGCAGCGGCGCGGCGTTCGGCGGTATCGAGTACTTGTACTCGCGCAGCCAGATTTCGAGCCCGGT
This sequence comes from Myxococcaceae bacterium, assembly GCA_016793725.1. Classification (GTDB taxonomy): domain Bacteria; phylum Myxococcota; class Myxococcia; order Myxococcales; family Myxococcaceae; genus Xiheicaenimonas; species Xiheicaenimonas phototrophica. The sequence continues at coordinate 2,726 of JAEUJP010000191.1, read as the reverse complement.
CGCCTCTTTCGCCGAGAGAATCAGAATCTGGTACTCGCCGACCTCGAACTTCGCCTCGACCGTCACGCCGAGGTCTTTCGGGCGGCGCCGGGGCACACCGCTGGCCAGCCTCTCTTCCACCACGTCCGCCGCCGCGCTCTCGACCACCCTCGGGTCGTACGGCGGGGGGCACGGGTCCTGCTCCCAGTATTCGACCAGGCGCGGAGCCCCGAGCTGATCGACCTTCTTGAAGACCTCGCGCGGCAGCGTCTTCACCGCCTCTTTCTGCAGAATCACCGGCACCGGCACCACCATCGCGAAGTCTTTCGGCGGGCCCTGGTAGTTGTTCTGCATCGACAGCACGGTGCGCGTGCCGGCGCGCATCAGCACGACCTCGGTGGCGTTGTTGAACAGCTCGGCTCCGGCGCCGCCGACGTAGAAGCCGCAGAACCCGAGCAGCGTCAGCGCGAGGTTCATGACTGCTTCTGCCCCTCGGGCAGCAGCGCGCCCTTGAAGATGTTCGCCTGCACCGAGGCCAGCACGCCGCGCGGCGCGAAGCGCGCGAAGAAGTCGCTCAGCTTGTAGAGCACGCCCGGCACGTTGAAGCGCTTGCGCGCCACGAACCCGTCGACGGCGCTACGGGCGCAGACGTCGGCGTCCATCATGCCCACGTCGCCCTTCTTGTACTTGCGCGCGGTGCCCGACTTCTCGCCCATCTCGGTCGCGATGCCTCCGGGGCAGAACACCGAGAGCGACACGTTCGTGCCCACCAGCTCTTCGCCGAACGCGACGCCCCAGGTGTTCAGCATCGCCTTCGTGCCCGAGTACAGCGCCTGGTACGGCGTCGGCACGGTGCCGGCCATCGAGCTCACCACCAGCACGCCGCCGCCGAGCTGCTTGTCGAGCTGGTGCCGCACGAAGCCGTTCGCGAGCTCGATGACGCTGTGCACGTTGGTGGCGAGAATCGACTGGGCGGTCTCGCGCGGCAGCTCGAGGTGCCGGCCGAAGTAGGTCACACCGGCGTTCAAGATGGCGGCGTAGATGTCGCGGCCGTCGGTCGCTTCTCTCAGCAGGCGCTCGACGTCTTCGGGCTTCGAGAGGTCGGCGGTGATGCAGACGGCCTCGACGCCGAGGCCCTCGAGCTCTTTCGCGAGCTCTTCGAGGCGGTCTCTGCGGCGGGCGACGAGCACGAGGTTGCCGCCAAAGCGCTTCGCGATGTCGCGCGCCATCTCGCGGCCGAGGCCTGCGCTCGCGCCGGTGATGAGGGTGTAGCGGCCTTTCAAGTTCAACGGCGGCATGTGCTAGACCTCGCGGGGCAAAGGGTCAGGTCGGGAGCCGTACCATGCCGGACGAAGTATCTGTCGAGATCGATCTAGATGAGCTCTCGCCCGCCGGCGACCTGCTCTCTGACGCCGACAACGCGACCCGCATCACGAAGCCCTACGAAGTGCCGCTCGACGACGAGCTGCTGTTCGGCGACCTCACCCGCACCAGCGCCCAGTTCACCCTGCCCGTCTGCATCGACGAGCTGCCCGACGACGCGTACCCGACCGAAATCTACTTTCTGCCCGGCCGCTGACTGAGCACGGGGTTCGAGCTCGCCGAGCGCAGTTACCGAACCGTAACCGCCTGACGCTGCGCTACCCGATGCGCGGGTAACGCGTTAGCAACGCGACCGCCGTTGAGTTCCGTTCCCAACATCGTGCTGCCGCAACCGCAGTGCACGCTGGTGCTGACCTTCGACGGCAGCATCACCCACTGCAGCCCCGGCGCCGCCACCGTCTTCGGCTTCGCTCCCCCCGACCTCATCGGCAAGAACCTCGTCGCGCTCTTCCCCGAAGTAGAGGGCGACGTGACCGGCGACCTGCTGCGGGCACGCGACGGCGAAGACGCCCGCAGCGAACGGCTCGCGCGCCGCGCCGACGGCCGCGCGCTCTGGGTCGACCTGCACGCGATGCCGGTCGTCGACCCGGCGGGTACGGCGACGTCGCTCCTGTGCGTCGCGCAAGACGCGACCGAACGTCGCCGGCTCGCCGCCGAGGTGCTGCGCCAGACCGAGCTCGAGCACCACCTGCTCGCCGTGGTGAGCCACGACCTCAAGAACCCGCTGAGCGCCATCACGCTGTCGGCGGCGGCGGCGCTCAACACGACCAACGAACCGAAGATGGTGCGCGCGCTCGACCGCATTCGCCACTCGGCGAGCCGGGCGGTGCGGCTCATTCACGCGCTGCTCGACTTCAACGTCATTCGCCAGAACGGCGCGCTGCCGGTGCGCCGGCGCGCGTGCGACCTGAAGCAGGTGGTCGAAGAGCAGCTCGACGAGGTGCTGGTTACGCGCCCCGACCGCGAGGTGCGCGTCGAGGCGACGGGCGACCTCGAGGGGAGCTGGGACCCCGACGGCCTCGCGCAGGTCGTCGACAACCTGGTCGCGAACGCGCTGCAGCACACGACCGAAGACGTGCGCGTCACGGTGCGCCTCGAAGGTCGAGACCGCGACGTCGTGCTCACGGTCGAAGACCGCGGGCCCGGCATACCGCCCGACACCCTGAAGAAGTTGTTTCAACCTTTCGTTCGCGGCACGCAGTCGAGCACCACCGGGCGCAGCGTCGGCCTCGGCCTCTTCATCAGCCGAGCCATCGTTCAGGCGCACGGCGGCACGGTGACGTGTACGTCGGAGCACGGTAAGGGCACCGCCTTCACCGTCGTGCTCCCACGGGAGGGGCGTCGCACATGAAGCAGGAGTCGGA
>JAEUJP010000163.1 GCA_016793725.1 Myxococcaceae bacterium | reverse complement strand
GGCGGCGCCGCTGGGCTCCTATATTCGGCTAACCCGCGCGCTTCTTTCGGCGGCTCTTCGCCAGTGATGCGCGTAGCCGTTCGCGGAGCTGCGCCTCGCTCTCGTCGGGCGGTACGACGGGCTCGAGCTTGGGAAAGGCGACGACCAGCTTTCCCCCGAACGGCTTGAAGACGTTCACGAGCGTCTGCTTCGGCAGGCCCAGCTTCACGAGTCGCTCTGGCAGCGTGCGCAGCTCGTTCGCCAATGCGCCGAGCCCGTCGCGCAGAAAGGGCTCGTCTGTGCCGAAGCTCGAATTTCATGCATCGTGATGCATGAACCGCGAGCGAACGGGATGATTTGATGCGCTCTACTGCATCAAGGCAGCTGGGCCTTCTCGAGCGCCTTTGCCAGCGTGTCGAGGTTCGGCTCGAAGTCGGCCGCGCCGAGCTTGCCCAACATCGAGGCGTCTTCGTCGAGCTGTTTCTGGTACGCGGCGGTGTCGTTGACGAGCGGGCCGCCGTCGTCGCGCAGGCCCTTCGCCTTCACCGGCACGCTGCCGACCACGTACGTCTTGCCGTCGGCGGTGAAGCCCTGAAACCACGCCTGCAGCTCGCGGTTGCTGGTCAGCGTCGGCTCGATGAACCACTGCGTGACGTAGAGCAGGCCCTCGGCCTTGCCCATCTTCACGCGCCGCGCCTGCACCGTGAAGTAAGAGGTCGCGTCGAGGCAGCCGAGCGTCGGCAGCTCTTTGTTCGCGGCCGGCACGCCCTTCGCCTTCAAGGCCTTCTTCAGGTCGGCGGCGCTCTTCGTCACGCACGCGTCTTTGGTCTTCGGCTCGACGGCGAACAGCTTCTCCCACGCGGCGACGTTGACGACGTCGAGCTTGCCGAAATCGGGCACCGTCACGCGCTGGTGCTCGGGCATCAGGCCCGACGGCTTGTTGGTCTTCTCGAACGTGGCGCCGGCGACTTTTTCCGGCGCCTGACTCAGCAGCACGGCCACGAGGAGGAGCATGTGCCCCGAGCTGTTAGCAGGCTTCAGCCGAATCTAGAACCGCTCGTCGGCCTCGCCCGCACTCGACGGCGCGAGCGGCGGAGGCACGTACGCCGACGGCTGCGGCGGCTGCAGCGGCAGAATCGCCGAGAAGCGAGAGCCCTTGCCCATCTCGCTCGTCACGCGCACGACACCGCCGTGGCCCTCGACGAACGACTTCACGATGGAGAGGCCCAGGCCCGCGCCGCCGAACTCGCGCGTGCTCGACGAGTCGACCTGGTAGAACGACTGGAAAATTTTGTCGAACTGATCAGCCGGAATACCCACGCCCGAGTCTTCGACGATGATGCGGTAGCCCTCGGCGTTCAGCTCGGGCTGCGGCGCCAGCTCTGACAAGAACGCCGTCACCTTGCCGCCCTTGCCCGTGAACTTCACCGCGTTCGCGAGCAGGTTCACCACCACCTGCCGCAGCCGGTCTTTGTCGGCGAACGCGCGCACCTTCAGCCCTTCGGGAATCTTCGCCTCGACCGTCACGCCCTTCTTGGCCGCCTGCGGCTTCACCGACGAGATGCTCGTCGCCACCACCTCGGTAATCTCGACCGGCTCGAACGCCAGCCGCACCTTGCCCGCCTCAATCTGCGAGATGTCGAGAATGGAAGAGATGAGCTTCAGCAGCGTCTCGCCCTTCTCCATGATGGTGCGGACGTAGTCGACCTGCTCCTGGTTCATGGGGCCGGCGAGGCCCTCGGCGAGCATCTCGCTGTAGCCGATGATGCTCGTCAGCGGCGTGCGCAGCTCGTGGCTCACCGTCGCGAGGAACGCCGACTTCAGCCGGTCGAGCTCTTTCAGCTTCGTGTTCATCGCCTCGAGCTGGTTGTTGCGTGACTCGAGGTCGCGGTTCGACTCGAGCGTGGCCTCGACGTGCATCTGCGACGTCAAGAACATCTTCTGGCCCGACGCGACCATCGTGTCGAACAGCGTGGCGAAGTGCAGAATCACCTTCACGACCGCCGACTCGGGCGCGCGCCGCACCTTCTCGACCAGCGCCTGCGCATTCGTGACGTCGAGCCCCGACGAGATGTCGAGCAGCGACTGGGGAAACTCCTTCAGGTCTTCGGGCAGAAACGGCCCGAACACGATGCGCCCCATCGGGTCACCTTCCCAGGTGACCGGCATGATGAGGTAGCGCAGGCCGGTGAAGCACGGCACCGTCACCATGCTGCGCGCGCGCGGGCCGTCGTCGTCGCTCAGCACCGGCAGCCGCGCCCCGTGCGTCGTCGCGATGGGCCCGTCTTTCACGCGGGCGACGGTGGCGGTGCAGCGCTGGCGGCCGTCGGCGAACGAAAAGACGTAGCCGCAGAAGTCGCCGTTGCCAATCTTGACGTCGGCAAGCTTCGCGCCGCGCTCGTCGAACACCTTGATGCCGATGCGGTACAGCTCGACGAAGTTCTTCACCACGTCGGTGAAGCCCGGCACGTCGAGCATCTCTGACAGCGACAGGCGGCGCTGCAGAATCGAGATGCCCCGTGGCGGAGTCTGCGCCATTACTTCGCCACCTTCTTCGCCGGGTACGCCGCCTCGAGCTCCGTGCCCGTCGTGTCGATGTTCGCGAAAATCTGCGTGAGGAACTCGCGCTCCGACAGGCCGATGTTCTTGTTCAGGTTCGCGCGCGCCTCGAGCGACCGGTAGGCCACCTGCAGCACCGCGTGCAGCGTCTCGAGCACGCCGATGCCGCGCACCGCCACGGCGCCGATGACCGGCTCTCGGCCCTTCTTCTTCGTCTCTTCAATCTCGGCGTCGCTCTTCGTGTCGGGGAGGTCGCGCTTGTTGAACTGAATGACGAGCGGCACCTGCGCGGGGTCGAGCCCGTTCTCGCGCATGTTCTCGTAGAGGTTCTTCCAGTACGCGTTGTTCTCGGGGCCCGCGGTGCGCCGGCTGTCGGCGATGAACGCGACCGCGTCGGCGCCCTGCAGCACGATGCGCCGGGTCGCGTTATGAATCACCTGGCCCGGCACCGTGAACAGCTTCACCTTCACCTTGAAGCCCGAGCTCGTCGAAAAGAAGACGGGCAGCAGGTCGAAGAAGAGCGTGCGGTCGTCGTGCGTCTCGACGGTCAGCAGCCGGCCCCGAACGTCGGGGCTCGTACGCTGATGCACCATCTGGAGGTTCGTCGTCTTCCCCGAGAGGCCCGGCCCGTAATAGACGATCTTGACGGTCAGCTCGCGCTGAGCGTGATTCAGTTGCACAGCGCCCGAATCTGCCCGATCGCATCGCGTCCGTCAGCAAACCCGTCGGCCTGTGCGGGCCTGTAGGTGTGGGAACAGGAACACAGGTGCGAACTGTTCGTAACGATGATTAGGATCAGCTCCGTGGGCCGATTCGTGGAGGAGGTCACGCTTTGACGACGAACAAGCAGGTGGAGCCAGCAGGAACAACGACCCCGGCCGTGCCGCCGTTCGACACGACGAGGGACTTCACCGGCCTCGTGAAGTTCGCCACCCCGACCGACGACGAGATGCAGACGCTCTCGCAGCTGCGCTCGTCGAGCGGCCCGTGGAAAGACCGCGGCGAGACCCCCGCCGAGTCGATGGAGGCGCTCACCAAGCTCCGCCCCTACATCTCGGTCGGCAAGGTCGACAACGTCGTCGTCGGCTACGTCACCGTCGAGCGCGACGGCCCCGTGCCCGGCGCCTCGTACATGCGCAACATCGTCGTGAAGAGCGAGCTGCGCAAGAAGGGCGTCGGCCGCCAGCTCCTCGACCAGAGCCTCAAGGTCGCCCGCGACATGAACCGCAAGACCATCGCGCTGCGCGTCGACCCCGCGAACTCCTCGGCCGTCAGCTTCTACCGCGCCAACGGCTTCACCACCGTCGCGACCGTCGTCAGCAAGAAGAGCGGCAAGCTCCGCCTCTTGATGTCGCGCGAGCTCTAGAACGTACCCGCCAGGCTCAAGCCGCCGCCCCCGGGCACCATCATCGGCGCGGCGGCCAGGCGCACGCCGCGCTTGAGCTCTCTCACCATCAGCAGGTGACCAATCTCGAGCGTGAGCGCGCCGCCCACGGCGCCCACGAGCGAGACGAGCAGCGCCGGCAAGAACGCCTCGATGTTGCGCGGCTGCGTGACGACGGCTCCCACGTAGAAGCCGATGAGGCCGACGCCCAGGCCCGCGCCGGCGCCCAGAAACGTCCACCCCAGGTTGCTCTTGCCGCCGAACAGGCGGTGACCTCCGAAGGCGCCCGCGATGATTCCCCCGAAGCCGAGCGCGGTGACCGCGAAGCCGGCGAGCACGCAGTCGGGGCCGCCCGCGAAGCCGGTGCGGCACTGGCCGACGAAGTGAAAGCCGACGGTGAGCGCGCCGACCGCGATGGCCGCGAAGCCGGTCGCGCCCAAGATGCGCACGCCCATGCTCGGCGCGTCGGGGTCTTCGACGTAGGCCGACGCGTGCGGCGGCGGCTCGCCGGTGTCTTCGCTGCCCACGTCGCCCGGGTCGTACCGCACCGGCGGCGGGTTGCCGTCGTCTTGCTGCGGCAGCGGCGGCGGCGGCACCTGCAGCGGCTCGGGCTCGACCTGCGGCGGCGGGGGCGGCGGCGTGAGCGGCGCGTCTGCCTGCCCGAGCAGCGTGAAGACGACGAGGAGTGCGGTCATCGCGCGCGAAGCTAGCAGGCGTCAGTAGTCGCTGCTCTTCTCGAGGCTGTCGAGCGCCACTTCCACCCGCGTGCGGTCGTCTTGCGACAGCGGCCCCGCCTCGAGCTTCTGCCGAATGCGCTGCACCTGCTTCAAGTACAGCGCCACGTCGGCGCCGCCCTGGTGCGCCTTGTCGATGCGCGCCTCGAGCTTCTTCACGCGGCCGAGCAGCCCCGCGCCCTGAATCGCCGCCTTCGGCGGAGGTGGCGGCGGCGGCGCAACCCGCGCGACCACCGGCTCGGGCTTCGGCTTCGGCGGCGGCACGGGCTCAGGCGCCTCCACCACCGGAGGCGGCAGCGGCTCGGGCTCCGGTGGCGGAGGCTCGGGCGCTTTGACCGGTTCGGGTGGCGGAGGCGGCGGCGCGGGCTTCGGCTTCGGCGCCTCGGCGACCACGACCGGCTTCGGCGGGGGCGGTGGCGGCTCACCCGAGCCACGCAGCACGAACCCCGCCGCGACGAACAGCCCGCCCGTCACCACCGCGAGCACGAACACCGGCAGGCGGCTGCGCTGCGGAGCAATCAGCTGCGACGTGCCCGGCGGCGCCGCCACCGCCTCACGCTTCGGCAGCACGAGCGTCTCGTTCGCGAGCGCGGCGGCCGGCGGCGCGGCCGGCTTCTTCTTCGCAGCTGGCGCCGGCGCCGGCGCCTCCAGCTGAATCAGCGTCGCCTTGTTCTTCTGCGGGTCGGGCACCACCTGCGACACCGCGAGAATTTCACTCTGCACCGACGGTTCGTACGCCTCGTCTTGCAGCGTGCGCGGCGCGGTCGGGTCTTTGAGGTGCGCCTTCAGCCGCACCACCTCGGCGCGGCAGTGCTCGGCGGTGCGAAAGCGGTCGGCGGGCTGCTTCGCGAGCAGGCGCAGCACGAGCTCGTCGACGGCGTCGGGCACCTCGCTGCGCAGCTGCGACGGCTTCTTCGGCACGGCCTCGGCGTGGGCCATGAGCATGCCCATCACCGACTCCGAGTCGAACGGCGGCACGTTCGTCAGCATCTCGAACGCGATGACGCCGACCGAGTACAGGTCCATCGTCGGGGCTGCGCCCGCGCCGCGCGCCTGCTCGGGCGCCATGTACGTCGGCGTGCCTGCAATCATGCTCGCGCGCGACACCGGCGTCGAGCCTCCCAGCGCCCCCAGCTTCGCGATGCCGAAGTCGAGCAGCTTCACGAAGCGCGCGTCACGCTGCCGCACCATGAAGATGTTCGACGGCTTCAGGTCGCGGTGCACCACGCCCGCCTCGTGCGCGGCGTTCAGCGCCGACAGCACCTCGTCGAGAATCTCGAGCACCTCGGTGAGCGGCATCAGCTGCTGCTGCTTCTTCAGGCCGGTGAGCACGTCCTCGAGGGGCTGGCCGTCGAGGTACTCCATCACGATGCACTGGCGGCCGTCGGGCAGCTGGCCGTACGCGAAGACGTCGATGATGCCGCGGTGGCCGACCTGATTCACCGCGCGCGCTTCCGACACGAGCCGCTGCAGCTGCTCGGGGTTCTCGGCGTACTCGGGCCGCAGCACCTTGATGGCCGCGCGCTTGCCGATGACCTCGTGGTGGCCCTCGTACACGATGCCCATGCCGCCGACGCCGAGCCGCGACTTCACGACGTAGCCCTCGACGTTCGCGCCGATGACCGGGTCTTGCAGCGTCGGCGCCTTGATGCTCGCGAGCGTCGACGACAGCGAGTCGGTCAGCGTCTGCTCGAGCGCCGGGTCTTTCTTCTTCTCGTCGTCGCTCATCTCACCCGGGCGCTCAACCCTTCTTTTCGGTGTGGCCGCCGAACTTCTCGCGCATGGCAGAGAGCACCTTCTCGGCGAAGGTGTGCTCCTGTCGGGAACGGAAGCGGGTGTAGAGCGCAGAGGTGAGCACCTCGGCAGGCACGGCCTCTTCGATGGCGGCCTGCACCGTCCACCGGCCCTCACCCGAGTCGTTCACGTAGCCCGTGTACCGCTCGAGCTTCGGGTCTTCTTGCAGCGCCATCGCGGTGAGGTCGAGCAGCCAGCTCGTCACGACGCTGCCGCGGCGCCACAGCTCGGTGATGTCGCCGAGGTTCAGGTCGTACTGAATTTCGGGCGCGAGGTTCTTCGACGACGCGCCGCGCATGATGTCGAGGCCCTCGGCGTAGGCCTGCATCATTCCGTACTCGATGCCGTTGTGAATCATCTTCACGAAGTGGCCGGCGCCCGGCGGGCCGCAGTGCAGCCAGCCCTTCTCGGCCGTGCCCTGGTCGGGCTTGCGGCCCGGCGTGCGCTCGATGGTGCCGATGCCGGGCGCGAGCGTCGTGAAGATGGGCTCGAGGTGCTTCACCGCTTCGGTCTGGCCGCCGACCATGAGGCAGTAGCCGCGGTCGATGCCCCACACGCCGCCGCTCGTGCCGGCGTCGACGTAGCGAATGCCCTTCGGCTCGAGCTCTTTCGCGCGCCGCGCGTCGTCTTTGAACATCGAGTTGCCGCCGTCGATGATGATGTCGCCCTTCGAGAGCAGCGCGCCGAGCTGCTTGACCGTGCTCTCGGTGGGCTCGCCGGCCGGCACCATCACCCACACCGCGCGCGGGGCCTCGAGCTTCTTCACCAGGTCTTCGAGCGAGCTCGCGCCGATGGCGCCCTCGCCCGCGAGCTTCTCGACGGCCTTCGGGTCACGGTCAGACACGACACACTGGTGACCACCCTTCATCAGCCGCCGCACCATGTTCGCGCCCATGCGGCCGAGACCCACCATCGCGATTTTCATGCGCGCGACCGTAGCACGCAGCTACCGGGCGCAGCGCTCGGGAACCGCGCGTGCGCGGTGCCGCGCGAGGTTCGCCGCCTGCCAGCCGGTCTCTTCGAGGTCGCTGCGCGGCGCGCACGCGAGGCTCAGCGAGCCCTGAAGCGCGTCGCGCTTCGCCAGGCCTTCGCGCAGTGCGGGCAACGCGTCGGGCGACAGCGAGAGCAGGTACGGCAGGTCGAGCTGCCCGATGGCGTCGTAGCGCGCGAGGTTCTTCTCGACGATGAAGCGCTCGGGGTCGAGCACGTTGAGGCCGACGAGGCCCGCGAGCGCGCAGGCGAGCGCGCCGGCAGCGAAGCGGTGCGGCTGAACCCAGAGCGTGGCCGCGCGCCACACGAGCACACCGCCGAGCGCGAAGACGAAGACGTGGCCGTAGACGCGAATCAGCGTGAAGCCGTACGCCTCTTCACACGCGAAGAGGCGGTTCGCGGCGGTGCCGAGAATCACGAGCGTGAGGGCGACGAGCGCGGTCGAGCCCGCGCGAAAGGCCCGGTCGGCGGCGCCCGCGAGGCGCGTGACGGCGGGCAGCAGCACGAGCAGCCCGAGCGTGAGGGCCGCGGCGACGGTGAGCTGAACGAAGCCCTCGCGCGTGTACGTGCCCCAGCCGATGCCCGGCTCGGCGGGTATGAGCTTCGCGCGCTCGACGAAGAAGCCCTGCGCCTGCACGGCGGCGAACGCGCCGAACAGGGCGACGAGCGCGCCGACGAGGCCGAGCCCCTCGACGGGGCCGAGCAGCTTGAAGGGCGAAGCCTCGGGCGCGACGCTCTCGGGCCCGGCCCAGGTGTGGCGGCGCAGCGCGTAGGCGAGCAGCCCGGCGGCGACGAAGGTCGCGGCGCCGGCCCAGAAGAAGCTCGAGAGGTTCAGGCGAAAGAACCAGACGAAGGTCTCGCCGAGCAGCTTCGCGAAGCGCGGGTCGCCCGAGCCGAGCAGGCCTGCGAAGACGAGCACGATGGGCACGGTGATGAAGCCCATGCGCACGACGGAGCCGCCGTGGGCCTTCACGAGCGCGCCGGCGCGCTGGCCGTCGAACGACGCGCGCGCGACCGACGGAGCCGCCCACAGGCCGAGCACCCAGCCCTGCACGGGGCGGGCGACGAGCTCCCAGAGCTTCAGGTCGGCGAGGGCGATGGAGCCGTTGAAGCCGTGGGCGAGCAGGCCGGCGAGAGCGAGGCACGCGAGCACGTTGAGCGCGACGAGGTCGGGGCTCGAGCGCACGGCGACGAAGCCGGCGAGGGCGAGCAGCGGCACGGCGAGCAGCCAGACGCGGCGGGCGCGGTGGCGGCCTTCGGGGCCGGCGAGGGCGGCGAGCGCGGCGAGGAAGCTGAAGGTGAGCAGGGGCACCGAGACGCCAAGTGGTTGGTCGTCGATCAGCAGCTCGGCAGAGAGACCGAGGAGTGTCGCTGCGAGCAGGATGCGTCTTGGGTGGCGGGGTTCACGCGGGTGCATGCACGCGAGAATGCCGGGGACGG